>NZ_CP034072.1:4521207-4821207 GCF_003855255.1 Mycolicibacterium nivoides | reverse complement strand
GCAACTCGGACCGCCGCGCACCCAAGGCGGTCAAGGAGTACGCGCGCAAGCACCCGCACAGCATGGGTGAGTGGTCGCAGGCCTCGCGGACCCATGTCGCCACCATGAAGACCGGCGACTTCTACCACGGTGAGAAGTCGATGACGCTGGACAAGGCGCGCAACGTACGCATGGAGCTGGAGACGGCATCCGGCGAGACTGTCGTGCTGAAGCCCGAGGTCAAGCTCGACGCGGGCGACGTCATCGACTCGATGTACATGAGCAAGAAAGCGCTGATCGAGTTCTACGAGGAGCAGATCGAGGACGCCTACAAGACCGGCGTGATGTTCTCGCTGCACGTCAAGGCGACCATGATGAAGGTCAGCCACCCGATCGTGTTCGGCCACGCCGTCAAGGTCTTCTACAAGGACGCCTTCGCCAAGCATCAGAAGCTGTTCGACGAGCTCGGTGTCAACGTCAATAACGGTCTGTCGGACCTCTACAGCAAGATCGAGGCGCTGCCGGCTTCGCAGCGTGAGGAGATCATCGAGGACCTGCACCGCTGCCATGAGCACCGGCCGGAGCTGGCCATGGTGGATTCGGCAAAGGGCATCTCGAACTTCCACTCGCCCAGCGACGTCATCGTCGACGCGTCGATGCCGGCGATGATCCGCCTCGGCGGCAAGATGTACGGCGCCGACGGCCGCACCAAGGACACCAAGGCCGTCAACCCGGAGTCGACGTTCTCCCGGATGTACCAGGAAGTGATCAACTTCTGTAAGACCCACGGCCAGTTCGATCCGACCACCATGGGAACGGTGCCCAACGTCGGTCTGATGGCACAGCAGGCCGAGGAGTACGGCAGCCACGACAAGACCTTCGAGATCCCGCAGGCCGGTGTGGCCAAGATCGTCGACATCGAATCCGGCGAGGTGCTGCTGAGCCAGGAGGTCGAGGAGGGCGACATCTGGCGGATGCCGGTCGTCAAGGATGCCCCGATCCGGGACTGGGTCAAGCTGGCCGTCAATCGGGCTCGGTTGTCCGGAATGCCTGCCGTGTTCTGGCTCGATGACGAGCGCCCGCACGAGAACGAACTGCGCAAGAAGGTCAAGGCGTACCTCAAGGAAGAGGACACCGAGGGCCTGGAGATCACGATCCTGCCGCAGGTCTGGGCCATGCGCTACACCCTGGAGCGACTGATCCGCGGCAAGGACACCATCTCGGTGACCGGCAACATCCTGCGTGACTACTTGACCGACCTGTTCCCGATCCTGGAGTTGGGCACTAGCGCCAAGATGCTCTCGATCGTGCCGTTGATGGCCGGTGGCGGGCTGTACGAGACCGGTGCCGGCGGCTCGGCGCCCAAGCACGTCCATCAGCTGGTGGAGGAGAACCACCTGCGCTGGGATTCGCTGGGCGAGTTCCTCGCGTTGGGCGCCAGCCTGGAGGATCTGGGCAACAAGACTGACAACGCGAAGGCCAAGGTGCTGGCTGCCACGCTGGACACCGCGACCGGAGAGTTGTTGAACGAGAACAAGTCCCCGTCGCGCAAGACCGGTGAGCTGGACAACCGCGGCAGCCAGTTCTACCTCGCGCTGTACTGGGCGCAGGCGCTGGCCGAGCAGACCGAGGACAAGGAGCTGGCCGCGCACTTCGCGCCGCTGGCCAAGGCGCTCGGCGAGCAGGAGCAGGCCATCGTCGCCGAACTCAATGCGGCGCAGGGCAAACCGGCCGACATCGGTGGCTACTACTACCCGGACCCCGAGAAAACCGCCGCGGTGATGCGTCCGAGCAAGACGCTCAACGACACGCTGGCGGCCTCCGAGGGCTGAGATCGGGGCTCGGCGCGGCAATCGTCCGCGCCGAGCCTGCGCTCAGATCCCCGAGCCTGCGCTCAGATCCTCAAAACGCCCGAATTCTCGATCTGTGCGCAGACTGGATGTCCCGCGCGCATGGTCGATCACCCCGTTGCGCGCGTTTGACCGATGTGCCGGTCGACGAACTCGGTGATCACCCCGGTGATGGTGTCTGGCGCCTCGAACATCGGGACGTGTCCCACTCCCTTGAGCGTGGTCACCACCGCGTCCGGCGCCAGGCTCCTGGTGAAGTGCCGGGTGAATCGTGGTGCCGGCAGCACGCGGTCCTTCTCGCAGATCACCAGCTGGGTCGGGGTGTGAGAATCGCCGATCTCCATCAGCCCCGGGGTGGTCAGTGCCTTCACCATGAGCTTGAAATACGCGGGGCAGTGCGCGACGTCGTCGATCAGGTCGTGGCGGTCACCGGCGTTGAGCACCTCGGGTGTGGCGCTGACGGCCAGGTATGAGATCTGCTCGGACAGCGGAAGTTTCAGCACCTTCTGACGCAATGCCGCGGTGGCCAGCACCACCGGCAGGGCTGCCATGAACTTGGCGATGATCTCGTACTTGGCGAGGGTGAACATCGACCAGCCGCCCGCGGGGGCGATGCCGGTCAGTGTGCGGGCCCGGCCGCGGCGTTCCAGTTCGAAGGCCACCCAGCCGCCCAGCGAGTTCCCGACGATGTGCGCGGTGGTCCAGCCGAGCTCGTCGAGCCGGCGTTCGACATCGTCGGCCAGCGTCGCGACGTCGAGGAGCATCGGCGCGTGCGCGCCGCCGTGATGGCCGGCCATGGTCGGGGCGAACACGTCGTAGCGGCCGGTCCGCGCGAGCTGCGGTGCGACGTACTTCCACACGCTCTGCGACAACAGGAACGGATGCAGCAGCAGGATCGGGTCGCCGTCGGGGGTGCCGAGGTGGATGGGAGCACGTTCAGCCATGCCGCCCGACATTAAGGTGATACCGCCGGTACCGCAAGAGGGTGTCGGTGGGTGTCGGCGGCGGTCGGTAGGGTCTTGGCCGTGGCATCTCCGGGACCTCTGACCGTCAGCACCATCAACGTCAACGGCATTCGCGCCGCGGTCAAGCAGCGGTCCACAGACAATCTCGGCCTGCTGCCCTGGCTCAAGGAAACCGAGGCCGACGTCGTGTGTCTGCAGGAGACCCGCGCCGACGACGAGCAGCTCAGCGATGCCTTGGCGCCGGCCCTGGCCGACGGCTGGAACGTCGCCTCGGCCGAACCGCATGTCAAGGGCCGCAACGGGGTTGCGGTGTTGTCCCGGCATCCCATCGAGGCGTCGCGGCTGCTGGTCTCCGACGAGTTCGAGGCCCACGGGCGCTACCTCGAGGTGGATACCGCGGGGGTGACGGTGGCCAGCGTGTACGTCCCGACCGGGGAGGCCGAGACGGACCGGCAGCTGGAGAAGGAACGGTTCATGGCCACCATCGCCGCGCGGATGGCCGAGCTGCATGGTCGCGACGCGGTGCTGTGCGGTGACTGGAACATCGCGCACACCGAGAACGACATCAAGAACTGGAAGGGCAACGTCAAGAAGGCCGGCTTCCTGCCCAGCGAACGGGCGTGGCTCACCGAGCTGCTCGGAACGGGCTGGGTGGACGTGGTGCGGGTACTGCATCCCGATGTGGCCGGGCCCTACAGCTGGTGGTCGTGGCGCGGCAAGGCCTTCGACAACGACGCCGGTTGGCGCATCGACTATCACCTGGCCAGCCCGACGCTGGCGGGCAGGGCCACATCCGCATGGGTGGATCGGGCCGAGCTGTACGCACTGCGATGGTCGGATCACTCACCGGTGACGGTCAGTTACGGCTGACGCCAGTCCGGGCGCCGGCCCAGATGTAGCAGGACCTTGTCGAAATCTGTTGCCCCCGAGGCATTGACGGCCCGGTCGAACGGTGAGGCCGGACTGTCGCGGAAGTCGCCGTCGGGGATCGCCATCACCAACGGGAGGACGGCGGCGACGACGTCGTCCGGCAATCCGTAGGCCGCACCGAGGGCGGCCGCGACATCCCAGCCGTGCACCGCGTAGTCGACGAGGTGGAATCCGATCGCCAGCGCGCCAGGGAACGTCGCATCCGGTCCGAACTCGGGTAGGGCGAACGTCGCCTCGGTGATCCCGTCGGCGGCGAAGGCGTCGAGCACGTCGTGCGCGGCCGCGGTGTATGTGCCGACGGGGTCGGCACGCACGGCGTCGGCCACTGTCTCGACGTTCCAGTGCGCTTCATCTGAACCGTGTCCGCGGGCAGCGGCGGCGAACCCGCGATGCTGCACGGTCATGTGGGCCAGCAGATCGCCCAGCGTCCACCCCGCGCAGGGGGTGGGGCGGTCCAGGTCGGATGTGCGGACAGCGTCGACGACATCGACGGAGCGCAGGACGGCGACGCGGTGCAGGGGGCGTACATCGGTTTCAATAGTAGGCATACGCTTACGATAAGCGCGAGCACATCATATGGCAACGCTTACGCTGATCGAATGTCGAAGCGCCCCGACCTGGCGGCCATGCTCGCCCCGTTGTTGCGCGAGATGATCGCCGCCGAACAGCCGGTCCTCGACGCCCATGGCCTGTCGATGTGGGGCTACGTCGTCCTGCTCACGTTGGACCGCTCCTCGGTGCGGACGCAGGCGGCCCTGGCCGACGCGATCGGCGCCGACAAGACCCGCATCATCCGCACCCTCGATGACCTGCAACAGCAGGGCTTCATCGAGCGCGAGGCCGACCCCGACGACCGCCGTGCGAGGCTGCTGGCCATCACCGATGCGGGGCGTGCGGTCAAGGACGCGGTCCAGCGCGACATCCAGCGCGGGGAGGAGCGTTGGCTGGGTGAGCTGACTGCGGACGACCGGAAAGTGTTCCTGCGGGTGCTGCAGCAGCTGACCCGCGAAGAATCCGGATGACGCCAGTGCGAAAATCAGATCATCATGAGTAGCGGAAGCAAACAGGTCGTGTTCTCGGGCGCCCAGCCCACCTCTGACTCCCTGCACCTGGGAAATGCCCTGGGTGCCGTCACGCACTGGGCGCAGCTGCAGGACGGTTACGAGGCGTTCTTCTGTGTCGTCGACCAGCACGCCATTACCGTGCCGCAGGACCCCGAAATCCTGCGCCGGCGCACGCTGGTGACCGCCGCGCAGTACCTGGCGCTGGGCATCGACCCGACGCGCAGCACCGTGTTCGTTCAGAGCCATGTGCCCGAGCACAGCCAATTGGCTTGGGTACTGGGATGTTTCACCGGTTTCGGTCAGGCATCGCGGATGACACAGTTCAAGGACAAGTCGCAGAAGCAGGGCGCGGACGCCACCACGGTGGGTCTGTTCACCTATCCGGTGCTGATGGCCGCCGACGTGCTGCTCTACGACACCGATCTGGTCCCGGTCGGGGAGGATCAGCGCCAGCACCTGGAGTTGGCCCGGGACCTCGCGCAGCGATTCAACGCCCGGTTCCCGGACACCTTCGTGGTGCCCGAGGCGATGATCCCCAAGGCCACCGCCAAGATCTACGACCTACAGGACCCGTCTGCGAAGATGAGCAAGTCGGCGGCCAGTGACGCCGGGCTGATCAGCCTGCTCGACGATCCGAAGGCCACGGCCAAGAAGATCCGCTCGGCGGTGACCGACAGCGAGCGGGAGATCCGGTTCGATCAGGAGAACAAGCCGGGCATCTCGAACCTGCTGACCATCCAGTCCGCGGTGACCGGTACCGACGTCGACAAGTTGGTCGAAGGTTATGCGGGCCGTGGCTATGGCGATCTCAAGAAGGAGACCGCCGAGGCCGTGGTGGAGTTCGTCACGCCGATCAAGACCCGCGTCGACGAATTGCTGGATGACCCGGCCGAACTCCAGTCGGTTCTGGCCGCAGGGGCGGAACACGCCCGGGAGGTGGCCGGGAAGACACTCGCTCGGGTTTACGACAGGATAGGGTTTCTCCAGCAAACACCATAAGCGCCAGGGAGGGGTTGGCGGTGGACGAGCCCGAGAAGCCGGGACTGCTCGACCGTGTGCGCGCGCGCTTTCCCTGGTTCGACCATGTGATGCGGGCGCAGGAGCGCTACAACGACTGCAACGGCAACTTCTATGCCGCTGGGATCACGTATTTCACCATCTTCGCGCTGTTCCCGCTGCTGATGGTCGGCTTCGCTGCCGGCGGTTTCCTGCTGTCGCGGCGGCCCGATCTGCTCGAAGAGATCGAGCAGCGGATTCGGCAAGCGGTGTCGGGTGATCTCGGCCAGCAACTGGTGACCCTGATGGACTCGGCCATTGCCTCGCGCGGCACGGTCGGCGTGATCGGTCTCGCGACCGCGGCGTGGGCCGGCCTGGGCTGGATGGCGAACCTGCGCGAGGCGCTGAGCCAGATGTGGGAGCAACGCGCCGAGTCCAACTTTGTCGGCAACAAGCTCTCCGACCTGCTGGCCCTGGTGTCGGCGTTTCTGGCGATGGTGATCACCATCGGGCTGACCGTGCTCGGCGACCCAGCGTTGATGCGGAAGGTGTTGCGCTGGCTCGGTGTTCACGACGGCGCCCTGCTCGGTGGCGGGTTGCGTGTCATATCGATCGTCGTCTCGGTCTCGATCTCGTGGCTCCTGTTCAGCTGGATCATCTCCCGATTGCCGCGCGAGCCGGTGCCCTTCCGCCGGTCGATCCGGGCCGGCCTCCTGGCCGCCGTGGGCTTCGAGATCTTCAAGCAGGTAGCGTCGATCTACCTGCAGTCCGTGCTGGGCGGGCCCGCGGGCGCGACATTCGGCCCGGTGCTGGGCCTGATGGTGTTCGCCTACGTCACCGCGCGGCTGATCTTGTTCGCGACTGCCTGGGCGGCGACGTCCACGGAGAGCCTGGCCGAGGCGCCCGTGCCACCACCGAACCCCGCGCAGATCGTCACCAGGGTGCAGGTCCACGAGGGGATCGGGGTGTCCGGCGCTTTGGCCGCGGCCGCCATGGGAGCCATTGGTGCTCTCGGGCTTTCGCGGTTACTGCGGCGTTAGTGGCTGACGGCCTTCAGGCCGACGATGCAGCCGACGACGCCGAGCATGAGTACCACCTTGATCACCGAAGCGGATTCGGCGCCGGTGATCATTGCGTAGCCGACGGTGAGCACCGCGCCGATGCCCACCCATATCGCGTAGCTGGTGCCAGGGGGCAGGCTGCGCATCGCGATGGCCAGTCCAACCATCGAGAACGCAAGGGCCACGAAGAACACGACTGACGGAACCAGGCGGGTGAAGCCCTCGGTCTTGCTCAGGGCGGTCGCCCATACGGCTTCGAGGACACCTGAGATGACGAGAATCAACCAGGCCATGGCACACCTCCAAACACCCCGTCTTTTCGCTGGCCGGGTACGGGTGCGCCTCGTCCGGTGCCATGTGCTGGCGATCCCTATTGTAACAACGACGTAACATTGCAGGCTGTGAGCTTGGCAACCACCTGGTCGCGGTCGATCGGCATCGATGTCCCCATCGTCAACGCGCCGATGGGCGGCGCGGCCGGAGGCCGGCTGGCGTCCGCGGTCTCGGCCGCCGGCGGCCTGGGCATGGTCGGGATGGGCAGTTCGGCGACAGCCGAGCAGTTGACCGCCGAACTGGCGCAGCTCGATGCGCGGCGATTCGGAATTGGCCTGGTGCACTGGGTCGCCCAGGATCGGCCGGATCTGTTCGACGTCGCGCTGGCCGCCAGGCCCGCGTTGCTCAGCGTGAGTTTCGGGCAGGACTGGGATTGGGTGCGCCGGGCACACGATGCGGGCCTGACGGTGACGACCCAGGTGGCCACGGTCGACGCGGCCCGACGCGCGGTCGATGCCGGCGTCGATGTGCTGGTGGCACGCGGAGCCGAAGGCGGCGGCCACGGTGAGCCGGCGATGGGCACGCTGCCGCTGCTGGCCGAGGTGCTCGACGCCGTCGATGTTCCCGTGCTCGCGGCCGGCGGAATCTCCTCGCCCCGGGCGGTCGCTGCAGTGCTGGCCGCCGGGGCGGGCGCCGCCTGGGTCGGCACAGCCTTCGCCGCATGCGCCGAGGCGCTGACGCCCGGGCCGGCGCGCGACGCCCTACTGGCCGCCGAGGGGGAGGCGACCGAGCTGACCACCGAATACGACGTCGCGGCCGGATATCGTTGGCCGGAGACCATCCCCGAGCGCGTGCTGCGCGGATCGCCGGTCAATGCGGGGCAGGGTGTGGGGCTGGTGCGCACGCCGGCCGGGGCGGCCGAGATCGTCCGATCGCTGTCCGACGGGGCCGACCAGCTACTCGGGCGCTGGCATGGGTGAGCCTGCCAACCCGCCGAGAGCGGCGGCGGATTGGCAGGACCGGGATGTATTTAACTTGAGTGGCAATTCTTTGTCAGTCGAACCCGCGAATTCGCTGAGTCTCAGCCGAGCAGCTTCTCAACGGCTGCGAGAACCCCGCCCGCACCGTCCTCGGCAGCGATGGCTGCGGCCGTCTTCGCCGCCGGGTCTCCGAAGCTGTTATCTGACAACACATCGCGTATCGCTTCACTGAGGTTGTCGGCGCTGAGTCGACGTTGCGGGATCGGCTGGGGGCTGACTCCGAGGTCGAACAGCCTTCGCGCCCAGAACGGTTGGTCGCCGTAGGGGCCTGGTGCCGCGATCGCCGGCACACCGGCACGTAGTCCGGCCGCGGCAGTGCCCGCACCGCAGTGGTGCACAACGGCCGCCGCCTGCGCGAACAGCCAGTCGTGGGGCACCTCGCCGACCGCGATCGCGTCGTCCCCGCCGAAGTCGAGCCCCGCCCAGCCGGACTGGATCACCGCTCGCGCGCCCGCGCGCCGAATCGCCTGTGCGACAAGCGTGGACAGCTGCTGGGCCTGGGCGCGGCTGTTGACCGTGCTGCCGAAGCCGATGACGATCGGTGGCGGGCCGGCGTCGAGGAAGTCCACGAGCTCGGTGGGCGGTTGCCATCCGGTCGCGCGCTCCGGCCACCAGTACCCGACGACGTCGATACCTGGCCGCCAATCGGCCGGCCGGGGCAGGATCGTGGGCGAGTACCCGTACAGAATCGGCCAACCAGCATCAGTGCGCCGGCGTCGCAACACCCGGGCCGGGGCGGTCGGGAGGCCGAGTTGCGCACGAAAGTGGTTGACTGCCCTGCCATACAGCCCGTCGATCGTGGTCGCGCCGATCCGCGCGGCTGCCCTGTTCCCGAACCGCCCGGCGGACCAGGCTCCCAGCACGGCTGGTGGATAGTCGGCGGTCGCCGAGAAAGGCTGCAACCGAACGCCGATGCCGGGAACGGCGAGCGCGTCGGCCAGCGGATGGCCGGCCAGCTCCGCGAACGGTGACAGCAGCAGCGCGTCCACCGGTTCGTCACGGACGGCGGCCAGCACGCGATCGCCCAGCACTCGCATGCCGCGTGGTGAGAGGAATGCCGCCATGGCCTTGGCGGCTTGGCGTGCTGACACGTCCGACAGAGCGGCTGAGTTGCCGTCGAGTTCGTCGGCCAGTCCGCGAAACTCCAGCCCGCTTCCGGTGACGAGTTCGGCGAATGCCTGATACGCCACCACGATCACGCGATGCCCGGCTCGCTGCAATCGCGCACCGACCCCGGTCAGCGGTGCCACATCGCCGTGGCTGCCGATGGCGATGATCGCGATGGTCGCCATCTATCCGCCTGGGGTGGCGAAGACGAACAACGCCATGAACGCGATGTTGATGAAGAACGTCGCCTCCACGAGGCTCACCGTGATGAAAAACGGTGTGTACAAGCGCGCTTGGGCTTCCGGCTGGCGCGCCACACCGGCGATGAACTGCGAGCCGGCGAGCCCGTCGCCGATGCCGGCGCCGATTGCTCCGCCGGCCAGCACGATTGCCCCGGCCAGCAGGGCGTTACCCATCAGTGCGTCACTGGCCATGGTGTACCTCCTGTGATCGATCGAGCAGTTCGGTGATGCGGTGCGCTGCCGACCCCGCTCCGTCCTCGCCGGCGAGCAGTGTCGAGAGCTGTTGAGCGCGTGCCTGATACGACGGATCGCCGCACACTTCGCGCAGGGCGGTGGCGAGTTCGAGGGCGGTCACGTTGGCGCGCGGAAGGGCGGCAGGTGCGACGCCCAGGAGTCGCAGGCGCTTCGCCCAGAACGGTTGATCCATGATTCCGGTGACGGGTATGGACGGGACACCGGCCCGGAGCGTCGCGGCGGTGGTGCCCGCACCGCAGTGGTGCACGACCGCCGCGACCCGGGGAAACAGCCATGAATGCGGAAGCTCGTCGACCATGAGCACGTCGTCGCCGGTGCAGTGCAGCCCGGCCCAGCCGCTCTGCACCACCGCCCTCGTGCCGGTGGCACGCAGCGCTGAGCTGATGGTGTCGGACAGCTCGGGTCCCCGCGCCGTTGCCGTGCTGCCGAGACCGACGAACACCGGTGGCGGACCGGATTGCAGAAAGTCGACCAGTTGCGCAGGCGGCGACCAATTGTCGGGCTCCGACGGCCACCAATAGCCGGTGACCTGCAAGTGCGCCGGCCAGTCCGCGGGCCGCGGCACCACGTGCTCACTGAACCCGTGCAGGATGGGCCAGGTGGCTGCGCGTCTGCTTTGATACCCCGCCAACGTGGTCGGGCGCAGCCCGAGTTCGGTGCGTAGCTCGTTGATCAGCGCCAGGTGCGGCTTCTCGCCGAGCGCGCCCAACCGGCCGATGACGCGGTTGCCCCAGCGGCCGAGCGATCGCGCGCTGAGCACCGACGGCAGGAAGTCGCCGGTGGGTGCGGTCGGCTGTAGCAACACCCCTGCGCTGGGGATGCCGAGTCCTTCGGCGACGTGGTATCCGAGGAGCGCCGCGACGGACGGGAGCAGTAGCAGGTCAGCGTCTTTCGCTGCCTCGATCAGGCCACGGCCCAGCCGGCGCAGATCCTCGCGCATCTCGTCGAGCATTTCCCGGGACGGCCGCATCCTGGCGCCGTCGACGAACGCCTGCGCGACCGGTGAGGCTTTGGTCGCGCGTTCGGTATCCCCGGGCAGTGAGCGGAATTCAATTCCGCAGCCGGACACCAGTTCCCGGTACGGCTCCTGGGCGGCGACGGCGACGCGATAACCCTGCTGGGCGAGCTTCTGCGCCAGACCCGTGTATGGGGCGACGTCCCCGCGGGTGCCGAAGGCCGCGATGACGATGGTGGTCACGGCGCGGTGGCCTTCTCGAAGATGTCGACGAGCACTTCGCCGTGGGCGACGACGTCGTAGCCGGGGTCGCGGGCGTACTCCTGGGCTGCGCTGTCCAGCGCGCCGCGCAGGATGTTCTTCATGAACAGCGGTGAGAGTTCCCGGAACTCACCGGCTTCCACCCCGGCGGCGAAGATGCTCTGCGGGTCGAGAGCGGCCAGGTCTCCGGTCGGCGGATTCTCCTGGACGGCCTTGGCCGCGGCCTGGTCGACCCGCAATCCGTCCGCGTCGCGGTATCCGGAGATGAGTTCGAGCATCGCCACGGCCGCCGACCGGTTGGCTACGACGAACGCGATGTTGGCCCGGATGTAGGCGGACAGCTTTGCCGCTGCGGTGGTTTCGGCGTCGACCGCTGGGACGATCACCGCGGCGCCAAGGGTGAAGATCTCTGTGAAGACCGCCTCGACCACTTCGGACTTGTTGGTGAAGTGATACAACACAGCGCTTTTCGCGATGCCGATGTGTTCGGCGATGCGCGCCAGCGACGCCTGTGGATAGCCCTGTTCGGCGATCACCTCCAGGGCGCCCTCAACAATCTGCCGACGGCGAGCCTGTTCGGTAAACGTCTTCGTCCGCTCTGACCGCATGGTCTGAGATTAGACCGATCGGTCAGACATCGGCAAGGGGGAGCCCTGAGCCGGCGCATACCGGCTGGTTGGAGGCCTATCGGGAGGTGCTGATCAGCGAGCGGGCCGGCGATTCAGCGACCGCGCACCCATGATCAACAGGAACACGATCACGGCACCGACGACGGCCACACCGACCCGCACCGGCAGTGAATCGGCCGGCGGCAGCACCGAGGCCGCCTGAGCCGCGGTCGGCTCGTCGGCCTTGGGCGTGATCAATGACGGATCGGGGTCGACGAGGGTTCCGACTTTGGTTCCCGGTGGGGTCGCGAACCCGTAGTCGAGCAGGTGCGCCGCCTGCTCCCACGGAGCGATCGGCACTCGCGTGCCCTTCATCAGGATGGCAACCAGGCGCCGGCCGTCACGGTTGGCGGCACCGACGAAGGTCTGGCCCGCGTCATCGGTGTATCCGGTCTTGCCGCCCATCGCGCCCGGATAGTTGTAGAGCAGCTTGTTGTCGTTCTCCACCGGATAGGACGGATTGCCGTCGCGCCCGGGGAAGTCGTAGGTCTGGGTCGCCACGATGTCGGCGAATGCGGGGTTCTGCCAGGCGTATCGGTAGAACAGCCCGATGTCGTACGCCGAGGTGCTCATGCCGGGGCCGTCCAGGCCCGATGGGGTGGCGGCGCGGGTGTCGCGGCCACCGAGCTTGCCCGCCAAGATGTTCAGCTTCTGCAGTGCGGGGTCCATCCCGCCCAGCTGGACCGCGAGTGCGTGCGCGGCGTCGTTGCCGGAGTGCATTAGCAGTCCGTGCAGCAGATCGTTGATCGTGTATCGGCCACCGGGGCCGACGCCGACGCGGGTGCCCTCGGAGTTGGCGTCGTCCTGGGTGCCCGCGACCAACTTGTTGAGGTTCAGTTCGTTGAGTGCGGCGGTGGCCACGAGCACCTTGATGATGCTGGCCGGGCGGTGGCGGCCGTGCGGGTCCTTGGCGGCGATGATGTCACCGGTGTCCAGGTCGGCGACCAGCCAGGCCTCGGCGGAGACATCATTGGGCAGCGGCGGGGTGTTCGCCGCGGTGATCACGCCGCAACCCGAAAGCGCCTCGCCACCAATCGTCTTGGTGGGCACAGGTAGCGGGCCGGGTGCGACCTCGCCGGGCTTGGGTGCTTCGGAGGCGTCGACGGCCGGCGGGGTTGTCACCTTGTAGGGGCACTCGGGTGCCGGGTCGGCATTGGCCACACCGGCTGTCATCAGGGGTGCCGTCACCATCGCCAGTGCCGCGAACGCTGACACGGCGCGCCGGGTAGTCCTCCGCAAGGTCGCCATCGTGTCCGAAGGTTAGGCGATTGTCGCCCGATTTCCGGTTTGCCACGCTGTGACGTGTGTGGTTTGTGTGACAAATGGGAATCCTCCGATTCGCCCTGGCGAGACAGAGGTGACGATTGAGCGTGCGCCAGAACGTGGCCTGAGAAGACATTCGGGCCCCACCGGAGGATGGGGCCCGAATGCTTGCCGGTTACCCGGCGTCCCCCGACACGGAGGAAGTCCCGTCACCGGTACTTTGAGCGTCTCAGTCGTCGCTGCCGGTTTTGTCTTTGTTCTTGGACGAGTCGGTACTGCTGCTGGTGACGCCAGCTTGCTTATTCTTGCCGACCTTCGAGAGTCGGTCGGTGACCTTCTTGATGGTCTTCTCGAGGTCGCTGCGCACCCCGTTGCGACCCTTTTCGGCCTGACCGGCCGCGTTCTTCAGCGAGGCCTTCAGCTTCTGGCCCTGGCGCAACGCGATGGCGCCGGTCCCGGAGGGCCCAGCCTTGGTGCCGTCCGATAGCTCGGTCGCGTCTTGAGAACTGACGTTGGCCGCGGCACTGGTGTCCGACTCGGTGGCCGGCGATGGATCGGACGCTGGTGTTGATGAGGCCTCAGCCGCAACGGCCAGATGCGCCGCCGACGCATCTTCGGCGGTTGACGATTCTGCGGGCACCTTCACTTTGCTTGTAGCAGAAGAGCTATCGAGCTGGGCGGTTGTGGCAGGAGCCGTCGACGGTGGGGTTATCGCCGCAGCGATCGCCCGCGGCACAAAGATCAGCGCGCTAATAGGATTCCAGTTGAGGCCGTACTGGTAACTGCTGAGGTTCAAAAATCCTGCTCCCCTCACCTTCTTCCCGTTTGGCAGGACAATCACCGGCCCGTTCAGCCAAGTATCAGTGAATTGCGCGGGCGAATTGACGATCGCGCTGGCGATCGAGATTGGATCGCCAGTCTCGGTGGCGTCGATGACAGTTTGGACGGTGTTCGCGAGTGCACCTGCCGCCTGCTGCGCCGCGCCAAGCAGGCCGAAGCCGACTTTCGCTGTGATGCCGTAGTCACTACCTTGCTGTGACAGCGCCTTCAGGATGTTCGCCGCGTTCTGGCCCATCTGATAGGGAATTGCCAGCATAGGGAGCAATGGGTACGCGGCGACGCCGAGGCGAGTAATGCTGCCGCTGATTGCGGAGGTGGCTCCTGCTACGTCACCTTGCGCTAGCAGCTCCCAGGCCTGTGCGGTGGCCCAATTGAAATCGCCTACTGCATCAGAAGTGAAATACACCTCCAGTTTTTGAGCAGTAGTGGCTAGCGCGGTGCCGATCGTGTTCGCGTATCGCGTCTGGTTTTCGATGACCTGACTCAAACCTGGAAATGGACTTGCCGAGGCCTCGTTGAAGATGGCCGACAGTTTGGTGCCCGTGAGTTCGAGTACGTCGCCCCAGTACGCGATCGGGTCGACGAAGGAAGCGGACGCCGAGAGTGTGACCGGCGCCGTGTACATATGGGTAGACGTTGTCGCGGGTGGTGGCGCAAGCGGTGACACGGCGATGACGCCAGCCCCCACGAGTGCTACACCGGCCGTCGTGAATGGCCGTAACGCCAATTGCATCGATGAGATCCTTCCTGGAACGTGGCTGAACGACCAGAAAAGTAGCGGAACGAGAGGCTCTAGGCTGCGATGTCGGAGAAAGTTCAATTCAAATCGCGACGCACGTCTATGTGCTCATATGCTTTCTGAACTGGAGATACTGTCCTGCTAGCGCCGCTACAGCAACGCGAACAGACCTTCAAGATTCAAATATGGTGCTACGGGAGCCTTGCTATAGGCCAGAACTGCAACCCGTTCCAGTGGGGAATCGGCGCCTTGTCAGCGCGAGCCGCGCATCCGGGTTTGTGACGGCAGCTCGCCGAACAGGCTGCGGTATCGGGCGGACATGCGACCAAGTTCGCTGATGCCCCACCTGTTGGATACGTCGGCGATCGTGGCTTCCGGATCACTGCCGGCGAGGAGATCGGACCGGATGCGATGCAGGCGCATCCGTGCGATGTAGGACTGCGGCGACTCACCCAGGGTTTCGTGGAATGACCGGGCGAGGGTGCGACGGGAGATCCCGGCGAGCCGTGCGAGGCCTTCGATGTCGAGACGTTTGTCGAGGTTCCGGTCGATGTATGCCCGGGTCACCTCGACGATTCTCTGACGTTGCCGCAGCGAGAAAGCGGGCAGCGGCGCCGGTTGCCGCGCGAAGTGACCGATGAATGCCGCGACGATGTCGGCCAGTGCCGCCGAGCCGAGCTGCGCGTGGTCGCCGTCACGGTGCACGCGAGCCAGGTGGGCCGAGATGGCGGCGAGATGTGTCCGCGCCAGGGGTTGCGGGTGGATACCGGTGCTCCGGAAAGCGTTGGGGGAGAGGCTGAGTCCATATCGTTCGGCTTCGCTTTCAAGGGTTTCCTCGCGCAGGGTGACGACGGCGTAGAGCGAGTCGACGTCGTGAAAGGCCTCGTGCTCATCGCCGGGGCGAAACATCGTGACGATGCCCGAGTCGATTTCCCGCAACAGCAGCCGGTTCCTGGGTGGAATCCGCAGGCCGACGGCGATGGAGACGCCATCGGCAGACAACGGCCCACGGATCTGTACCCGGCTGTCGAAGCGGCCGGAACTGAACGCGATTCCACCGTCGGCGGCATGAATCAGACTGCCGCGCGGCGGTTCACGCGACATCTGGAACGCGCTCAGCCCGGCGTCGTTGACCGCATTGCGTAAGTCCTCGAGTTGGGTGATCCGGGTCCGGACCAACGGCACGTCCATGGATCGGCAGTGTAAGACGCAACCGGGCTGTCCCATTCTGCATAGACCGATATTTCTGGCTGGGCTGTGATCTTCCCAGCGGTCGCCGGGGCGGCGGCCCCGGGCAAAGGAGCAGTTCGAGTCGATGCTGGCAGTTGAATCGCCAAACTCTCGAGGAGTACTGAATGCCACTGATGAAGAGTGGCGGCACTGGGGGAACTTTGGTGAGTCCGCCGAGTTGCTCTACCGGGAGATCAACGCCGCTCTCGTCGCCAGGCACAGTCTCGCGGTTCCCGATGTGCAGCTACTCAATCTCCTTAACGAGAACGCGCGCCGACGTGTGCGAATGGGCGCTCTGGCCGATGCTCTGGTTCTCGCGCCGAGCCGGCTGACGTGGCAGGTCCGTCGGCTGGAGGAACGCGGTCTGGTCCGCAGGTTTCGCAGCCGCGAAGACGGGCGAGGCGTCGTCGTGGGGATCACCCGGCACGGTCAGGAGTGCCTACGCCCGGCGATGCGCACGTACGCCATGCTGGTGCGACAGTTCTACCTCGCACCGCTGAATCGGGAGCAGATGACCGCATTGGGAGACGGCGCCCGACGTGTCAGCCATGCTTTGAAGAGTGGCTGCGCCGCGACGCACTAAGTCAGGGCGGCGAGTTCGGTGTAGGCGAGTGCCGGGAATGCGATCGTCGACATCCAGAGCTTGCCCGCGGATTCGACCACCCCGGTGACCGTGCCGAAGTTCGGATGCGTCATCTGTACACCCGCGACCACGGCCCCGGAGTCGGCGTCGAAAGCCAGGACCCACACCTGCGGCCGGATCTTGGGCTGGAGCCGGTCAGGCAGATGCCACAGGAGTTTTCGGATCACCGGCGCCCGGGGCGCGAGCCATTCGGCCGCGGCGTTCGGCGGGGAGACCATCGCGACCCAGATCCGGCCGTCGGCACCGGTGGAGATGTTGTCCGGGTAACCCGGCAGGTGTACTGCCAGCGGAGTGGCGGTGCCGGCCTGCGGCCCGCCCAGCCAGTACTTCGACAGCCGGCGGCCCTGGGTCTCGGCGAACACCAACGCTGATTCGTCAGCGGTGACGGTCAGGCCGTTGGCGAAGTACAGGCCGTCCAGCAGCGTGGTGACGGATCCATCGACACTCAGCCGGAACAGGCCGCCCCGCCCGCGGGCCTCCATGATGGCTCCGGAGAAATGCTCGAACTGAAAGTGGCTTGTCGACTCGGTGAAATAAATTGTGCCGTCTGATGTTTCGGTGACATTCGAACAGAACTTCAGCTTCCTGCCATCGACTGACTCGACAAGCGTCGTTATCGTGCCGGTGGTCGCGTCCAGCGCCAGCAGCCCGCGGAGGCTGTCGCAGATCAGGACCCTTCCGTCGCGCGCGACGTGCATGCCGAGCGGGCGTCCACCCGTATCGGCGACGACTGTAGCGGCGCCGTCGGGGGAGACGCGCACGATTCGCCCGTCCACCAGTCCGGTCCACAGCTGTCCGGCTGCATCCGCGACGACGTCCTCGGGTCCTTCCCCGGGCATCGGCACGATGGTCAGCTCGGCGGGACCGAAGTCGGGCAGCGGGTCGATGGGAGGTGGAGTCCAACGGACCGGATCGATGGGGGGCTTGCGCGGCATCCGGTCATTCTCGTACCGAGACTGCGGTGAGATCGTCATTTGGCGACAAAGTGCGATCTCACCGCAGACTCGAGCGACTTCAGGCCAGAGTTACAGCAGCTTTCCGGCTTCGGACAGCACGCCGTGCAGGATCTCGTAGATCGCGTCGAACTCGGCCTGGCCGCTGATCAGCGGCGGCGCCAGCTGGATCACTGGGTCGCCACGGTCGTCGGCGCGGCAGTACAAGCCGGCCTCCCACAGTGCCGGGGTGAGGAACCCGCGCAGCAGCCGTTCGGACTCTTCGTCGTTGAACGTCTCCTTGGTGGCCTTGTCCTTGACGAGCTCGATTCCGTAGAAGAAGCCCTCACCGCGGACATCGCCGACGATCGGCAGGTCGTACAGCTTCTCCAAGGTTGCCCGGAACGCCGGAGCGGCTTCCTTGACGTGGGCGTTGATGCCCTCGCGCTCGAAGATGTCGAGGTTGGCCATCGCCACCGCGGCCGAAACCGGGTGTCCGCCAAAGGTGTAGCCGTGCCCGAAGGTCGTCTTGCCGTCGTTGAACGGCTCGAACAGCCGGTCGCTGGCCACCATCGCGCCCAGCGGTGAGTAGCCCGACGTCAGGCCCTTGGCGCTGGTGATGATGTCCGGTACATAGCCGAAATCGTCGCATGCGAACATCGAACCGATGCGGCCGTACGCGCAGATCACCTCGTCGGACACCAGCAGTACGTCGTACTCGTCGCAGATCTCGCGGACTCGCTCGAAGTATCCGGGCGGCGGCGGGAAGCAGCCACCGGCGTTCTGCACGGGCTCGAGGAACACCGCGGCCACGGTGTCGGGGCCCTCGAACTCGATGGCCTCGGCGATGCGGTCGGCGCAGTAGCGGCCGAAAACCTTTTCGTCGTGCGCGTATTCGGCAGGCGCCCGGTAGAAGTTGGTGTTCGGTGCCCGGAAGCCGCCGGGGGTCAGCGGCTCGAACGGAGCCTTGAACGCCGGGATTCCGGTGATCGCCAACGCGCCCTGCGGCGTGCCGTGGTAGGCGATGGCACGCGAAACCACCTTGTGCTTACCGGGTTTTCCGGTGAGCTTGAAGTACTGCTTGGCCAGTTTCCATGCGCTCTCGACTGCCTCGCCGCCGCCGGTGGTGAAGAAGACCCGGTTCAGGTCACCCGGTGCATAGTTGGCGACGCGCTCGGCCAGTTCGATGGCCGGCGGGGTGGCGTAGGACCACAGCGGGAAGAAGGACAGCTTCTCGGCCTGCTTGGCCGCGGCCTCGGCAAGTTCCTTGCGGCCGTGGCCGACCTGGACGACAAAGAGGCCGGACAGGCCGTCGATGTAGCTCTTGCCCTTGTCGTCGAAGATGTGGACGCCCTCGCCGCGGGTGATGATCGGCGGGGTGATGCCCTCCCCGTGGCGGGCGAAGTGCCCCCACAGGTGGCGGTTGGCTTTGGTTCCTAGATCGGACTTTTCGGTGATGCTCATCGAGTTCCCCAATTGTATTGCTGTTTGACGAGTTTCAGATAAACGAGGGTTTCGGTGGTTATCACTCCCGGCAATGATCGGATCTGGGTGTTGAGAAGTTCCAGCAGGCTGTCGTCGTCCTCGCAGACCACCTCGCAGATGGCGTCGAAGGACCCGGCCGTCAGCACGACGTAGTCCACGGCCTCGATGGCGGACAGTTTCTCTGCCAACTTGAGGGTGTCGCCGGTGCAGCGGATGCCGATCATCGCCTGCCGGGCGAACCCGAGTTGCAGCGGATCGGTCACCGCGACGATCTGCATGACGCCGGCGTCGACCATGCGCTGGACGCGCTGGCGCACCGCGGCCTCGGACAGGCCAACGGCCTTGCCGATTCCGGCATACGAACGGCGGCCGTCGGCCTGCAGCTTCTCGATGATCGCCTTCGACAGTTCATCGAGTTGAAAGGCGGTGCGAGAATTGTTCACGCGCAGCGGCACGGCCTGAAGGTCGGGACCATCAGGGTTGGTCATGCACCGATTGTGCACGGAATTCGTCGTTTAGGGCAACCGAATCGATGAAATCCCTCGTTTGAACCCGGGCTAAGCGCGGGATTGCGTAGAGATCGGATCGCCCATCGGTTACCGTGGGGCTCCATGAGCGTGGCAGTGAATGTGACGAGCAGCTGGATCAACGGTGCACCTGTGGCGACGGCCGGGGCTACCCATCAAATCATCGACCCCGCCACCGGCCGGCCTGTCGCCGACTACGCGCTGGCCACTCCGGCGGACGTGGACAACGCCGTCGATGCCGCCCGCAAGGCGTTCCCCGCCTGGTCGAGGGCGACGCCGGCCGAGCGGTCGGCGGTACTGGCCAAGCTGGCCAAGCTGGCTGATGAGCACGCCGACCAGCTGGTCGCCGAAGAGGTGAGCCAGACCGGCAAGCCGGTGCGCCTGGCCACCGAATTCGATGTCCCCGGCAGCGTCGACAACATCGACTTCTTCGCCGGCGCGGCACGGCACCTGGAGGGCAAGGCCACCGCCGAGTACTCCGGTGATCACACTTCGAGCATCCGGCGAGAGGCCGTCGGCGTCGTCGCGACCATCACGCCGTGGAACTATCCGCTGCAGATGGCGGTGTGGAAGGTCATTCCGGCCTTGGCCGCCGGCTGTTCCGTCGTCATCAAGCCCGCCGAGATCACCCCGCTGACCACCCTCACCCTGGCGCGGCTGGCCACCGAGGCCGGCCTGCCCGACGGTGTGTTCAACGTCGTCACCGGTGGTGGCGCCGACGTCGGCACCGCGCTGGCCGGACACCGCGACGTCGATGTCGTGACCTTCACCGGCTCCACCGCGGTGGGCCGCAAGGTGATGGCCGCCGCCGCGGTACACGGACACCGCACTCAGCTCGAGCTGGGCGGCAAGGCCCCGTTCGTGGTGTTCGACGACGCCGATCTGGACGCCGCCATCCAGGGCGCCGTGGCCGGTGCCCTGATCAACACTGGCCAGGACTGCACCGCCGCCACCAGGGCGATCGTGGCGCGCGACCTCTACGACGACTTCGTCGCCGGCGTCGCCGAGGTGATGAGCAAGATCGTCGTCGGCGATCCGCACGATCCCGACACCGACCTGGGCCCGCTGATCTCGTTCGCGCACCGCGACAAGGTGGCCGCCATGGTGGCCCGGGCGCCCGAGCAGGGCGGCCGCGTGGTCACCGGTGGCGTGATTCCCGATCTGCCCGGCGCGTTCTACCGGCCCACCTTGATCGCCGATGTCGCCGAGACCTCCGAGGTGTACCGCGACGAGGTCTTCGGTCCGGTGCTGACGGTGCGGGCCTTCGCCGACGACGACGACGCGATCCGGCAGGCCAACGACACGGTCTACGGCCTGGCCGCCTCGGCCTGGACGCGGGACGTATACCGGGCACAGCGCGCCTCGCGGGAGATCAACGCCGGGTGCGTGTGGGTCAACGACCACATCCCGATCATCAGCGAGATGCCGCACGGCGGCGTCGGTGCGTCGGGATTCGGCAAGGACATGAGCGACTACTCGTTCGAGGAATACCTCACCATCAAGCACGTGATGAGCGACATCACCGGCGTGGCCGAAAAAGAGTGGCACCGCACGATTTTCAGCAAGCGCTGAGTTTCTCTTCGAAAGTATGCAGCCGTGACCATGACGTGCGTGGTGATCGGTGCGGGTGCCTGGGGTCTGCCCGCCGCGGCGGAACTCGCCCGCCGCGGGCACCGGGTGACGTTGATCGACCGCTACGGCCCGCTCAATGCGCTGTCGTCATCGGCGGGATCGACCCGGTTGTGGCGACTGGCCGACCCTGATCCGCTGCGGGTGCGGACGGCGCAGCGTGGTGTCGACGCGATGCACCGCCTCGGCGAACGTGTCGGTACCCCGGTGTTCCTCACCCGTGGTCTGCTGTGGCGCGACGACGAGTCGCTGCCGGCCGTGATGTCGACGCTGGACGCCCTCGGGGTCGCGTACACGAGCGTGGCTCCCGGCGACGTGGATCGGTTCTTCCCGGGTCTGTGCAGCGACGGGAGGGATGCTCTCTGGCAGCCGGTGGCCGGCGTCGTGCTGGCCGCCGCATCGCTGCAGGCTCAGCTGAAGATCTTCCAGAGCGCCTCCGGTGCAACGCTTCTCGAACGTGATGTGGCCAGTGTGGAGAGATCTGCCAATGGCGTCCGGGTGGTGCTGGCCGAGGGCGACGTGATCGACGCGGATGTCGCGGTGATCGCAGCCGGGCCGGGGGCTGGACGCCTACTGTCGCCACTCGGGCTCGACCTGTCGCTACACCCGTACCTCGAACAGGTGGTGTACTTCGGCGATCTGGCGAATCCTGCTGCCTCCGATGACTTTCCATGCCTTTTCGATGGGCCGTCGAACGAGCGTCCGGGCATCTACGCCATGCCGTCGCCCGGTGCGGGCTACAAGGTCGGTTTGGACGCACCGCTGCGGGACTACCGGGCCAACGATGTCGACCGGACGCCTGATGCCGGGCGGACTGCTGTGCTCCGCGACCGGGTGCGCGCCGATATGTGTTCGGTGGTTCCAACGGTGCTCAACGCTCAGGTCTGCAGTTGGACCGACTCTCCCGATGGCACGTTCATCGTCGACCGGCTTGAGGGTGGAATCGTCGTTGCATGCGGCGACTCGGGGGAGGGTTTCAAATACTCCGCACTGATGGGCGAGGTGCTCGCCGATCTGGCGGAGGGCCACACGCCGGACCCGGATGTCGGCCAGTGGTCGTTGGCGCGCTTCGCGACCGGCGTGCCTGAGCGCACCGGCCCACACGTGCTCGGCAGGCATTGAGCGCCCGCACGGGTGCCACGAGATCAGTCGTGAGAGGCGATTCCCGCAACGGGAATCGTGGGTCTGTCCCCGGGTGATCGACGATATCCACGCAGATGTGGTCTGCATCACAATTTGTGAGTGATGTGATCGAAGCCTTGCGGACCGCCCTTAAACGGACATAGAGTTCGGCTTGAGCGAACATAGTGTTCGCTTAAAACAATCCTCTTGCTCTTTTGAGACGAACGGATGTTTCGATATGAGTGCGACTGTCGAGCCTGATCCCGCTGGGACGGCAGACACCGTGGTCGGTGCCCGGATCCGGCAGTTCCGCGCCGCCCGGAAGATGTCTCTTCGCCAGTTGGCCGATCGCGCCGGTATCTCCCCGGGCTTTCTCAGCCAGGTGGAGCGCGGGCAGGTCAACGCGAGTGTCGGAACCCTGCGTCGCCTGGCTCAGTCGCTGGGCATCGTGCTCCCGGACTTGTTCACCGACGACGAGGTCACCGACGTCCGCATTCTCAGGAAGGCGGCCCGGCCGACCATCGAGGTGTCAGAGCTGAGCTCGAAATACCTTCTGTCGCAAAAGCCGCTGCGAAACCTCGAGGTCTACGCCGGTGAACTGTCACCCGGGTCGAGCGCAGGCGAGGCCTATGTGCACGGTGACGCGCAGGAGATCCTGATCGTCATCGCAGGCACCCCGACCCTGGAGCTCGACGGTGAGCGCTACGTGCTCGAGCCGGGCGACAGCGCGGAGTACCGCACGTCCATGCCGCACACCGTGCACAACTTGAGTGACGCGCCAGTCGAGCTCATCTGGATTGTCAGCCCCCCGACCGACTGGCCGACTTGACGGGCCGCTCGTCCCGTTGCGGATGTGCCCATGTCCGCGAACACCTTTCCGCCCAGATCCAAAGGAGATCCACAATGAACATGTCGCCTGCCGCTCGCAGTGTGTCCGCCTTGATCGCTGCCGGGGTCCTACTGGCAACCGCGTGTACGCCTGCAGGTCCCGGCCAAGCGGCCGACGTCGATCTGGGCAGCGGACCGCCGCAGGCCGGCACCGTCAAAGAGGGCGCTCTCAAGGGCATGACCCTGACATTCGTGTCGTACGGCGGCATCTTCCAGGACGGGCAGACGAAGGCGGCGATCGAACCGTTCGCCGCGCAGTCCGGCGCAAAGGTGTTGCAGGACGGGCCTACCGAGAACTCGAAGATCAAGGCCCAGGTCGACTCCAAGAACGTGACCTGGGACGTGGTCGACAGCACCAACGTGTTCACCGCCAAGAACTGCGGCACGCTGTTCATGCCGCTGGACACCAGCATCGTCGACATCAGCAAGCTGCCCCCGGGCACCAAGACCGACGACTGTTCGGTCCCCGCAATGGGTTACGGGCTGATCGTGGTCTACAACACCAAGAAGTACGGGGCGAATCCGCCGAAGAACTGGACCGATTTCTACGACACCGCGAAGTTCCCCGGTAAGCGGGCCATCGAAGGCGTGCCCGGCGAACTCGACCCGGGCGTCCTCGAGGGTGCGCTGCTCGCCGACGGTGTCGCCCCGGACGCGATCTACCCGATCGACATGGACCGGGCGCTGGCCAAGATGAACAGCATCCGCAAGGACACGGTCTTCTGGACCACCGGCGCGCAGTCCCAACAGCTCATCGAGTCCGGCCAGGTCGATATGGCATTGGTGTGGAGCGGTCGCGCGTACTCGGCGGTCAAGAACGGGGCGCCCTTCGCCCCGATCTGGGACCAGTGGATGCCCGAGGCGGACACGATCGCCGTTCCCGTCGGCGCCAAGAACCCCAAGGCGTCCATGGCGCTCATCAACTTCTACCTCGGCGCCCAGCAGCAGGCCAAGCTTGCCGAACTGACGTCCTACAGCCCGATCAACGTCGATGCCAAGCCGCAACTCGACGACCTGGCGCGGTCGTACCTGACCACCACGCCAGAGCGGGAAAAGGACCGGTTCCCAATTGATCTCGGGTACTGGGCCGAACACCAGGAAGACATCGCCAACAAGTACACGTCCTGGCTCGCGGGCTAGGAGGTTCGTTCCATGACGATGGTCGACGTTCTGGCGGGCGGAGCACCACCCAAGGCCCAGGCCACCCCCACCACCTCCGGCCGGAGGCTGGGCGACATCGGATTGTTGGCGCCGTCGATTCTGCTCGTCGTCGGGGTGTTCGGACTGCCGCTGGCCATCATGTTCTGGCAGGCATTCAGCGACCCGGAACTCGGCTTCGGCAATTTCGCCTGGTACCTGGGCGATTCCGTGCAGCGCAGCGTCCTGTTGCGCACGTTCACGACGGGCCTCGAAGTCACGGTGATCTGCCTGGTGCTCGGCTATCCCTACGCCTACGCCATGGTCGCATTCGGGCCCGCGGTCCGCATCGCGCTGACCCTCATCGTGCTGGTTCCGTTCTGGACCAGCCTGATGGTGCGCACCTTTGCCTGGGTGATCCTGTTGGAGGACGGCGGGCCGATTCAAACCCTGCTGTCGTTCGTCGGGCTGGGCAGTGTGCCGCTACTGCGTACCAACCTGGGCGTGGTCATCGGCATGAGTCAGATCCTGTTGCCGTTCATGGTCCTGCCGTTGTATGCCGTGATGTCGGGCATCGACCGTCGGCTCGTCCTCGCATCGTCGAGTCTTGGTGCGCGACCGGTCATCTCGTTTGCCAGGATCTGGGTGCCGCTGTCGCTCCCCGGCGTCGGGGCCGGCTGCCTGATGGTTTTCATCAGCAGCCTCGGCTTCTATGTGACACCCGCGCTGCTCGGCGCTCCTGATGACGCTCTGATCAGTCAGCAGATCTACGTCCAGGTCACCAGCTTGTTGGCCTGGGGCAGGGGAGGGTCGATGGGAGTGGTCCTGCTCCTCGTCACCTTCCTGGTGCTTGCCGCCCTGCTGTACCTGCTGCGCCGAAACCGTAAGGAGCGCACGGCATGACACGGTATGCGAAGACGTTCTGGAACGTCCTGCTCGGGTTGTTCTGTGCGGGGGTCGGCTTGTGGTTGGTCGCACCGTCGTTGATCGTGGTGCCGCTGAGCTTCACCGATCGGCCGTCGTTCGCCTTCCCGCCGACCGGATGGTCGACGCGCTGGTACCGCACGTTCTTCGAAGATCCCGCGTGGATCGCCGCACTGAAGGCAAGCCTGGAAGTCGGGATCCTGGTGGCAGTCTTCGCCACCTTGTTCGGCACGGCCGCGGCGGTGGCGCTCAGCCGTACCCGGTTGGCGGGGCGGCAGGGCATACGTGCATTCCTGTTGGCTCCCATGGTTGTTCCGGTGATCGTGGTAGCCGTCGGCCTCTACGCGTTGTTCCTGAGGCTGAACCTGCTCGGGACCCTGTTCGGCTTTGTCGTCGCGCACACCATGTTGGCGCTGCCGTTCGTCATCGTGCCGGTGATGGCCAGCCTGCAGGGATTCGACCGGCGCCTGGAGGACGCAGCCGCGATCTGCGGTGCCGGCCGATGGACCACGTTCCGGACCGTCACCCTGCCACTGGTGGCCCCGGGAGTGCTCTCGGGCGCGCTGTTCGCGTTCGCGACGAGCTTCGACGAGGTCGTTCTGTCGCTGTTCATCCAGAACCCGTACCTGCAGACGCTGCCGGTAAAGATGTACGCCTCGGTCACGCGCGACACCGATCCCACGATCGCTGCGGCCGCCACTCTCATCCTCGCCCTGACGACATGTCTGACCGTCGTCGCGGCCATCTACTCGCGCAGGAGGAATCGTGTCCGCTGACAACACCCCGCACGGTGCGTCGATCACATTGCGCGGCCTGACCAAGACCTACGGGTCGGAAAAGGCTGTCGACGCCATAGACCTCGATGCGCGGCCGGGTGAATTTCTCACCCTGCTCGGCCCCAGCGGCTCGGGTAAGACCACCACGCTGAACATGATCGCCGGCTTCGTCGACGTCACCGAGGGCGAGCTGCTGATCGACGGCCGGCCCGTCGCTGATCTCCCGCCGTACCGGCGCAACATCGGCATGGTGTTCCAGCACTATGCGCTGTTCCCGCACATGACGGTGATCGACAACGTCGAATACCCGTTGCGCCAGCGCAAGATGGCCAAGGCGCTGCGCCGTGAGAAGGTGGCCGCCGCGTTGCGCACGGTCGGCCTCGACGGCTACGGCAAGCGGATGCCCAAGGAACTGTCCGGTGGTCAGCAGCAGCGTGTCGCCTTCGCGCGGGCCATGGTCTACGAACCGCGCGTGCTGCTCATGGACGAACCGCTCGGCGCGCTGGACAAGAAACTGCGCGATTCGCTGCAACTCGAGATCAAGCGCATTCACGGCGAACTCGGCACCACGTTCGTCTACGTCACGCACGACCAGGACGAAGCGCTGGTCCTGTCGGACCGCATCGCGGTGTTCAACAAAGCGCGCATCGAGCAGATCGGCTCGCCGACCGAGCTTTACGAGCATCCGCAGAGCATCTTCGTGGCCCGCTTCCTCGGCGAGTCGTCGCTGTTCTACGGAAAGCTCGAGGACGAGTGCATCGTGAACGCCTATGGCCGGCGGATCGTGGCCGCCCAGGGTGAATCGACGCGCGGTGATTCGGTGGCCGTCGTGGTGCGGCCGGAACGCATCCGCATCGTCACGGGTGACGCCGAGCCCGGGGTCGTCAATGCGGTACCCGGCACCGTGATTCAGGAGATCTACCTCGGCAGTTCGCGCAAGGTCGAGGTCAGTCTGCCCGACGGCACCGTCGCACTGGTCCGCGAGAGCGCGGACAGCATCACACCGACCGAAGCGGGCCAACAGGTTTGGTTGACGTTCGATCCCGAGGTCGCCACCATCCTGCCCGCCGACAACTAATCAAACAGCCACGAGTACAGGAGAACCAAGATGTCCCCCGACGGTCGTACGACCAGCGGTCTCGCCAATGACTTCGTGAACGGCAGCGTGTCGTTCTGGTATCGCGCGGCGGGCTGGCCGGAATCAAGACCGGCTCTGCCCGGTTCGCTGGAAGCCGACGTCTGCATCGTCGGAGCGGGGCTGACCGGTTTGTGGGCAGCCTATTATCTCAAGCGTGAACAGCCTGACCTCCGAATAGTCATGTTGGAGAAGGAGTTCGCCGGGTTCGGAGCGTCCGGCCGTAACGGTGGATGGCTGTCCGCCGAACTCGCCGGATCCCGCGACGCCTATGCCTCCACGCACGGCCACGATGGCGTCGTCGCACTCATGAGGGCCATGCGGGGTGCCGTCGACGAGGTCATCGGTGTCACGAAGTCCGAAGGCATCGACGCTGACATCGTCAAGGACGGCGTGCTTCATGTGGCGCGCAACCAGGCACAGATGGGCCGGCTCCGCGAATCGCTGGAGTACGAGCGGAGTTGGGGTGCCACCGAGGACGACTTCGTGGTCCTCACCGGCGACGAGTCCAATGCCCGCATCCGGGTCGAGCGCGCCATGGGTGCGCTGTTCACCCCGCACTGCGCACGGGTGCAGCCGGCCAAGCTCGTTCAGGGGCTGGCCCGCGTGGTCGAGGGCATGGGCGTCGCCATCTACGAGCAGACCGAAGTGACCGACATCAAGGCGGGACGTGCCATCACGGCCCGTGGCGATGTCCGGGCTCCTGTCGTCCTGCGTTGCCTTGAGGGCTTCACCGCGACCATGCCGGGGCAGCGCCGGGCGTGGTTGCCGATGAACTCGTCGATGGTGGTGACCGAACCTCTTCCCGATTCCGTTCTGCAGCAGGTCGGTTGGAAGGGGGCCGAGCTCCTGGGCGACTACGCGCACGGCTACATGTATGCCCAGCGCACAGCTGACAATCGAATTGCCTTGGGCGGTAGGGGGATCCCTTATCGGTACGGTTCGGCACTCGACCATCGCGGAGCCACCCAGCAGTGGACCATCGATGCTCTCGGGGCGCTGGTTCGCGACATGTTCCCGGCGACCCGCGACGTTCAGATCGAGCACGCCTGGTGTGGTGTGCTCGGGGTGCCCCGTGACTGGACTGCCACCGTGGACTTCGACCGGGCGAGCGGGCTCGGCACCGCGGGTGGATATGTCGGCAGTGGGCTGACCACCACCAACCTGGCCGGCCACACCCTTGCCGATCTCGTACTCAAGCGCGACACCGCGCTCACCCGGTTGCCCTGGGTGGGGCGCCGGGTCCGCAAGTGGGAGCCTGAGCCGTTGCGGTGGCTGGGGGTTCAGGCGATGTATGCCCTGTACCGGACCGCTGACCGCCGGGAGTCCACGCGCGGATTGGCCGGCACGAGCGGGCTTGCGCGTATTGCCAACAAGATCACCGGGCGCTGACGCGATGGAGACGAGGGTGAACCTGCTTCATGTTGACGCGGCCACGGTCGAAATGCCCGAGCCGCAACCGAAACCGACGAGTATCAGCGGTCAGCTGGAGTCCTCGCTCGGGGTGTGGGCCGATGCTGTGACCGACACCGGGGTATGGGAATGCGGCCCGGGTGAGTTCACTGCCGACCGATCGAGCGCGACCGAGGTGTGCCACATCATCTCCGGCTCCGGCACCGTTGTCGGCGAGGACGGAACCAGCGCTCACCTCGGGCCCGGCACGCTGCTGGTCCTGCCCAAAGGGTGGCGAGGGACGTGGTTCGTCAAGGAGGCGATCCGCAAGACTTATGTCATGGTCGGCGCCTGACGGGTGCCCTCTGCCCCGCCCTAGACTGGGGCCATGACCGCGAGCGCTCGGGTCGGCGAGTTCGAGGAACTGCGGCCACATCTGCTGGCCGTGGCCTATCGGCTCACCGGAACCTTCGCCGACGCGGAGGACATCGTCCAGGACGCGTGGATCCGCTGGGACGCCAACCGCACGCAGATCGCTGACCTTCGGGCCTGGTTGACCACAGTGGTGAGTCGGCTCGGCCTCGACCGGCTGCGCTCCGCGGCACACCGGCGCGAGGCCTATTACGGAGAATGGCTGCCAGAGCCTGTGGTGACCGGGTTCGACGCGAACGACCCGCTCAACACCGTAGTGGCGGGGGAAGACGCTCGGTTCGCCGCAATGGTGGTGCTGGAGCGGCTCACCCCCGATCAGCGGGTGGCCTTCGTGTTGCACGACGGGTTCGGCATGCCGTTCACCGAAATCGCCGGTGTGCTGGGCGTCAGTGACGCCTCGGCCCGCCAGTTGGCGTCGCGGGCGCGCCGGGCGGTGGCCGACAATCCTCCGCCCTCATCGGCCGACGACCTGCACAATCAGGTCGCAGGCGAGTTGATGGCCGCCCTGGCTTCGGGAGAGCTCGACGCCATCGTGCGTCTGCTGCATCCCGACGTCACCTTCACCGGCGACTCGAACCGCCGCGCCCCGACCGCGGCCCGCGTCATCCACGGCCCGGACAAGGTGGCCCGGTTCCTGCTCGGGCTGGCCAAGCGGTACGGGCCGAACTGGCTGGCCGGCACTCAGCTGGCGCTCGTCAACGGTCAGCTCGGTGCCTACACGGCAGGCGCGCCGGCCGGCGACGGCTACCCCGAGATGATGCCTCGCGTCACGATCTTCACCGTCCGCGACGGCAAGGTCTGCGCGGTGTGGGATGTCGCCAATCCGGACAAGTTCACCGGATCTCCTCTTCGTGGAGGTGCACAGTGATGCCGAACGAGCCCGGAACCCTGGCACATACGTTCAGCCGAATGATGTTCCGCGGCATGGACAAGATGCGTCACCGCGACGCCTTCGACATCGGGCCGGCCACGGGGACCACCTTCGCCGGGTTCGAGAACTACCGGCAGATCGTGCTGGTGACGTTCAAGAAATCGGGCGAACCGATGCCCAGCCCCATCAACCATGGCGTCGCCGACGGAAAGCTCTATGTGCGCACGGATCCGTCGACCGGAAAGGTCAAACGCATCCGCAACAATCCGAAAGTCCTTGTGGTGGCGAGCAATCTGCGCGGCAAGCCCAGCGGTCCCGTGGTGGCCGGCGTGGCGCGCATCCTGCCCGAGGCCGAGCATGCGCATGCCGAGGCGGTGATCGCCGCCAACTGGAGCCCGCCGATGAAGCTGTTCGAGCGCAGTCTCGACTACGGCAGCGAACTGGCCGGGATGCCAACGGCTTACATCGAGATCACGCCCGCGCAGGCGTGACGTACTCCGGCGTCACAAGACGTACGGGATCAACGCCTTGCGGTCGGTGGGGTACTCGGGAAACTTCTCCTGATACCAGTCGTGGGTGCCCAGCGCCCGGGGGATCAGGTTGCCCGCGGTGATCAACAGGATGGCAACCCCGGGCAGGGCCCAGGTCAGTATCGCGAAGCCGGACCAGGCGATGATCTCGCCCAGATAGGCCGGGCTGGTGACGAACCGGAAGCCGCCGCCGAACGGAATCCGGTATTCGGCAGCCCCTGGATTGTTCTTGTCGCGCAGGTTCCGCACGATCGATTCGGAGTTGACCAGCAGCGCGAAACCACCCAGGTAGATCACCAACCCCACCAGGAATCGGGGGTCGGTCAGCCACCCGGTGGTGTACTGCCCGAAGAAGTCCTGGCTGAACAGGGTTCCGTTGAGGTAGCCGTGCATGGAGGTGACGAGCATGCCCATGACGATCACCGAGATGTTGAACGTGCCGCGCTTGCCGGGCACCTGGCGGATCGCGAGCGGGAAGAACCAGCCGCGGTTGGCGTAGTGCAGCAGCCAGATCCCGGCGAGCACCAGGGACGTCGGCTCGAACCGGTTCGGCCCGGCCAGGTAGCTGATCAAGAACACCACGGTCGCGGGGATCTCCATCAGCCACCAGCCGAGCTTCGGGTTGAGGTTCAGGCCGAGTTTCGTCGTCGAGAAGCGCCCGTAGGAACTCTGCGCGAAGAACCCGCCGATGATCACGAACGCCGCGAACGCGAAGGCCGCGGTCAGCACCGTGTCATAGAACGTGTTGCCGGTGTACCAGTGCATGGCTGATTCCTAGGTGAGCGGGTGGTTTCAGCGGCTGCCAACCGCTATTTCTGTAACGTGTTCTACCACCCGGCCTCAGCCTCAGGCCAGCGACACGGTCACTGGGCCCACGGAACGCGGCACGCATCTCCGGAGTTGAAGCCCTGCTCGGTGATACCCAGGGCCGAGTACATCCGGGACCGCATGTTCTCCACACCGATCTGGTAGGTCAACTCGATCACGCCGTCGTCGCCGAAGCGCCGGCGTAGGTCGTCCACCTGCTCGTCGGTCACGGTGTGCGGGTCGGTCGTCATCGCGTGGGCGTAGGCGATGGCGGCGCGCTCGTCGTCGGTGAACAGCGGCGAGGTGGCGTAGTCGTCGATCGACTTGAGCCGCTCGACGTCGAGGTTCTCCAGCCGCATGAGCATGGAGCCGAAGTCCACGCACCACGAGCAGCCGACGGTGCGGGCGGTCCAGAACACCGCGAGCTCGCGGACCGTGGCGGGCAGCTTCTTGGAGCCACCCTGAAGCAGCATCTCGTGCACGCCGTTGGCCACGAGCAGCCGCGGATGGTTTGCGGCTACGGCGAACGGCTCGGGCACCTCACCGAACTGGCGCTTGGCGTACCAGTACATGGCGCGGGTCAGCAGGCCGGCTTGTTTGGGGGTGACAGCGGGGATTCGTGTCTTGGTCTCGGTCATAACAGGTAGACGAGGCAGCCCGGCGATGTGTGACAGTGCAAAACGGGCGCCGACTCCGCGCTCAGATCGTGATTCCCCTCGAAAACACGATCTGAGCGCAGAGTCGACGCCCGCCAAGCAGAGTCGACGCCTGAGAGAATCAGCGCGCGAACATCAGCGCGCGCTTGACCTCCTGGATCGCCTGGGTCACCTGGATGCCACGGGGGCAGGCCTCGGTGCAGTTGAAGGTGGTGCGGCAGCGCCACACACCGTCGACCTCGTTGAGGATGTCCAACCGTTCGGCGGCAGCCTCGTCACGCGAATCGAAGATGAACCGGTGTGCGTTGACGATCGCGGCCGGGCCGAAGTACGACCCCTCGCTCCAGTACACCGGGCAGCTGGTGGTGCAGCACGCACACAGGATGCACTTGGTGGTGTCGTCGTAGCGGGCCCGGTCGGTGGCGCTCTGGATGCGCTCCTTGGTGGGCGGGTTGCCGCTGGTGATCAGGTACGGCTTCACCGCGCGGTAGGCGTCGAAGAACGGCTCCATGTCCACCACGAGGTCCTTCTCCACGGGCAGGCCGCGGATCGGCTCGATGGTGATGGTGAGCTGCTTGCCCGCCTTCTTGGGCAGCAGGTCCCGCATGAGCACCTTGCAGGCCAGCCGGTTCACGCCGTTGATCCGCATGGCGTCTGACCCGCACACACCGTGGGCGCAGGAGCGCCGGAAGGTCAGCGTGCCGTCCAGGTAGCCCTTTACGTAGAGCAGCAGGTTCAGCAGCCGGTCCGAGGGCAGGCAGGGAACCCGGAAGCTCTGCCAGCCCGCGGCGTCGGGGTTCTCGGGGTTGAACCGGGCGATCTTGAGGGTGACCATGACCGCGCCATCGGGGACGGGCGGCAGCTCCGGGTCGCCGGCTTCGGGCTTATCGATGACTGGGGCGCTCATCAGTACTTCCGCTCCATCGGCTCGTAGCGGGTCTGGACCACGGGCTTGTAATCCAGCCGGATATCGGAGAGCAGCTCGTTGCCCTCCTTGTAGGCCATGGTGTGCCGCATGTAGTTGGTGTCGTCGCGGTCGGGGTAGTCCTCACGCGCGTGCCCGCCGCGGGACTCCTTGCGGTTGAGCGCACCGACCACCGTCACCTCGGCCAGCTCCAGCAGGAAGCCCAGCTCGATCGCTTCGAGCAGGTCGCTGTTGTAGCGCTTGCCCTTGTCGTGCACCGTGATTCGGCTGTACCGCTCCTTGAGTGCGTGGATGTCGGTCAGCGCCTGCTTGAGCGTTTCCTCGGTGCGGAACACCGCGGCATTGTTGTCCATCGACTGCTGCAGGGCGGTGCGGATGTCGGCGACGCGCTCGTGGCCGTGCTCGGACAGGATGTCGCCGACCCAGCCCACGACCATCTCGGCCGGGTTCTCCGGCAGGTCGACGTGATTGTGGTTGGCGGCGTACTCCGCGGCGGCGATACCGGCGCGGCGGCCGAACACGTTGATGTCCAGCAGCGAGTTGGTGCCGAGGCGGTTGGCGCCGTGCACCGACACACACGCGCATTCACCGGCGGCGTACAGGCCCGGGATGACGTTGGTGTTGTCGCGCAGCACCTGGCCGTGGATCGTGGTCGGGATGCCGCCCATGACGTAGTGGCAGGTCGGGTAGACCGGCACCAGTTCGGTCACCGGGTCCACACCCAGGTAGGTGCGGGCGAACTCGGTGATGTCGGGCAGCTTGGCTTCCAGGACGTCCTCGCCGAGGTGACGCACGTCGATGTAGACGTAGTCCTTGTTCGGTCCGGCGCCGCGGCCTTCGAGTACCTCGAGCACCATCGAGCGGGCGACGATGTCACGCGGCGCGAGGTCGACGATGGTGGGGGCGTAGCGCTCCATGAAGCGCTCACCCTCACCGTTGAGCAGACGCCCGCCCTCGCCGCGCACGGCTTCGGAGATCAGGATGCCCAGGCCGGCCAGGCCTGTCGGGTGGAACTGGTGGAACTCCATGTCTTCCAAGGGAAGTCCCTTGCGGAAGATGATGCCCAGGCCGTCGCCGGTCAGCGTGTGGGCGTTGGAGGTGGTCTTGTACATCCGGCCCGAACCGCCGGTGGCGAAGACGATCGCCTTGGCGTGGAAGATGTGGATGTCACCGGTCGCCAGCTCGTAGGCGATGACGCCGGTGGCCACCGGGCCCGTCGGGGTGTCGGTCAGCGCGATGTCCAGCGCGTAGAACTCGTTGAAGAATTCGACGTCGTGCTTGACGCAGTTTTGGTACAGCGTCTGCAGGATCATGTGGCCGGTACGGTCGGCGGCGTAACAGGCCCGGCGCACCGGGGCCTTGCCGTGGTCGCGGGTGTGCCCGCCGAACCGGCGCTGGTCGATGCGGCCCTCGGGCGTCCGGTTGAACGGCATGCCCATCTTCTCGAGGTCCAGCACCGCGTCGATGGCCTCCTTGGCCATGATCTCGACGGCGTCCTGGTCAGCGAGGTAGTCGCCACCCTTGACGGTGTCGAAGGTGTGCCACTCCCAGTTGTCCTCTTCGACGTTGGCCAGCGCGGCGCACATGCCGCCCTGGGCTGCGCCGGTGTGGGATCGCGTCGGGTACAGCTTGGTCAGCACGGCGGTACGGACGCGCGGACCGGCCTCGACGGCAGCGCGCATGCCGGCGCCGCCGGCGCCGACGATGACGACGTCGTAGCGGTGTTCCTGAATCATTGGTTAGCCCCCAATATTCGGGTCGAAGGTGACCAGGACGTAGGTGCCCAGAACCAACGTGAACCCTGTCGCCAGCAGAAGCAGCGAATTCAGGTAGAACTTCGTGACGTTCTTACGGGCGTAGTCGCCGATGATGGTGCGCAGGCCGTTGGCCCCGTGGATCATCGCGAGCCACAGCAGGGCCATGTCCCAGATCTGCCAGAACGGGGAGGCCCAGCGCTGTGCGACGTAGTTGAAGTCGATGCGGTACACGCCGTCCTGCCACATCAGCATGATGAACAGGTGGCCCAGCGCCAGAAAGACGAGCGCGAGACCCGAGAACCGCATGAACAGCCAGGCGTACTTCTCGAAGTAGGGGATACCGCGGGGACGACGGGGCGCGCGCGGGTGGTCCAGCGCGGCCGGCCGGTCGTGCTCACGTTCCATCACCGGTGCCGGACGGCCCAACCGCGACTCGCCCGCTCCTGGCGCGCTCACAGGAACCGCTCCGCCATGTGCATACCGAGAACTCCTAGTGCTGCGATGAGGACCACGGCAAAGACGCCGACGGCGACCGCGAGCATCTGCCGCTGGTAGCGGGGACCCTGCTGCCAGAAGTCGATGAGGATGACACGGATGCCGTTCAGTGCGTGGAACAGCACTGCGGCGACCAAGCCCATCTCCATCAATCCGACGATGGGGGTCTTGTACGTCTCGATGACCTCGTTGTAGGCCTGCGGGCTCACCCGGACCAACGCGGTATCAAGGACGTGTACGAACAGGAAGAAGAAGATCGTGGCACCGGTAATACGGTGCAGCACCCAGGACCACATTCCCGGATCACCGCGATAAAGGGTGCGCCGTCGTGCTTTCCTGGGTTGCGGAGCCGGTACCTCCGTCTGAGTACTCATCGGGCCCTCCAACGCCATCGGTGGGACGTCTGGGACTGCCTGTTAATTAGCCCCAAACCTCGGGGCGACTCTAAACCCATTTGTAGTGGCGAACGAATTACGGTTGAGCAGTTCGACCCGCTAAACACGCAAAAGTTAGGCTTACCTATCTTAATGTGCGGGTCGGGAATTGGGGTTTCGGAATGCATTCAGAGCCTACGTCCGGGGTTGTCGCATGACGATCGACATCGACTGGAAACTATTGCGTAACAAGGCAATCGAAGTTTCAACCCGCGCCTATGCGCCTTATTCGGGCTTTCCGGTGGGGGCGGCGGCTCTGGTTGACGACGGCCGGATCGTGACCGGATGCAATGTGGAGAATGTCTCATATGGCCTAGGTCTCTGTGCCGAGTGCGCTGTGGCCTGTGCCCTGCATTCCGGGGGTGGTGGAAGGCTCGTCGCGCTGGTGTGTGTGGGCCCGGACGGGGGTCTGCTGATGCCTTGTGGACGCTGCCGACAGGTGTTGCTCGAACACGGTGGGCCGGAGCTGCTCATCGACCACCCGAGCGGCGCGCGACCGCTGCGCGAGCTGCTGCCCGACGCCTTCGGGCCCGATGATCTGATGCGCAGGTAAGGCCAAGTGGTCCAACAACTCCGGGCCCCGTTAGTTACCGGCGAGTAGGTTGACGGCCATGCCTCATCTCGACGCACCGACCGTCATCCGGACCAAGCGTGACGGCGGTGTGCTGTCCGACGCCGCAATCGACTGGGTGATCGACGGGTACACCCACGGCCGCGTCGCCGACGAGCAGATGTCGGCACTGCTGATGGCGATCTTCCTGAAAGGTATGGCACCGGCCGAGATCGCCCGGTGGACGGCGGCCATGGTCGACTCCGGAGAGCGCTTCGACTTCACCGATCTTCGTCGTGACGGAAAGCCGCTTGCCCTGGTGGACAAGCACTCCACCGGTGGGGTGGGGGACAAGATCACCATTCCGCTGCTGCCGGTCGTGATGGCCTGCGGTGCCAGTGTTCCGCAGGCGGCCGGGCGTGGGCTCGGGCATACCGGGGGAACACTCGACAAGCTGGAGGCGATCCCGGGATTCACCGCGGAGCTGTCGAAAGCCCAGATCCGGCAACAACTTCGGGATATCGGTGCGGCGGTGTTCGCGGCGGGCGAGCTGGCGCCGGCCGACCGCAAGATCTACGCGCTACGCGATGTCACCGGCACCACCGAGTCGTTGCCGCTGATCGCGAGTTCGGTGATGAGTAAGAAACTGGCCGAGGGCGCGCGCTCACTGGTCCTGGACGTCAAGGTCGGTCGCGGCGCGTTCCTCAAGACCGAGGCCGAGTCGCGTGAGCTGGCGTCCACCATGGTCGGCCTGGGCAATGCTAACGGAGTCCCGACCCGGGCCCTTCTGACCGACATGAACTGCCCGCTGGGCCGGACCGTCGGCAACTCGGTGGAGGTCGCCGAATCGCTGGAGGTCCTGGCCGGCGGCGGGCCGTCCGACGTCGTCGCGCTGACGCTGGCGCTGGCGACGGAGATGCTCGACGCGGCCGGCATCGACGGCGCCGACCCGGCGGAGACCCTGCGGGACGGCAGTGCGATGGATTGCTTCCGTGCGCTGGTGGAGGCCCAGGGCGGGGACCTGAGTCGCGAGCTGCCCATCGGGGCGGCCAGCGAGACCGTGACGGCCCCGCACAGCGGCTTCATGGGCGATCTCGATGCCATGGGCGTGGCGCTGGCGGCCTGGAGGTTGGGTGCCGGACGTGCTCAGCCGGGCGAACCGGTGCAGTTCGGCGCCGGCGTGCGGATCCACCGCACGCCGGGGGAGCCCGTGGCCGCGGGCGAGGCGCTGTTCACCCTGTACACCGAGACCGCTGAGCGGCTGCCCGCGGCGCTCGCCGAACTCGACGGCGCCTGGACGGTCGGCGATACCGCGCCCACCCGGCGGCCGTTGATCATCGACCGCATGTAGGTATCCACAACGCTCTGGCCAATCGGGTGCCCAGCTGCCAGGCACAGATGGTGCCCGACGACGATCTCTCGGATTTCCAACGGTCAGAGTTCACCCACCAATCCAAGACCCGCACCATATTTCGGCGTTGCGGCGGACCCGGCGTCGGCGCCGTCGGCATGTGCTTCACCGGTGGTTACGCCTTGGCAATGGCGACCGACGATGTCTTGCTCGCTCCGGTGCTGTCGCAGCCGTCGACGCCGATCGGGCTGACCGCCGGTCAACGCGGGTCGATCGACATCTCGGCGGACGACCTGGCCGTCGTCAAGCAACGCTGCGCCCGCGGCCTGACGGTGTTGGGGCTGCGCTTCACCGGCGGTCGGTTGGTGCCGCAGGAACGCTTCGGCTTCTTGCGCGAGCAGCTCGGTGACGCATTCATGGCGGTCGAACTCGACGATGCCGACGCCAACCCCGCCGCGACGATGTCGCCGCACTCAGTGCTCACCGAACACCTCATCGATGAGCCCGGGCAACGTACGCGAGCGGCGCTCGACCAGGTGCTCGACCTGTTTCGTCACCGATTATTGAGCGGGTCGCAGCCTGAATGATCGGTGCTGACCGCTCGCTGTGCGCATGATGGAGTGATGAGTACGCCGCTGAGTCTGGACAAGATCCAGCACGCTCCCAAGGCCCTGCTGCACGACCACCTGGACGGCGGACTGCGACCGTCCACCGTGCTCGACCTGGCCGGTCAGCTGGGCTATGACGATCTGCCGGCCACCGAGGTCGACGAGCTGGCCACGTTCTTCCGCACGGCCGCCCACAGCGGCTCGTTGGTGCGCTACCTGGAGCCGTTCGCCCACACCGTCGGAGTCATGCAGACCCCCGAGGCTCTGCACCGCGTCGCGTTCGAGTGCGTCGAGGATCTGGCCGCGGACAACGTCGTCTATGCGGAGGTCCGGTTCGCTCCCGAGCTGCACATCGATCGTGGACTGTCGCTGGACGATGTGGTCGACGCCGTGCTGGCCGGCTTCGCCGACGGAGAGAAGGCAGCCTCGGCCGCGGGGCGCACCATCACGGTGCGCTGCCTGGTCACCGCGATGCGCCATGCCGCCCGCTCCCGTGAGATCGCCGAGCTGGCAATCCGGTTCCGGGATAAGGGCGTTGTCGGCTTCGACATCGCCGGGGCCGAGGCCGGATACCCGCCCACGCGTCACCTCGATGCGTTCGAGTACATGCGAGGCAACAACGCGCGCTTCACGATTCACGCCGGTGAGGCGTTCGGCCTGCCGTCGATCCACGAGGCCATCGCGTTCTGCGGGGCGGACCGGCTCGGGCACGGGGTGCGCATCGTCGACGACATCACCGAACTCGACGACGGGACGCAGCAGCTGGGCCGGCTGGCATCCATCCTGCGCGACAAGCGAATTCCGCTGGAGATGTGTCCCAGCAGCAACGTGCAGACCGGGGCGGCGCCCAGCATCGCCGAGCACCCGTTCGACCGGCTGGCACGGCTGCGGTTCCGCGTGACGGTCAACACCGACAACCGACTGATGAGCGACACCACCATGAGCCAGGAGATGCTGCGGTTGGTCGAGGCATTCGGCTACGGCTGGAGCGATCTGGAGCGGTTCACCATCAACGCGATGAAGTCCGCCTTCATCCCGTTCGACGAACGCCTCGCGCTGATCGACGAGGTGATCAAACCCCGGTACGCGGTGCTGGTCGGCTGAGTCACCGCGTTGGCCAAATCGCCGCGCCGGGGCAGGCATTGGCTCAGGATGTAGGGGTAACAGCGGTGGTCCACGAGGAGTAGCCATGACCAGACCCATCACAACCGTGTTGTCAGGTGCAGTTCTGGCCTGCTCCGCGGTATTCCTACCGGTCGTCGTGGCTCCCCACGCCGGTGCCGACGTATGTGCCGGGGCCGACGGTCGCCACTTCTCCGCCGGTGGATGCACGAACGTCGCCGGCGACGTCGCCACCGGCGCTGCCGTCGCGGCGGCACACGTGCCGTACGTGCCCGGAGAGGTCCCGTGCTACACCGTCGAGGGCGTGCCCTACTTCACGCCGCCCGGCGACCCCTGCTAGACCGGTTCGCCGCGCAGCGCAGCACGTAGCGCGTCGGCGAAAGCCCCTGGGGCGACCATGAATCCACCGTGGTCACCCGGGAACATCACCGGACGCGTACCCAACAGATCGGCGAGCGCAGTCGTCGTCCGCTGGGTCAACAGGTGCCCCGATTCCTCGCCGAGCCCGAGCAGCACCCGCCCGTTCTTCAGCACCTCGAGGTCGGGCAGGTAGCGGGTGGTGGCCCGCAGTTCGTGGGTGAAGAAGTGCGCCGCGTCGCGCAGCTCCTGATCACTCGGCGCGGGCATCTCCGGCCTGCCGCTTGGCATGTCGAAGCCCGCGTTGGCCATGAACTTCGCCCATGCCGCGAACATCCCGTCGCGGGAGAACGTGGCGATGATGTCGTCGGTGGCGGCACGCTGCTCGGCGGCATCGGGCAACAACTCGAGCAACGGAGGCTCGTGCGCCACGAGGGTGCCCACCCGGTCGGGGTGTCTGGCCATCAAGGCCAGCCCTGTCACCGCACCGCCGGACGAGCCGAACACATCGGCTGAGGGAGCGTCGAGGTCATCGAGGATCGCCGCGACGTCATCGGCCCGCAGTTCCGGCGTCGAGTCCCGCTCGGGATCGTCGAGAGGACTGCCTGCCACGCCGCGCGGGTCGGCGGTCACGACGGTGTGGTCACCGGCCAGTGCGTGTGCCAGCGGCGCGAACTCGGCTGCCGCCATCGGGGCGCCGAGGATCAGCAACAACGGGCCGGTCCCACGCACCTCGTAGTGCAGGCGGGCGCCGGGAACCGTGACGGTGTGAGTGGAGAGGCTGGTCGATGCGGTCATGAGTGGTCTGACCGCTTCCGCGGCCAGAACTCATCGCCCCAACGGCTACTCCGCCCGCAGGCGCGACTCCACGAAACGCTCCAGCGCCTCCCACTGCTCGACGGCCTCGGCGTAGGGGGCCTCGGGCTGGCGGGCGTTCTCGTCGCCGAGGACGTAGTTCACGAACTTGCCGAGCGCCTTGGTGCCCGCCAGGGTCTCGTCGACCGTCTTGTCCTCGGAGTAGTCGCTGACGTCGCGCAGCAGCTCGACGGCCAACTCCAACTGGTCGTGGTCGACCGCGTCGGGTCCGTCGGCGATGTCGTCGGAGATGCCGCTGAGGACGTAGATGTTCTCCTCGGCGACGTCCACCCGCAGCGAACCGTCGGTGGCGGCGGTCCTGATGTCGTCGTAGGTGGCCAGGTCCGACAGGTCGTGGTCGTGTTCGTCGGCCAGGTAGCGGGCCAGTGCGCGCTCGGAGCTGAACACGCTGATGCGACCGTTGCGGCCGAGGAAGACCGGATCGTCGTCGAGGTAGCAGCGCAGGGTGTAGACGGTGCCCGAGCCGGTCATGATGCGCACCGGGTCGATACCGACCTTCTGCCAGAAGTCCTCGTCGCCACCGAGGACGGCGGTGTCGGCAGCGCTGCGCACAGGCTCGACTGAGTCCGCGGTGTCGTCCTCGTCGTCGCCCTCTGCGGCGTCGGTGTCAACCGCGTCCTCGTCCTCGTCCTCCTCCGGCGCCGGCTCCTCGAGCTCGGCCTCGGCCTTCTTGACCGCGTCGGCGTCGAGTTCCTCGGGAATGGTGACGATCTCGTCGATGGCGTCGAGCACGCCGTCCCAGCCGCGGGCGACCACGGCTTCGATCTCGGCCCAGCGCTTGCGTCCGGAGCGACCGGTGAAACCTTCCAGCCCGCCACCCACGGTGCCGAGGACGGGGTTGCCGTTGAAGAACTTGCTGATGGCCGCCAGTTCGCACACCGAGCCGAGCGACGACACCACCACCAGGGTGCGGTGCAGGCTCGCGACGGACTCCTCGGTCGGCTTGTCGGCGACCAGGTCGGGCACCCCGACGACGTCGTACTCGCGATCCTCCGACGGCTGCAGCTTGTGCGCATTGGCTGCGGTCAGCTTGTCCCACGCCGGGTGGTCGGCCAGGTCGTTGTCGGTGTTGGTGCGGACGAAGGCCGCCAGGTCGGCGACCGATTCGAACGCGTAGAGGGCGTCACCCTCGCCCAAGAAGGCCTCCCACTCGTCGCCGGCATCCCGCCAACGCGGAGCCCACAGTGTGTAAAGGTCGCCCTTGGTCAGCCCGAGCCGGACCGGCACGATGTCAGCAGCCATGCGGCACAGCCTAATGGGGTGCCCTGGACGCCAGTCAGGTTGTCTCCCCTTCGGGGCGCGGTTCGGTGGTGCCGGGCCGAGTTCGAATCTGCGGACACGGCTGACCTGCGGTGAAACAATATCGGCGTGGTCGAGGTCGGGGACCGCGAACCGGCAGCCGCCGATCTCTCCTGCGGGGCATGCGGCGCTCAGGTAGGTGCGACCGCCAAGTTCTGCAGTCAGTGCGGTGCGCCGATCGTACGCACGGCGCAGTTGGCCGAGTACAAGCAGGTCACTGTGTTATTCGCCGACGTCGTGCACTCGATGGACATCGCTGCCGCGGTGGGTGCCGAACGCCTGCGCGAGATCATGACCGACTTGGTGGTGCGGTCAGCGGCGGTGGTGCGCCGCTACGGCGGCACCGTCGGCAGTTTCACCGGCGATGGGGCACCCCGACCACAGCTGTTGTCGCGGAGGCACTGATCGATGGTGCGGCCGAGGGCGATCTCGCCGCAGCCGAAGCCGTGATCGATCGGTTGGCCGCCGCGCCGGCCGACGACGCACTGGGGTCCGCGACATCTGGCTGTTGCGGGTACGCGCACTACTGGCCAGGGCGCGCGGCGACGAGGCCACCTACGGCGACTATCGGGAGCGCTATCGCACGATGGCGACACAGCTGGACTTCGGAGGACACATCGCGCTCGCCACGGCGATGCCGTGACGCTCACTCACACCGTGGGCCGCCAGAATCCCTGAAAGCCCTGACCGGCGTTCGTGGTTCGGACGGGTGACAGCTTCACCGGATCGCCGGCTTCGATCATCGTGTTCGCGCCGACGATCATCGCGACGTGCCCGTCCCATACCGCCAGATCGCCCGGCCGTAGCGTTCCGGGTGACACCGCCTTGCCGATGTCCTGCTCTTGGGCAAGCCGTGGAATGTCCAGTCCGGCTTCGTGATAGGCCCACTGGGTGAGCCCGCTGCAGTCCAGGCCGACGCCCGGTGTGGTGCCGCCCCAGCGGTAGGGCACCCCCAACTGGGTGAGCGCGTGCCGTACCGCGCTGGCCGCCACGGTATTGGGTGCCACGGCCGTGCTGCCGTCGGGCAGCCGCACCGCCACGCCGTCGCCGAACATGCCCGGGTCGCGTAGCCCGACCGCGGCTTCGGCGCGATCACCGCTCGAGGCCGCCGGGAGATCTGCCGTCGCACCCCAAGACCGCCCGGCCGAGGCCGGCGCGATACCGCCGGAGCCTGCCGAGAACCCCGCTGAGGCCGGGCGCATTCCGGCCGCCGGCGAACCGGCGGCCGGGGCGGCAACCGCACCCGTCTGACGGTCCAGTTCGGCACGAAGTTCGTCGACGACGGCCGAGGCCTCGGACACCGCGCGTCGCGCCTCGGCCTGCAACTCTTGGGCCACGCCCGGTTCATCGAGGTGAGGGGTCAGTGCCGCGGCCCGTTCCTCGAAGTGGTCGATGATCGCCTGCAGCCGGGACCGGGCCTGCGCCACAGCCGAACCCGCGTCCCGGGCCGCGGCGCTCAAAGTCTCCGCCCGCAAGGCCAGGCCCGTGACTTCCGCCGCGGCGTCCGAGGCGAAGTCCGCAGCCGCCGTCGCCGATGTGCCCGACCAATCGCCCGCGGCGCGGTCCCATGACCGCACGAGCGCGACGGCGATATCCGACAGGGCGGCGTGCGCTCCGTCCAGTGCGGACGCGGCGGGGTTGTCGGCCGGCCAGCCGCTACCGACCAGATCCCGCAGCTGGTAGAGCGGCGCTGCCAGCGCCATGGTGGAGGCGGGCACGGCTACACCCGCGGCAACAGCTGAGCGGCCCGCTGACCGGCGGCCTCGTAGCCGGCGGCGGTGTTCCCGGCGCTGACAGCTCCAGCGCCGGTACAGGCACCCAGCGCCGCGACCGCAGCGCTGTGGGCGCCGACGGCCTCGGCGAAGGCGGCCGCGAATCGATCGCCTATCGGACCGAGAGCAGCCCCCGGTGACGGAATCGACCGCAGAGCAGCGGCCACGGCGCTGAGATCGGCGGCATGCGCGTTGAGGGCATCGCCAAGGGTGCGGATGGCCGCCATGTCGGCGCGCAGGGTTTCGGCGGGCATGTGGTTAGGACGCCCGCCGGACCCGATCGGTTCCCCTGATCTGTCTTCAGATCGCGGTGCCGCCACCGTCCGCGTGCAGCGTCGAGCCGGTGATGAACGCCGCGCGCGGTGAAGACAGGAACAGCACCGCGTGGGCGATTTCTTCGGGAGCGGCGGTGCGGCCCAGCGGCAGGGCGCGGCCGAGTTGCTCGTTGGTGTCACCCCATTGGGCCTCGACGCCTTCGGTGCGGGTCGGCCCCGGTGCCACACTGTTGACCCGCACGCCGCCGGAACCGAATTCGGCGGCCCAGGTGCGGGTCAGCGATTCGACGGCCGCCTTGGAGGCGCTGTAGGCCGAGGCGCCGGGCACCCCTTTCGACGCGACCATCGAGGTGACGTTGACGATGCTGCCGCGGCCGCGGTCGAGCATGCCGCCCACCAGTTGGGCCACCAGGAAGTAGGTGCCGCGCACATTGGTGTCGAAGGTCTGCTCGAACGAGGCGACGTCCTGGTCGACAGTGAGTGCGCCGGGAAAGGCGGCTGCGTTGTTGACCAGGATGTCCAGCTGATCACATTGCCGGGCAAGCGATTGCACCGAATCCAGGTCGGCGAGGTCGGCGCCGATGAATCGGACGTCGCCGCCGAGTGCGGCCGCGGCGTCACGTCCCCGCTGTTCGTCCCTTCCGGTGATGGTCACCGCTGCGCCCGCCCGGGCCAGCAGGTCGGCGCAGGCCAGCCCGATGCCGGCGGTGCCTCCGGTGACCAGCGCGCGGTACCCCGTGAGTTCTGCTCCGGATTCCATTGCGTCCTTCCGTTGTTCGGTCATGCGACGCGTCGGGTGTCGTCGCCTTCGTGTGTCGGCGAGAGGTCGTCGGTGAAGTCGCTCAAAGCCGCCCTCAGGCGTTCGCGGCTGCGAGAGATGCGCGACATCACCGTTCCCACCGGGATTTCCATGAGTGCAGCGGTTTCGGCGTAGGTGAAGCCCTCGATGTCGGCGTAGTACAGGACCGTTCGGAACCCCTCGGGCAGCGTCAGCACCGCATCCCGGATCCGGTCGTCGCAGAACACGTCGAGCGCCCGGTCCTCGGCGGAACGCTCCGCGGTCGTGGAGTGGAGTGCGTTGCCGAACATGTCGCTGTCGGTGATCTCGGCGACCGCGAAGGTATCCGGACGGCGCTGCTTCATCCGGTGCGCGCTGATCCACCGGTTGTGCAGGATGCGGAACAGCCAGGCCCGCAGGTTGGTACCCGGCTCGAACCCCCGGAATCCGGTGTACGCGTTCATCAGTGTGTCCTGGACCAGATCTTCGGCGTCGGCATGGCTGTGCGTCAGTCGCCGCGCGGTGCGCAACAGGACGGTGTGGAACGGCATGGCTTCCCGGACGAACCTGGCAGCCAGTTGCTCGTCAGACTCGGCGCTGAGGTCCCCGGCGCCGATGCTGAGGGTCATCGGGCGGGTGCGACATCGGTCGACGGGGCGGCTGCGACTTTCGTCATGATCAGATCTCCAGAGTCAGGGAAAGAATGAGCGTCATTTCAGACTGGTTCGTAGAACTCCGCGGCGGACCCTTGAAAACCCGTAGTCCGTGGTCCGTGGAACCGTGCCCGGATCCACCTGCACGGCAGCGGCGCCGACCGTTAAGGTCAGCGCATGGATGTACGCGTCGTCGACCACCCCCTGGCCGCCGCGCGGCTGACCACGCTGCGGGATGAGCGGACCGACAACGCGGGGTTCCGCGCCGCATTGCGTGACCTGACCCTCATGCTGGTGTACGAGGCGACCCGGGACGCGGCATCCGAGCAGATCGCGGTGCGTACCCCGGTGACGGACACCACCGGTTCGCGATTGGCCAACCCACCGCTGCTGGTCCCGGTGCTACGGGCCGGGCTGGGGATGGTCGACCAGGCGCACGCCCTGATCCCCGAAGCGCAGGTGGGTTTCGTCGGGATGGCGCGCGACGAGACGACACATCAGCCGACGCCGTACCTGGCCTCGCTGCCCGAAGACCTGAGCGCGCGGTCGGTGTTCGTGCTCGACCCGATGCTGGCGACCGGTGGGTCGATGGCCTACACCATCGAGCTGCTGCGGGAACGCAACGCCGTCGACATCACCGCGGTGTGTGTGGTGTGCGCGCCGCAGGGGATCGCCGCGATAGAGAAGGTCGCCCCCGAAATGCGGCTGATCACCGCGACCATCGACGAAGGCCTCAACGAAGCTGCCTACATCGTCCCGGGACTCGGGGACGCGGGGGACCGTCAGTTCGGCCCGCGCTGAGGCGCTGCCGTCAGGTAGGGCCGGGACAGCACCAGTGCCGCCGCGGTGGTGAGCACGAGCACGTACACCGGCAGCAGATGGATGAACGTTGTGTAGCCGATCGCGTAGTGCACGGCCAGCGCCGGCAGCGTGCCCGTCACGAACCCGATCAGCAACGTCCACCACACCCAGCGTTCGCCCCTGCGGAATCCCCACATCGCGATCAACACGATGGCAAGCCCCGAGCCGATCAGGGCGCCCCCGAATCCGGCCCGGTCATGGGCGATGAAGCTGACCAGCTGCGGGTCGGCGGTCCGTAGTGCCGCGCCGTGCGTGTGCATGTAACCCAGGTCGGTGGACACGAACACGTCGGTCAAGCCGACGAACGAGATGGTCGCCCCGGCCACGGCGAGCCCGCCGCCCAGGCCGATGAACAGAAGCTGGCCCCACAGCGCGCGCCGGCGCTGCGACTCCGGACCGTCCGGCAGTGACGGCCATCGGGGTGGGGACGGTTGGTTCCACACCGCGGCGAGCAGCATCGGGAACAGGGTCACCACCACCAGGGTGTGCAAGGGATCGACGAAACCTGTTCCGACGAAATAGAACAACGTGAGAAACGCGACCAGCCCAGAGATCAGCAGGGCATTGCGGGCCCACACCTGGCCACGCCTGATACCGCCCCAGCACAATCCGGCGTACAGCACGCCGAGGCCGATCATGTTGCCCGCCATGCTGATCCGGTCATGCTGGATGAAATGCACCAGGTTGTCGTTGATCCGGCGCAGGTCATCGACGCCGAGGCCGAGATAGGACCGGTCATAGCTCAGCAGCACCGGCCCGAGAGTGATGGCGCCCGCGCCCATACCGGCCACGATCAAGCCCAGCCCGGCCAGCACACCCCACAGCCACCCTGGCCAGCGGAACGGGTTGAGTCCGACATCGGCCAGGCTGGGTGGCTGTGTCGTCGTCTGCGAGGCTGCCTCGATCACCCGGTTGAACCAGCCAGGTCCGGTGGCCAGCAGCACATTGGGCCGCGCCAGCACGATGCCCGAGCCGTCCCGCAGGGCGGTGACGGCGGCGGCCACGTCCGGATCGGTCAGATAGCGGGTGTCGATCGCAGATCCGATGGCCACCTCGTCGACGTCGTGGACAAGCAGTTCGCCGACCGTGGCGGAGTCCACCCTGGCGACGACCCGGCAGCGCCGACCCGCTGCGGCCCGCCGGACGGTTTCGACGTCCGCGGTTGTGACCGGAGCGATCTCGATGATGCCGGCGCCCTGGACCGGCAACACCAGGACGGCGTCGCGAGCCACGGACGGCGGGACCACCGCACCGAACCGGCCGACCCACCCGGCCGGGACCGGTGGGTGATCGAACACCCGCGGAATCCAGCGGTACCCGCCCGCCTGGACCAGCATCGCCAGGAGTCTCAGCGCCCAGCGCTGGGTGCGCCGTTCCCCGATGACCGCGGACGCGATGGGGCGAAGCGGTTGATAAGTCCAGTCTGGCATGAAGGTTCGGTGCTACCAGCGCGCCGCGGCGTCGGCGAGGTCCTGACTGAGCTTCTGGGCATGAGCCCGGGCGGTATTCAGATCATCGGTCGGTGCGCAGCGGACTTCGGTGTAGGACTTGAGTTTCGGCTCGGTCCCCGATGGGCGCACCACCACCCGGACCGACGCGCCCGCGTCGCTGCCGGTGAGGATCAGCGCGTCGGTGCGCTGCTGCCCGCGTCGCTCCAGCAGATCCTCGACGGTGACGGCGATGCCGGCCAGCTCGGTCGGCGGGTCGGAGCGCAAGCGCGCCATCGCCGTCTCGGCGTCGTCGACGTGGCGGCTGACCGCACCGGTGACGTGCACGCCGTGCACCTTGGCCAGGGAATCGAGGGCATCGAGCATCGTGCGGCCCTGATCGCGCAATGCGGCCACCAGATCGCAGGCCAGGATCGCCGCTGTGATCCCGTCCTTGTCGCGTACCGAGGCGGGGTCGACACAGTGCCCGATCGCCTCTTCGTAGGCGTAGACCAGGGTGGTGCCGGGTGTTTGGGCGCGGGCCAGCCATTTGAATCCCGTGAGGGTTTCGGCGTGCCGGGCTCCGTGCGACGCGGCGATGGAGGCCAGCATCCGGGAGGACACCACCGTGCTCGCCACCAGGGCCGCTTCGCTGACCGGCCCGGGCTCGAGTTGGGACAGGATGTAATCGCCCAACAGCCAGCCGGTTTCGTCGCCGCTGAGCATGCGCCACCCATCCGGTCCCGGAACCCCGACGGCGCACCGGTCGGCATCGGGATCCAGTGCGATCGCGATCTCGGCGTCGACGTCGTCGGCCAGGGCCAGCAGTGCGTCGACCGCGCCGGGTTCCTCGGGGTTGGGGAAGCTGACGGTGGGGAAGTCCGGGTCGGGGTTGAACTGTTCCTCGACCACATGCACGTCGTCGAAACCGGCCAGGGCCAGTGCGTCAAGGGCGTATTCGCCGCCGACGCCGTGCAGCGGGGTCAGGGCGACCCGCACGGAACCGGTGCTGCGGCGCACCCGCGCGGCCCGTTCCAGGTAGCCGTAGATCTGCTTCCGGCCGCTGGTTTCCACTGCGGCCCTGCGGATCTCGTCGGCGTGCGGAGCCCGGGCCACTGCGGCCTCGATCTCACGGTCCGCGGGGGAGATGATCTGCATACCGCCGTCGAGAAACACCTTGTAGCCGTTGTCCGTCGGGGGATTGTGCGATGCCGTGATCTGGATGCCGGCCGCCGCGGGCAGGTGCCGCACGGTGTACGCGACCACCGGAGTCGGGACCGACGCCATCATGAGCAGGACGTCGAAACCCTCGGCGGCAAGCACTTCGGCGGCGGCGAGGGCGAATTCGTCGGACTGGTGCCGAGCGTCGCGGCCGACCACCACGTGCGACCCGCCCAGGCACCTGTCCTTGAGGACCTGGGCCAGCGCCCATGTGGTGCGCAGGACGACGGCCAGGTTCATCGCATCGGGCCCACCCCGTAGGGGTCCGCGCAACCCGGCGGTGCCGAAGGTCAACGGATGGCTGAACCGGCGGTCGAGCTCATCGGGACTGCAGGCGGACAGTTCGGCCGCCGTCCGCGGGTCGGGGTCATGTGCGATCCAATCGGCGGCGGCGGTCGCGACGGAGGTCATGATCCAAGTGTGCCCGCAGCGGCGTCCGCGTACGCCAGCTTGCGCAGGACCGGTGCCACCAGCATCAGCAGATCGAACTCCAGATCCGTCAGGTTCTCCCGCATGGTCGCGTGCAGCCAGGCGTCCCGTTCGGCGCGGTCGGCCTGCAGCAACGCCGTACCTTCTGCGGTGATCTCGATGAGCTGACGGCGACGGTCGTTGTCGTCGGGCCGCCGGGCGATCAGGCCACGGCGGACGAGTTCGTTGATGCTGTCGGTCAGCGACTGGGCCCGCACGTGCAACCGGGCGCCCATCTCGGCTGGAGTGGTGGTTCCGCTGCGACTGGCCTCGCCGAGAAGCTCCAGCTGGCTCAAGGTCAGGCCGTGATCTGGACGGTGCCGCCGCATCTGGCGGGTCACCGCCATCATCGACTCACGCAGTTCAGTCGCTGATGTTGCAGCCATAGACAAGTTATACCTTGGTATTGTCGCATATCGCGCCACTAATCACCGCCCCGGGCACGTAAAGTGCAAAGGTAGCCCTTATTATTTCAATAGGAGGTGCCAGAAGGGGATGACGCGGATTCTGCGGTGGGTGCTGCTGGTCATCGCGACTGTCGCCGTCACCGTCCCGCTCGATCTCGTCGGCGTTCCCTCGGCCGCCCTGTTCGCTGGGCTGGTGGTGGGCGTCGCACTGGCCCTGGCCTCGCTGGCACCGGACCGGATGCCGCCGCCTGCCGGGGTGATCGCCCAAGGAGTGCTGGGTGTCTACATCGGCACGATGGTCCATCAGGACGCCGTCGGCGCGCTCCGCTCGGACTGGCTGATCGTGCTCGTGATCTCCGTGGCCACGTTGCTGCTCAGCGTGCTCGCCGGTGGATTGCTCGGCTTTCACCGCGATGTCAGCCCGCTGACCGGGTCACTGGCGCTGGTCGCCGGTGGCGCGTCGGGGCTGGTGGCCATCGCCCGCGAACTCGGCGGTGACGATCGCGTCGTCTCCGTCGTCCAGTACCTGCGGGTGGCGCTCGTCACCGCGACCATTCCGCTCGTGGTGACCCTGGTGTTTCATGCCGATCGGTCGCATCCGGCAGCCAACCCGGCCGGGTCTCCGAATCAAACCGATTCGGCACCTTGGTATCTCAGCCTGGTGATGTTGGCCGCCATCGTCGCTGTCGGCGTCGTCGGAGGGCGCTGGGCCAAGCTGCCCGGCGCCGGGCTCCTGGGCCCGCTGGCACTGACGGTGGCACTACAACTCACCGGTCTGTCGTTCGGGCTCACGGTCCCGGTGCTGTTGGTGCAGGCGGCCTACATGGTGATCGGCTGGCAGGCCGGCGTCGCCTTCACTCGCGAATCACTTCGCGCGATCGGGCGGATCCTTCCGCTGGCGCTCACACTGATCGTGGTGCTCGGCGCGGCCACCGCAGGCCTCGGCGTGGTGCTGGCCAATGTCACCGGGATGACCCAACTCGAGGGCTACCTCGCAACCAGCCCCGGTGGGGTCTACGCGGTGTTGGCCACCGCGGTCGAAACCGGTTCCAATGTCACCTTCATCATCGCCGCCCAGGTGCTGCGGGTCCTGCTGATGCTGTTCGCGGCGCCGCTGATGGCCAGGGTGATGGCCCGGATGGGCAGGCGGCGCAGCCTGCATCACGGCCCGCGGGATGAAGAACCGGTCGCCGCCGTCCGGCGGTAGATGATCGGCTGGGCCGCCACGTCGTTGGCCTTGAAATTGGCCAGCACGAACGACCGGAACGTGCGACGGAACAGCCCGTTGTCCGCCGGTTGGATGAGCCGGACCGGTACTGCGAGTTGACCATTGACGAGCTTCATCAGCTTCTCCTCTGCTCAACGTCGGTTCAGGCCGGACAACCGCCAGGCCAGCGCCCTGCGGATGGCGGGCAGCTGGCCGGCCATGCGCATGACGCGATTGCGGATGGGGCGGCGGCGGGCCGATGCGGTGGCGAGTTCGGTGAGCCGGCTGGTCATCGTGACCACGCCGCGTGCGGCGCGGCGCCGGGTGGCGGCGTACTCGTCGAGCAGCGCTTCGTCGGCCCCGGTGTCCAGCACCTGCGAGAGGTGTTCGCCCAGGATGACGGCATCCTCGATACCGAGGTTCATGCCCTGTCCGCCGGCGGGCGAGTGCACGTGCGCCGCGTCGCCCGCCAACAGGATGCGGTTGTCGCGGAATGCGTCGGCGATCCGGTGATGCACACGGAAGCGCGATCCCCAGGCGACTTCCTCGACCACCGCCGGTCGCGACACCGGGCCGCGCTCGTCCAGCAGTGACTGCACGAACGCGATGTCGGGGTGCTGCGGCGCCTCGTCCACCGTGGCGACGATGCGGTACAGCCCGTCGGGCAAGGGTGCGACCACCACCAGCCCGGCCGGCGAGAAGTACAGGATGACCTCGTCGGCCGGCACACCGCCGGACAGGCGGACATCGGCGAGTGCGAACGATTCGCCGTACGTGCCGCCGCTGAACGCGATACCGGCCTGGTCCCGGACCGTGCTGTGCATGCCATCGGCACCGACCAGATACCTGGCCAGGATCTGCTCGCCGGCGGCGAACGTGGCGATCGCGTACTCGGCCGTCTGCCGGATCCCGCTCACCGACGCGGGGCGGATGACCTTGCCGCCCAATTCCTCCAGCCGGTTGAGCAGGAACGCCTCGGTGTCGGCCTGGGAGATCATCAGCGTGTACGGGTAGCGGGTCGGCAGCTCGTGAAACGGCACCGCGATCAGGAGATCGTCTCGGTCCCGGATGGTGAAGGTCGGGGTGTGGACGCCCCGTGCGAGTTCGTCGACCACACCGTAGGGCTCCAGCAATTCCAGGGTCCGGGGGTGGACCACGGCGGCCCGGGAGGTGTTGGCGCCCTCGGCTTGGCGGTCCACGACGGTCACGTCGTGGCCGCGCTGGACGAGCACGATGGCGGCGGTCAGGCCGACGGGCCCGGCTCCGTCGATCAGGACGTCTGTAGTGGTCGTTTGCATCTCTGACTCCTTTGTCAACAACTGTTGGTCAACAACTGTTGACATCAACTTAGGAGCCTTCCGGCACGATGTCAACGGTTGTTGGCCTACACTTGTTGGCATGCGACGACCGGCAGCTGAGACCAAGTCCGTCATCCTCGCCGCGGCCCGTGAGCGATTTGCCGCCGACGGGTACGAGCGGGCCACCATCCGGGCCATCGCAGCGGATGCCGCCATCGATCCGTCGATGGTGATGCGCTACTACGGCAACAAGGAGCGGCTGTTCGCCGCGGCCGCCGAGTTCGATCTGGAACTACCCGATCTGACCCGGGTGCCGCGCGAAGAGGTCGGTGCCGCGCTGGCCGCGCACTTCCTCGAACGCTGGGAGCGGGACGAAGCGCTGTTGATCCTGCTGCGGGCCGGCGTGACCAACGAAGCCGTCGCGGAACGGATGCGCACGATCTTCGCCGCACAACTCGCGCCGGTCATCGCCGAAACCACGGGCAACGCTCCCGACACCCCGGTACGGGCCAGCCTCGCGGCGTCGCAGGTGCTCGGGATGGCGTTGTGCCGCTACGTGCTGGAATTCCCGCCCTTGGTGTCGATGCCCCGGCAGCGGGTCGTCGACTGGATCGGGCCCACGCTGCAGCGGTATCTGGTCGGCTAGATCTGTTCGATCACCGAACGCAGGAGCGCACCCATCCGGGTCGCGGACCGACGCCCGGCCTCGAGCACCTCGGTGTGGCTGAGCGGCTCACCCGTCATCCCGGCGGCCAGGTTGGTCACCATCGAGATTCCCAGTACCTGCAGACCCGCGGCCCTGGCGGCGATCGTCTCGTGCACCGTCGACATACCGACCAGGTCGGCGCCCAGGGTGCGCAGCATCCGGATCTCGGCCGGGGTCTCGTAGTGCGGGCCCGGCAACCCGGCGTAGACGCCCTCGGCCAGAGAAGGGTCGATGTCCCGCGCCAGAGCCCGCAGCCTGGGGGAGTAGGCGTCGACCAGGTTGACGAACTGCGCCCCGACCAGCGGAGACCGTGCCGTGAGGTTGAGGTGGTCGCTGATCAGGACCGGCTGGCCGACCTGGTAGTCGGCGCGCAGGCCGCCGGCGGCGTTGGTGAGCACCACCGTGGACACGCCCGCGGCCGCCGCGGTCCGCACCGGATGCACCACATGCTGCAGGTCGTGGCCCTCATAGGCATGGATACGTCCGGCCAGCACCAGGATCCGATGGTCGCCGATGCGCACCGAGTGCACCTGGCCGCCGTGCCCCTCCGCGCTCGGCGGCGTGAAGCCCGGGACGTCGGCCATCGGCACTGATGCGACCGGGTCACCGAGCTCGGCCACCGCGGGCGCCCAACCCGAGCCGAGCACCACCGCGACATCGTGGCGTTCGACGCCGGTGCGTTCTGCGATGGCGGCGGCTGCCAGGGAATCGGTCACGATAGGCGAGCTTAACGGCCATGAACACGCAGTGAGATACTGCGAGGATGCCGTCTGCCACCGCCTCGCTGAGCGTCGAGGAAGCCGTCAACCGGCATCGTGGCGACCTCATCGAGCTCTCTCACTCGATCCACGCCGAGCCCGAGTTGGCCTTCGCCGAGCATCGCAGCTGCGCCAAGACCCAGGCACTGGTGGCCGAGTACGGATTCGAGATCACCAAGGCGGCCGGCGGGCTGGACACCGCGTTCCGGGCCTCCTACGGCAGCGGCCCGCTCGTCGTCGGGATCTGCGCCGAGTACGACGCCCTTCCCGAGATCGGGCATGCCTGCGGGCACAACATCATCGCCGCCTCGGCGGTCGGCACCGCGCTGGCCCTGGCCGACGTGGCCGACGTCCTCGGCCTGACCGTGGTGCTCGTCGGTACCCCGGCCGAGGAACTCGGCGGCGGAAAAGTGTTGCTGCTCGACGCCGGAGTTTTCGACGACATCGCGGCAACGGTCATGCTGCACCCCGGGCCGGTGGACATCGCCGCGGCCCGGTCGCTGGCGCTGTCCGAGGTGACGGTCAATTACACGGGCCGGGAGTCGCATGCGGCCGTGGCGCCCTATCTGGGGGTCAACGCCGGCGATGCGGTCACCGTCGCGCAGGTGGCCATCGGCCTGTTGCGCCAGCAGCTCATGCCGGGACAGATGGTGCATGGCATCGTCACTCACGGCGGGCAGGCCACCAACGTGATCCCCGGCCGGGCCGAGATGCGTTACACCATGCGGGCCACCGACATGTCCGCGCTGCGTGAGCTGGAAGACCGGATGGCCGGGTGCTTTTCGGCGGGGGCGCTGGCGACGGGCTGCGAGCACCAGGTCACCGAGATCGCCCCGGCCTACGCCGAGCTGGCGCCTGACCCGTGGCTCTCGGAGACCATCCGTGCCGAGATGTTGCGACTGGGCCGTAACCCGTTGCCGGAGAACGTGGAGGCGAGTGTGCCGCTGGGCAGTACCGACATGGGCAACATCAGCCAGGTGATGCCCGGCATTCATCCGGTGGTCGGGATCGACTCGGGCGGGGCCGCGATCCACCAGCCGGCGTTCACCGCCGCGGCAGCGGGCCCGAGCGCCGACAAAGCCGTGTTGGAGGGTGCAATCATGTTGGCCCGCACCGTGGTTCGGTTGGCCGAGACCCCGGCGGAGCGAGATCGAGTGTTGGAAGCGCTGCACCGGAGGGCGGCCGCATGAGCGTGTTGCAGCACGCCGCTGCCCGCTGGTTGTCGGCGAACTACGAAGAGATGGTGTCGTGGCGACGGCATCTGCATGCTCATCCGGAACTGGGCCGGCAAGAGTTCGCCACCACCGAGTTCGTCGCCCGCCACCTGGCCGAGGCCGGGCTGAACCCCAAGGTGCTGCCCGGCGGCACCGGGTTGACGTGTGACTTCGGGCCCGAGGACGGTCCGCGCATCGCGCTGCGTGCCGACATGGATGCCCTGCCGATGGCCGACCGGACCGGCGCGTCCTACGCCTCGACGGTGCCCAACGTCGCGCACGCCTGCGGGCACGATGCGCACACCGCGATACTGCTGGGCACGGCGATGGCCCTGTCGTCGGTTCCGGAGTTGCCGGTCGGGGTGCGGCTGCTGTTCCAGGCGGCCGAGGAGCTGATGCCCGGCGGTGCGATCGACGCGATCAACGCCGGCGTGCTGACCGGGGTGAGCCGGATCTTCGCCCTGCACTGCGATCCGCGGCTGGCCGTCGGCCGGGTGGCCACCAAGCCCGGTCCGATCACCTCGGCGGCCGATTCCATCGAGATCACCCTGCACTCGCCGGGTGGGCACACCTCCCGGCCGCACCTGACCGGTGACCTGGTCTATGGGCTGGGCACGCTGATCACCGGGTTGCCCGGGGTGTTGTCCCGTCGCATCGACCCGCGCCACGACACCGTGATGGTGTGGGGAGCGGTCAACGCCGGCGTGGCCGCCAACGCCATCCCGCAGATCGGCACCCTGGCCGGGACGATCCGTACCGCCAGCCGCGACACCTGGCTGACCCTGGAATCGATTGTGGAAGAGGCGGTTACCGCGTTGCTGGCGCCGCTCAACATCGACCACAGCCTCAACTACCGGCGCGGGGTGCCCCCGGTGGTCAACGAAGAGGTGTCCACCCGCATCCTCACCCACGCCATCGAGGCGATCGGCCCCGACGTGCTGGCCGACACCCATCAGTCCGGCGGTGGTGAGGACTTCTCCTGGTACCTCGAAGATGTGCCCGGTGCGATGGGACGACTCGGCGTGTGGAGTGGACAGGGCCCACAGTTGGATCTGCACCAACCCACGTTCGACATCGACGAGCGCGCACTCGGCGTCGGCGTGCGCACGATGGTCAACATCATCGCCGCGTCTGCCTAGCTGTTTCCCTGCACCGCGAGCGACCGTGTCTGTACGGCGACACGCCGCATTTTGTGTACCGCAGCGGTCGCTCGCGCAGGTGGCGAAGCCACTTATCCACAGCTTCATAAACTTTGACTATCGCTCCGCCATGACGAATGCCCACGATCGTGGTCATGGATCAGCAGCTGCAAACGATCTTCCAGGCACAGGGGGGCGTCGCGACCAATGCTCAGATCCTGTCCCGCATATCCCGACGTCAACTCCAGTCGGCAGTGAATTGCGTTGTGCTGGAACGAATGTGGCAGGGCATCTATTGCCTTGGCGGGCCCGACTTGCCGACACGTCTGCGTGGCCTGGACCTGTCCTGCGGCGCCCGGGTCCCCGTATGCCTGGGAACTGCCGCGGCAATCCACGGGTTCGACACCGAGCAGCCGATCGACGTGCATGTATTGGAACCGATCGGATCTCGATTGCGCTCCTGCGACGGACTGGTGGTGCACCGGCGTGACGGCGCTCCGCTCAAAATCGTGCAGGAGCGGCTGGTGACGACAGCGAGTTGGACGGCGATCGAGGTCGCCCGCACACTGCGCCGTCCGCGCGCCCTGGCAACACTGGACGCCGCGTTACGAAGCGGGAGCTGCGCCCGTTCCGATCTTTGGCGTGCAGCCCTTGATCAGGCCGGCCGACGAGGCATCGTCGCTGTTCGCAATCTGATCGCGCTGGCCGACGGACGTGCCGAGTCGCCGATGGAAAGTGAGGCCCGGCTGGTCATGATCGACGGCGGCCTCCCGGTGCCGGAATTGCAGTACGAAGTCGTCGACGGCAACGGCCAGGTGCGCCGCCTCGACTTCGCCTGGCCCGAGCAGCAATTGGCTGTCGAGTATGACGGTGTGGACTGGCATGGCAATCCTGATGCATTGCGGAAGGACCGTCGACGCACCGCGGCTCTGATGGATGCCGGCTGGAGCGTCATCGCGATCGTGTTCGAGGACGTTCGTCATCGCCAAGGCGAGATGGTGGCGCGTATCAGTCGGCAGCTGCGCCTTGCCCAAGCCGCGTGAGCGACCATTTCGGTACGCAAAACGCGGCGTGTCGCCGTACAGACACGGTCGCTCGCGGGGCAAAAGTCAGCTACGGACCGATGTTGCGGGCGGGGCGGGTGCGCAGATCGTGCACATACTCGTCCGGCGCCCCGGCGATCTCCGCGGCGTCGGCCATCACCCCGAGATAGCGGGCCGAGGGCAGACCGCCCTCCCAGGCGTCGACCACGTACAGCCAGGCCAGCACCGGGTCGGTGGTGGTGTCCGACGACAGCCGGTCCACCCGGCAACGGATCTTCTTGTGGAACCCCAGCTCGGAACCTTCCCAGTGGTCCAGGCTCTGCTCGTCGGCTGGCGTCATGTCGTAGAGCACCACGAACACCTTCGACAGCGGGTCTTCGACGACGGTCGCCAGCGCGCCTTCCCAGCCGATGTCCTCACCGCCGAACGTCAACCGCCAGCCATGCAGCCACCCGGTACCCGCCATCGGCGAGTGCGGAGCCCGCTCCTGCATTTGCTCCGGGTGCATATTCGATCCATACGCGGCGTACAGCGGCACGGTAAGACAGCTTAATCGGCGAAGTTGGTTAGGTTAGTCCCGTGGCTACCCGCATCGTGATCATCGGCGGCGGACCCGCCGGCTATGAGGCGGCACTTGTCGCCGCTGCCCGCGGCCCGGAGGTCGCTCACGTCACCATCGTCGACTGCGACGGTATCGGCGGCGCGTGCGTGCTGTGGGATTGCGTGCCGTCCAAGACGTTCATCGCCTCCACAGGTGTGCGCACCGAGCTTCGGCGTGCTCCCAACCTGGGCTATTCGCTCGATTTCGAGCAGTCCAAGATCTCCCTGCCGCAGATCAACGAGCGCGTGAAGAACCTGGCCACGGCGCAGTCCGACGACATCGCCGAGCGGTTGCGCAGCGAGGGCATCGAGTTGATCGCGGGCCGTGGCGAACTGATCGACGACGTCCCGGGCATGGCCCAGCACCGGGTCAAAGTCACCGGCCCGGACGGCGTGGTCAGCCAGCTGACCGCCGATGTGGTGCTGATCTCCACCGGTGCCAGCCCGCGGGTGCTGCCCAACGCCGCGCCCGACGGGGAGCGCATCCTCAACTGGCGCCAGCTCTACGACCTCGATGCGCTTCCCGAACACCTCGTGGTGGTGGGGTCGGGTGTCACCGGCGCCGAGTTCGTCAACGCCTACACCGAGCTCGGGGTGACGGTGACGGTCGTGGCCAGCCGCGACCAGATCCTGCCGCACGAGGACTCCGACGCTGCCGCGGTGCTGGAGGAAGTGTTCTCCGAACGCGGTGTCACGCTCGTCAAGAACGCCCGTGCCGAGTCGGTCACCCGCACCGACAGCGGGGTTCGGGTCACCATGGCCGACGGCCGCACCGTCGACGGCAGCCATGCGCTGATGACGGTCGGTTCGGTACCCAACACGAGTGGTCTCGGGCTTGAGCGTGTCGGCATCGAACTCGGGCCGGGCAATTACCTCAATGTCGACCGCGTGTCGCGGACCTCGGTGCCCGGTATCTACGCGGCGGGGGACTGCACCGGCCTACTGCCGCTGGCCTCGGTGGCGGCCATGCAGGGACGCATCGCGATGTATCACGCCCTGGGCGAGGCAGTGGCCCCGATCCGGCTGCGAACCGTCGCCGCGGCGGTGTTCACCCGCCCCGAGATCGCCGCGGTGGGAGTTCCGCAAGCGGCGATCGACGACGGGTCCGTGCCGGCCCGCACCCTGACCCTGCCGCTCAACACCAACGCCCGGGCCAAGATGTCCAGCCTGCGCCGGGGCTTCGTCAAGATCTTCTGTCGTCCGGCCACCGGTGTGGTGATCGGCGGTGTGGTGGTGGCGCCGATCGCCTCCGAACTCATCCTGCCGATCGCGTTGGCCGTGCAGAACGGCATCCCGGTCGACGAGCTGGCCCAGACGTTCTCGGTGTACCCGTCGTTGTCCGGTTCGATCACCGAGGCGGCGCGCCAATTGATGAAACACGACGACCTGGACTAGAGAATCGGGCGGATCCCACGTCGTCCACGTAGCCTGGGGATCGTGACTGACCCGATCTCAGCACCGGGCGACGGGCAAACCTTCCTCGGACCGCAGCAAAGGGCGCAAGCCTGGCAACGACTCGGCAGTGAACAATTCGACGTGGTGGTGATCGGCGGCGGTGTCGTGGGCGCCGGCGCTGCGCTCGACGCGGCGACGCGCGGCCTCAAGGTCGCCCTGGTCGAGGCCCGTGACTTCGCGTCCGGCACCTCAAGCCGCAGCTCCAAGATGTTCCACGGCGGCCTGCGCTACCTCGAGCAGTTGGAGTTCGGGCTGGTGCGTGAGGCCCTGTACGAGCGTGAACTGAGCCTGACCACGCTCGCGCCGCACCTGGTCAAACCGCTGCCGTTCCTGTTCCCGTTGACCAACCGGTGGTGGGAGCGGCCCTATGTGGCGGCCGGAATCTTCCTCTACGACCAGCTCGGCGGCGCGAAATCCGTTCCCGCGCAAAAACATCTGACCAAATCTGGGGCGCTTCGGTTGGCTCCGGGGCTCAAGCGCAGCTCGCTCATCGGTGGGATCCGTTACTACGACACCGTCGTCGACGACGCCCGGCACACCATGACCGTGGCACGCACCGCCGCCCACTACGGGGCCGTGGTGCGCTCGTCGAGCCAGGTGGTGGCGTTGTTGCGCGAGGGTGATCGCGTCGTGGGCGTGACGCTGCGTGATTCCGAGGACGGCGCCATCACCGAAGTGCGCGGCCATGTCGTGGTCAACGCCACCGGGGTGTGGACCGACGAGATCCAGGCCCTGTCCAAGGAGCGCGGCCGGTTCCGGGTGCGTGCCTCCAAGGGCGTGCACATCGTGGTGCCGCGCGACCGTGTCGTCAGCGAGGTGGCGATCATCCTGCGCACCGAGAAATCGGTGCTGTTCGTGATCCCGTGGGGTACGCACTGGATCATCGGCACCACCGACACGGACTGGAATCTCGACCTGGCGCATCCCGCCGCGACCAAGGCCGACATCGACTACATCCTGGGGCATGTCAACACCGTGCTGGCCACCCCGCTGACCCATGACGACATCGACGGCGTCTACGCCGGGTTGCGTCCGCTGCTGGCCGGTGAGAGTGAGGAAACCTCCAAGCTCTCGCGTGAGCACGCCGTCGCGGTGCCCTCGCCGGGGCTGGTGGCCATCGCGGGCGGGAAGTACACCACTTACCGGGTGATGGCGGCCGACGCGATCGATGCTGCCGCGGAGTACATCCCGGCCCGGGTGGCGCCGTCGATCACCGAGAAGGTCCCGCTGATGGGGGCCGACGGGTACTTCGCGTTGATCAACCAGACCGAGTTCGTCGGGAAGCACTACGGGCTGCACCCGTACCGCGTCCGGCACCTGCTGGACCGTTACGGCTCGCTGATCGGCGAGGTGCTCAAGATGGCCAGCGATGAGACCGGGGCCAAGCCGGACCTTCTTGAACCCATCACCGATGCCCCGGTGTACCTCAAGGTCGAGGCCTACTATGCCGCCGCGGCCGAAGGGGCACTGCATTTGGAGGACATCCTGGCTCGCCGGATGCGGATCGCGATCGAGTACCCGCACCGCGGCGTCGATTGCGCCCGGGAGGTCGCCGAAGTGGTTGCGCCCGTGCTGGGTTGGACGGCCGAAGACGTCGACCGCGAGGTCGCCACCTACATCGCCCGGGTGGAGGCCGAGGTGCTTTCGCAGACCCAGCCCGACGATGAATCCGCCGATGCCCTGCGCCAGGCCGCGCCCGAGGCCCGCGCCGAGATCCTTGAGCCTGTGCCGTTGAATTGAGAAAGCCCGGTTCCCAACGCTCTTCGCGCAGGCGGTCATCGCCGCCGCTGCCGGTGCGTGACGGACTCGGCCCGGCGCGGCTGCGGCTGTTGGGCGGCAATGTGTACGACGAGTTGCAGGCGCGGTTCGGCATCGGTGCGAAAGTGCTTGCCGGAGAAGTGGTTCTGCCGGACGGTACCCCGGTCGATGCGACGACGACACTGCCCGCGGGTGCGCACGTCTACTTCTACCGTGACCTGGTCGACGAGGTGGAGGTGCCGTTCGACATCCCGGTGCTGTACCGCGACGACGACATCGTCGTGGTCGACAAGCCACACTTCCTGGCCACCATGCCCCGTGGTGGCCACGTCGCGCAAACCGCGCTCGTGCGTCTGCGTCGTGAACTGGACCTACCGGACCTGAGCCCCGCGCATCGGCTGGACCGGCTGACCGCGGGCGTGCTGCTGTTCACCGTGCGCCCCGAGGTCCGGGGCCCATACCAGCGGCTGTTCGCCGAGGGTGGGGTTCGCAAGACGTATCTGGCCCGTGCCGACGGAGTGGCCACGGTGTCGTTACCCGCCACGCTGCGCAGCCGGATCATCAAGCAGCGCGGTCGGTTACAGGCTTTCGAGGAACCCGGTGAGCCCAATGCCGAGACCTATGTCGAGGACATGGGGAGCGGGCTCTACCGGCTGTCGCCGCGCACCGGGCAGACGCATCAGTTGCGTGTGCACATGGCCTCGATCGGGCTGCCGATCATCGGTGACTCCTTGTACCCCAACGTGATCGACGTCGCGTCCGATGATTTCGGCAACCCGCTGCAACTGCTGGCCCAGCGCCTGGCGTTCACCGACCCGATCACCGGTGAGGACCGCGAGTTCGTCAGTGCCCGCGTAGTGGGCCGAAGCCTTGCGTGACCGGACCGCGGTGATGTTCTACTGACGGGGTGAACCGTGAGACTTTTGACCATCTGTTCGACATGACCGACCGGACCGTGATCGTCACCGGTGGCACCCGTGGCATCGGATTGGCTCTCGCCGAGGGTTTTACGCTGGCCGGTGCCCGCGTGGTGGTTGCCAGCCGCAAGCCCGAGGCCTGCGAGCGGGCGGCTGAGCATCTGCGTGAGCTCGGGGGACAGGCGATCGGGGTTCCGGCGCACAGCGGCGACATCGACGACCTCGGCGCACTGGTGGAGCGCACGGTCGCCGAGTTCGGCGGGATCGACGTGGTGGTAAACAACGCTGCCAACGCGCTGGCGCAGCCGTTGGGACAGATGACGCCGGAGGCCTGGGCGAAGTCGTATGAGGTGAACCTGCGTGGGCCGGTGTTTCTGGTGCAGCACGCATTGCCACACCTGAAGGCCAGCCCGAAGGCGTCGGTACTGAACATGGTGTCGGTCGGGGCGTTCAACTTCGCCCCCGCACTGTCCATCTATGCCTCGGGCAAGGCCGCGCTGATGTCGGTGACTCGGTCGATGGCCGCCGAGTTCGCGCCGCTGGGCATCCGGGTGAACGCGATGGCCCCGGGGCCGGTCGACACCGACATGATGCGCAACAACCCGCAGGAGGCCATCGATCTCATGAAGGGCGGGACCTTGATGAAGCGGCTGGCCACGCCCGACGAGATGGTCGGCGCGGCCCTGCTGATGTGTTCGGACGCCGGCAGTTACATGACCGGGCAGGTGGTCATCGTCGACGGTGGCGGGACACCTCGCTGACCTCGGCCAGGCTCCCAGTGCCGACGGACAGGACCTGACTGCGGTTCTCCACGTGCAGCGCTGTTTCCAGGCAGCCGGCGTCGAGGTTGGCCCAGAGCACCTGCTTGGTCGACTCCAACCCGAATTTCCCGTAACCGCACAGGGTTTCGGCGATTTCGAGGGCCGCGTCGAGCAGGTTCGCGGTGTCGTCGACGATGCGGGTGACCAGGCCGAGCCGCAGTGCCTCCGGCGCCTCGACCGCACGCGCGGTGAGGATCAGGTCGAACGCCGGGCCCGCCCCGATGATCCGGGGCAGGGTGTAGCTCACCCCGATGTCACAGCCGCCGATGCCCAGCTTGATGAACTGCGTGCAGAACTTCGCCGACGGTCCGGCGATGCGGATGTCGCTGGCCGCCGCCAGGGCGAAGCCGCCACCGTATGCCGCGCCGTTGACCGCGGCGATCACCGGTTGGCGCAGCCGGTGCAGTCTGACCGTCAGGTTCGCGATGCGTTCCTGCCACCGCATGCCCGAACGAGGAAACTCGGTGCCGCCGCCGGCCTCGGGCGGATTGGGATCGCTCAGATCCAGCCCCGAGCAGAAGCCGCGACCGGCGCCGGTGAGCACCACGACGCGGCACTCGTTGTTCGCCGCGATCGCGTCCAGGGTGGCGTGCAGGGCCTCGACCAGTTCATACGACAGCGCGTTGAGTTTCTCGGGACGATTGAGCGTGATGACGGCGATTTCGGGCCGCGGGTAGGCAAGATCGAGTGGCTGTGCAGGGGGCATGAGCGGACCCTAGCCCGTGCTGTGCCACCCGTTGACGCCAACGGCGATCATCCGTAGTTGTTTGACCGCGGTGCGGTGGATGGCCTCGACCGCCGCCGCATCCCCTGCATCTTCGAGGCTCTCGGCTATCGAGATCATCGAGTTGACGAACAGGTTGGCCAGGATGTTGAGATCTTCGCTGCTCCACTCCTTGAGGGCGGGGAAGCGGGCCAGGTCGATCGCCAGCTCGGACGTGATCAACCGGATCTCGGTGCGAATCGCGTAGCGCAGCACCGACACACCGCTGGAACGTTCGCGGGCGATGAACCGCCAGTACTCGCGCCGGTCGTTGAAACTGCCGATCAGGATCTCGGCCGAGGATTCGATGACGTGATGCGGGTCGAGCTTGCCGGCGCGCGCACCGCGCAGCATGTCGCGCAGTGATCGGAACGACTCATCGATGAGGACCAGGCCGAGCGCATCCATCGAGTCGAAGTGCCGGTAGAACGCGGCGGGCACGATGCCGGCCTCTCGGGTGACCTCCCGCAGGGACAGCGCGCTGAAGCTGCGGTCTTCCAGCAGGGTCAGCGCCGCGGTGATGATCGCGCGCCGGGTGGCTGCCTTGCGTTCTTCCCGCGACAGCGTGTCCCGCGACCGCGACGACGATTCTGTCCGTCGCGTTCGTGAATTGGGCGTACGTGTGTTCACTGGTGTGAACCCTACCACTTGCTGGGTTTTTATCGTTGACAGCGTCGGGTGTGCACGCGCACTGTGTACACATGTTCACTCAAACATTGGCTGAAGGTGTTGGCCGGCGGCTACTGTCCGGCCCGCGAATGAGTGCTCTCGCGAACCTGCTTACCGGCCCCCACGGAGTCGACCGCTACACCGAGCTGGTCGAGCCGACCTGGACCCGCGGCGACGCCCGGGCCAAGGTGGTGGCAGTGCGGCGCCAGACGCCGCGCAGCGTCACGCTGACCCTGGAACCGAACGCGGCCTTCGCCGGATTTCGGGCGGGTCAGCACATCAACCTCTCCGTCGAGATCAACGGTCGGCGCCGCACCCGGTGCTACTCGCCGGCCAACGCCGAAAGGGCGGGCCACCTCGAGTTGACCATCGGACGCCACGACGGCGGGCTGGTCTCGACCTACCTGTGTGACCACGCGTACCCGGGCATGGTGCTGGGGCTCGACTCGGTCGGCGGCGATTTCGTCCTGCCCGAGGCGCTGCCGCAGCGCATCCTCTTCGTCTCCGGCGGCAGCGGCATCACCCCGGTGCTGTCCATGCTGCGCACATTGCGTGCACAGGCGTTCACCGGAGAGGTCGCGTTCCTGCACTACGCACGCGGCGCCGACGAGGCCTGTTACCGCTCTGAGCTGGCGGCCATGCGCTCGGCCCGGGTGCGGGTGCTGCACGGCTACACCCGCGACGGGGCCGTCGGCGATCTGGACGGGTACTTCGGTCCCGCCCACCTGGCCGCTGCCTTCCCCGGCGCCCAACCGGACGCGGTGTTCGTCTGTGGCCCGCAGGCACTGGTCGATGCGGTACGGGAGGTGCGTCCCGACGCACTTTCGGAGAGCTTCGTCCCACCCGTGTTCACCGCTCCGGCTGGATCCACCGGAGGCATCGTTCGATTCGCCAACAGCGACGTGGAGGTGACCGACGACGGTCAACCGCTGCTGGCGCAGGCCGAGGCCGCCGGCCTCACGCCGGAAAGCGGCTGCCGGATGGGCATCTGCCACACCTGCACCCGATTCAAGACCAGCGGCGCCGTCCGCAACCTGATCACCGGCGCGATCTCCACCGCCGACTGCGAAGACATCGAAATTTGCGTCACCGCACCCGTCGGTGACGTCGTCATCGACCTTTGAGACCTATTGACCCCTGAAAGGCTCAGACATGACTCACTACACCCTTACTCCCGAGCAGTTCGAGACCTTCGGCGCCGAACTCGACGCCATCCGTGAAAAGGCGATCGCGGATCTCGGTGAGCGCGATGCCACCTACATCCGCGACATCATCAAGATGCAGCGCAAGCTCGAGATCGGTGGTCGGGCCCTGCTGTTCGTGCCGCCGGCCTGGCCGATCGGCACGGTGATGCTCGGACTGTCGAAGATCCTCGACAACATGGAGATCGGCCACAACGTCATGCACGGCCAGTACGACTGGATGGGCGATCCGGCGTTGCGCGGCCAGAACTTCGAATGGGATTCGGCCTGCCCGTCCAATCAGTGGCGGCACTCCCACAACTACATGCACCACACCTACACCAACATCGTCGACATGGACCGCGACATCGGCTACGGCGTCCTGCGAATGAGCGAGGACCAGAAATGGAGCCCGTACTACCTGGGCAACCCGGTGTACGCATTCCTGTTGATGGTGTTCTTCCAGTACGGCGTGGCTCTGCACGAGCTGGAGACCGAGCGGATCCGCACCGGTGAGATCAAGCTGCGGGACAAGAAGGACATGCTGCGTGAGATGTGGGAAAAGGTGCGCAAGCAGACCGTCAAGGACTATGTGGCCTTCCCGCTACTGGCCGGCCCGTTCGCGCCATTCGTGTTCGCGGGCAACATGACTGCCAATCTGATGCGCAATGTGTGGTCGTACACGATCATCTTCTGCGGGCACTTCCCGGAGGGTACCCACGAGTTCACCATCGAGGAGACCCAGGACGAGACGCGCGGCCAGTGGTACTTCCGCCAGTTGCTGGGGTCGGCAAACCTGACCGGCGGCAAGTGGTTCCACATCTTCAGCGGCAACCTGTCGTTCCAGATCGAACACCACCTGTTCCCGGATATCCCGGCACACCGCTACGCCGAGATCTCCGATGAGGTCAAGGAGATCTGCCAGCGTTACGGCCTGCCCTACAACACCGGCCCGATCCACAAGCAGTTCGCCTCGGTGGTCCGCAAGATCGTGCGGCTGGCGTTCCCGTGGGGCGGCACTCCCAAGGATCCCGAGCCGGAAGTCAATGAGCCTGCACCGGAACCGGCTTCGCGGCCGATCTGTGAGCCGGAACTCGTCAACTGCTGACCCCCAGGCTGCACTGCAGCAGCACCGTGTCCAGCCATCGTCCGTGCTTGTAGCCGACCGCACGCAGCCGCCCCGCCTCGGCGAAGCCGTGCTTGCGGTGCAGGGCAAGGGATGCCGCCGCCTCGTCGGTATCGACCACCACGGCGATGACCTCACGGACGCCTGCCGCGGTGCAGCCGTCCAGAAGTCCTTGCAGCAATAGGGTTCCGATGCCGCGGCCGGCGCACTGCGGCGTGAGGTAGATCGAGTTCTCCACAGTGTGCCGATAGGCCGGGCGCAGCTTCCACGGCGAGCAGTAGGCATAGCCCACGATCTCGTCGTCGAGTGTCGCGGTGAGGAACGGCAATTCGCGTTCGCGGGCCGTCGCCAGCCGGCGCTCCCACTCCTCGCGATGCGGTGGGATCAGTTCGAACGTAGCCACCCCGGTCTCGACGTGGTGGGCGTAGATGACGCTGATTGCGTCAAGGTCATCCGGTGACGACGGGCGGACGACGGCGTTGGTCATGTTTTCACCCTAAGGGGCGTCGACCCGGTCGGTTGTCTGACTTTCTCCTGAGCTGTCGCTCAGTCGAGGGAGGGTTTCCGATGGCCTGTGCCAAAGCAACCGACGTCGGCGACATCCACTGGACGGGAACCGAAACCACGAGCGATCACCCGGGCTACATCGAAGGTGCGATCGAATCCGGCCTCCGCGTGGCGCAGGAGGTCGCCCAGGCGCTGTCGCCCATTCGCGACCAACGTCGACTTCTCCTGGTGGGTGGACGTACCCTCGCGTCATGCCCTCAGTTCTTGTCACCGGAGCCGCCCGCGGTATCGGCAAGGCTATCGTCGAGCATCTGGCCGCCACCGGGTGGGACGTCATCGCGGGAGTCAGATCGCACTCCGACGGTGCCGCGGTGACGGAACTCAACCCACAACGCATCTCGGCGGTGATTCTCGACGTCACCAACGCGGACCATCTCGCCTCGTTGCCCGCTGCGCTCCCGCAGCGGCTCGACGCGGTGGTGAACAACGCGGGCATCGTGGTGGCCGGTCCGATCGAGACGCTCAGCTCCGAGGACTGGCGCAAACAGTTGGACGTCAACGTGATTGGCCAATTCGCGGTGACCCGGGCAGTACTGCCGAAGTTGCGGGCCTCCCGTGGCCGCGCCATCTTCATCTCCAGCGTGAACGGGCAACTGTCATCGCCGCTGCTCGGGGCATATGCGGCGTCCAAGTTTGCCTTGGAAGCAGCGGCCGACGCGCTCAGGATCGAGCTACGACCGTGGGGGGTGCGGGTGGCTGTGGTGGAGCCGGCGCAAACCGACACCGACATGTGGCGCACCGCCGACGACATGGTGGTGGAGCTGGAAACCTCCATGTCTGCGGAGCATCGCGCCCTGTACGACAAGCACATTGCCGGGATGAAGAAGTTCATCCCTATGTCGAAGAAGATGGCGGTGCCGACTTCCAACGTGGTGGCGGTGGTCGAGGCGGCGCTGACCGCGCGTCGACCACGAGCTCGATATGTGGTCGGTCTCGGAAGCAGGCTTTCGACGTCGATCATGACAAATATCCCTGCAGCACTGCGTGATCGCATAATTGCGGGGGTTGCCGGCGTACCACGTAGGCCGTAGTGGGGCGCGCGCCTGCGCGACCGCAAACGGATCAGGTCTGGCAGCTCGGGCACCAGTACGTCACCCGCTCGCTGCCGGCGTCGGTCTCGATCAATGTCCCACAGCGGCGGCAGGGCTCACCGGCGCGGCCGTACACCCACAGCTGGCGGCCGGACCGGGTGTCCCCGGTGGTGGTGCGGTTCCAACGGGACCGGTTGAGCCACAGCATGTCCCGGGCGCGCTGTACGACTCGTAGCGGGTCGGTCAGGGTATTGACGGGTGAGGTCGGCAGCCGGCCGAAGACGAAACACAGTTCATTGCAATAGACATTGCCGACGCCGGCCATCACGCGTTGATCCAGCAGGGCCTGCGCCAGCGGACGGTCGGGATCAGCGGTCAGATTGGTCGCGGCGGTGCGGGGCTCCCAGTCGGGGCCGAGCAGGTCCGGTCCGAGGTGCTCGACCGCGGCCATGTCCGTGTCCCGGTCCAGGACTTCGAGAACGCCGAGGTCGATCCCGGTGGCCCGGCTGTCGGCGGTCTCCAGCACGGCGCGGATGCGGTGTGGCGCGACTTTGGTCCACCCGATGCGCCAGCTGCCCTCCATCTTGAGATGGGAGTGGATGCTGGCCGGGCCCACCCGGATGAAGAGGTGCTTGCCTCGGCTGAGTACCTCGTCGACCACCTGCCCGGTCAGATCGACGGTGGCATAGCGGGGCACCCTGATGTCGCAGCGGGTCAACGTCTTGCCCACCAGCGCGTCACGTAGCGCCGTGGCGGTGTGGAAGACGGTGTCGCCTTCGGGCATGCCCTATTCAACCAGCCCCAGAGAATGTTCCCAGAGTCGTTCCGCGTTGGACGGGTCCAGCGCATAGCGGGCGACACCGGATATGCCGAACTCATCGCGGCGATCAACGACTCTCGCTTCGTTGCAATCGTCGAAGTACCGTCCGCCGATGCCTTCCAGCAGTGGCGACGCCGCCAGCAGCACCGAGGTGGCGGCACCGCATGCCCACGCACTGTTCCCTACGGCTAGCGAAGCCGCAGGCCGCGCGGGGTGCGGGAGAATCCCGCCCCGGTCAGCGCGTCCTGCACTGCGGCACGGTCCGCGTCGACGCCGGGATCGAGCACCTCGACCCCGTTGATCCGCTCGACCAATAGCGACGGCATGCGCCCGGTGCTCACGAGCTCGGCCAGAGCACCCGCGGCGGCCCGCTGGGTATCGGCGTCCGAGGTGAAGCTGAGCAGGGTTCGGCCACCGCGCTCCAGGAACCACACCAACTGCCCGTCGACCAGCGCGACCAGGGCTCCGGCCTTCCGGCCGGGTCGGTGGGTGTCGTCGCCGCCGCGCTCGGGCCAGGCCAGTGCCGCCCCGTAGGGATTGGCCGGATCCGTCGCGGCGAGAACGACGGCGTGGTACTCGGGTCGCTGCGGGTCAACCCCGTCGAGGTAGGACCGCAACCGGTCGACCGTCGAGGCCGCCGCGAACTGTGCCCCGCCCAGCGACTCCACGAAGTAACCCCGCTGGCAGCGGCCGGCGTCCTCGAATGCGCTCAACACCTTGTACAGGGTGGCGAACCCGCCGGGCACCCCCTCGGCTGCTGCCGCCCCCTTCGTCAGCACCCCGTGCCGATTGAGCAGCAGCTCCGCCTGGAAGTGGGCTCGCACTGTCGAATCCGGCTCTGCACCAGGCAATGCCGACCACCGGCCGGACACCATCGGATCGGCCGCTCGGGCGTGTGGACGCGCCACGCTGTAGCGGCTGAGCCGGGGCGGTCGTTGGCGCTGCCGGTGCGCCGGGGTCCCGGACCGCCGCGGACCGGACAGCAGCGCCCGCACCGGGGCGAACGTGTCGCCGGTGACCCATCCGGCCCAGATCAGCTCCCACAGCGCGGTTTTCAGCTCGGACTCGGCAGCCTCGTCGGTGAGCTGGCGGAAGAAGTACGCCCCGCCATGTCCCAGCGTCTCCATGATCGCCCGGTGGGTATCGGTGAACTCGATCTCGGCGGGCACGGGCAGCGTCAGCGGCGCGGTCTCGGCCAGGTGGAATGCCACCCAGCCGTCGCTGCCGCCGATCTGCCCGGCGCCCGACCACATGACTTCACCGGAGGCCAGCAGCTCGTCGAGCATGGCCGGTTGGTAATCGCGCACCCGTTGACCGAAGACGAGCGACTCGACCGCCGATGCGGGAATGGGGGCACCGGCCAACTGCTCGATCACCGCGGCCAGCCCGTCGATCCCCGCGCTGTGGGTGGATCCGACGTGTTGCCAGGCGGGCAGGAAGCGTCCGTAGGCCGCGGTGCTGACCGGTTCGACCTGAGCGCGCAGCGCGGCCAGGGAGCGGCGGCGCAGGATCCTGAGAACCTCGGCGTCGCACCACTGATCGCCGGGGAGATCGTCTACGAACTCACCGCGCACCAGCCGGCCGTCGACAGCCATGCGGCCCAACACATCTGCGGTCACCCGCAGACCCAGCCCGAACCGGGTGGCCACCTCCGCGGTGGTGAAGGGTCCATGGGTGCGGGCATAGCGGCCGATCAGATCTCCGAGCGGGTCGTCGACGGATTCGGTGAACGCCGCGGGCACCCCGACGGGTACCGGTGCGCCGACCCCGTCGCGCAGCAAGCCGATGTCTTCCACCGCCGCCCACCACGTCTGCCCGGCATAGGTCACCGGCAGTGCGCGCTTGGCGGCGTGTAGCCCGTCGAGCCAGCCGCCGATCGTGTCGGTGGTGGCGCGTGCGGCGATTTCGGACTCGGTGAGCGGGCCCAGCATCCGCAGCAGGTCGGCTACCGCCTCGGCGTCCCTGGCGGCCCGCTCCTCGGTAAGGTGTTGTAGCTGTGCAGAGGTTGAGGCCACCACCGCCGGATCCAGGAGTTCGCGCAGTTCGACGCGGCCCAGCAGTTCGGACAGCAGCACGGTGTCCAGCGCCAGTGCCGCGGCCCGTCGCTCGGCGAGCGGGCTGTCGCCCTCGTACATGAACGCGCCCACGTACCCGAACAGAAGTGAGGCCGCGAACGGCGATGGGGTGGCGGTTTCGACCTCGACCACCCGCAGCCGGCGCTGAGCCACCCGCCGCATCAGGTCTGTCAGGGCGGGTACGTCGTAGACGTCCTGCAGGCATTCCCGGACTGTTTCCAGCACGATCGGGAAGTCCGGGTACTTGCGGGCGATGTCGAGCAGTTGAGCGGCGCGCTGCCGTTGATGCCACAACGGGGACCGCTTGCCCGGGTGCCTGCGTGGCAGCAGCAGGGCACGCGCGGCGCATTCACGGAACCGGGAGGCGAACAGCGCCGAGCCGCCCACCTCCGCGGTGACGATGGGCTCGACCTCGTCGGCGTCGAACACGAACAGGTCTGCGCCCGGCGGGTTTTCGCCGCTGTCGGGTAGCCGCACGATGATGCCGTCGTCGGAGGCGGTCGGCTTCTCGTCGATGCCGTAGCGTTCCCGCAGCCGTCGGCCCACCGCCAGGGCCAGCGGCCCGTGGACCCGCAGCCCGTACGGGGAATGCAGGATCACCCGCCAGTCACCGAGTTCGTCGCGGAAACGTTCCACCACAAAGGTGCTGTCGCTGGGGACCACACCGGTAGCTTCCCGCTGATCGTGCAGCAGCTGATACAGGTTGTCGGTGGCGAAGCCGGCGAAACCCATTGTCTGGCAGCGCTCGTCGAACTCGGCGCGGCCGAGTGCGGCCAGTTCGCCGGTGAACGCCCCGACGGCCGCGCCGAGCTCGGCGGGCCGGCCCACGCTGTCGCCGCGCCAGAACGGCAATCGGGCGGGCTGGCCCGGTGCCGGGATGACCAGCACCCGGTCATGGGTGATCTCGGTGATCCGCCAACTGGTGGCACCCAGGGAGATGACGTCGCCGGGGCGCGACTCGTACACCATCTCCTCGTCGAGTTCGCCTACCCGGGACGGTTTTTCGGAATCGGTGGCCAGGTAGACGGTGAACAGGCCACGGTCGGGGATGGCCCCGCCGGAGGTGACGGCAAGGCGCTGGGCGCCCGGGCGGGCGGTCAGGGTCCCGTGGTCGCGGTCGTACACCAGCCGGGGACGCAGCTCGGCGAACTCGGTGGACGGATACTTCCCGGACAGCAGGTCGAGGGTCGCCTCGAAGGCGCTGCGCGGCAACGTGGCGAACGGCGCGCTGCGCCGCACCGCGTCGAACCAGGCATCGGCATCCACCGGCTCCAGGGCGGCCACCGCCACCGTGTGCTGGGCCAGCACGTCGAGCGGATTGGCCGGGACGTGCATGGTCTCGATGTCACCGGAGCGCATGCGCTGCACCGTCACCGCGCAGCCGATCAGATCGGTGCGGTGCTTGGGGAACAACACACCCTGGGAGATCTCTCCGACCTGATGCCCGGCGCGCCCGATGCGCTGCAGCCCGCTGGCCACCGACGGCGGCGACTCGACCTGGATCACCAGATCGACGGCACCCATGTCGATGCCCAGCTCCAGGCTGGAGGTGGCGACTACGGCGCGGAGCCGCCCGCTCTTGAGGTCGTCCTCAACCTGGGCACGCTGTTCCTTGCTGACCGAACCGTGGTGGGCCCGGGCCAGCAGCGGCAGTGCGCCGTTGGCCTGGCCACTGGCCATGAGCTGGGCCGGGGCACCGCCCCCGACCTGGGGATTGTGGGTGGACGGCAACTCGATGCCGGACCGTTCGGCGTGAATCTCGTTGAGTCGCGAGGTCAGCCGCTCGGCCAGCCGGCGCGAATTGGCGAACACGATCGAGGACCGGTGCGCCTCTATCAGATCCACGATGCGTTCTTCGACGTCGGGCCAGATGCTGTTGTTGTCGAGGTTGGCCATGTCCGGAACCGGAACCTGCACCGAGAGGTCGAAGGTCTTGGCGGCAGGCGGGGCCACGATGGTGGTGGGAGCCTGCCCGGACAGGAACCGGGCCACCTCCTCGGGCGGACGCACTGTCGCGGACAGCCCGAGCCGCTGGGCAGGCTTGTCGAGAAGCTGATCCAGCCGTTCGAGCGAGAGTGCCAGGTGTGCACCGCGTTTGGTGGCGGCCACGGCGTGAACCTCGTCGACGATCACGGTCCGCACCGACGCCAGCGTCTCGCGGGCCGCCGAGGTCAGCATCAGGAACAGGGACTCCGGGGTGGTGATCAGGATGTCGGGCGGCTTGCTCAGCATCGCCCGGCGCTGACTGGGCGTGGTGTCCCCGGAACGGACCCCGACGCTGATCGACGGGGCGGCCACCCCGTGCCGCTCGGCGACCCGGGTGATCCCGGTCAGCGGGGTGCGCAGGTTGCGCTCGACGTCGACGGCCAATGCCTTGAGCGGCGACACGTAGAGCACCGTCGTGCCCGAACGCGGCTCGGCACTCGCCCCGGCCAGCTCGTCGATGGCCCACAGGAACGCGGCGAGGGTCTTGCCCGAGCCGGTGGGCGCGATGACCAGGGTGTTGTGCCCCTCGGCGATGGCGGACCAGGCCTGCGCCTGGGCGGCCGTCGGCGCTGGGAAGGCAGCCGTGAACCACTCCCGGGTCAGTGCACTGAACCGGGCCAGCGGATCGACGGGCTTGGTGGCCACCTAGCCATACTGCCGCGCGGCACCGACAAGTGGGCGTCAGCGGTGTTCGGGAGCGGCAGCGCAGACCAGTTCGGCGGGCAGCCCGGGCACCCGCCCGACGGCGTCGAGCAGGGCGTGCGCACAGCTGTCGGCGACGAAGCCCGCGTCGATCGACGGATCCTTGAGCCGTTGCCGGCACATCTCGAAGGTCAGGGCCAGCCAGCCGTAGACGGTGGCCCGCAGATCACGTTCGACCTTGGCATCCAGCGGTTCGGATACCGCGTCGGCGATCCGGCCCATGATCCGGTCCGCCTGCCGATCGTTGTCGACATCGTCGACGCCGCGCAGCACCGGGTCGGTGCGGCCCAGGCCCATGTACGCCGCCCACGCGCCGTGCGGATGCTCCTCGTCGTAGCGCAGGTAGGCCAGCACGCCTGCGCGCAGCTGGCCGAACAGGCTCTGGCCAGGCTCGGGAGGTGTGCTGGTGGCCTCGAACAGGCGCTCGCCCTCGGCCTGGACCACGGCGGCGAAGAAGGCTCGCTTGTCGGGGAAATAGTGGTACATCAGGGCCCGTGACACCCCGGCGCGTTCGGCGATCTCGTCGATGCGGACCTCGTCGTACGGTCGTTGGCCGAACACCTCGGATCCCAGCGCCAGCAGCTCGTTGCGTCTGTCGGCGGGGGACAGCCGGCGTCTCGACTCGGCACCCACGTGTGCAGCTTAACTTCACGGCTGTTCATCGCGGCGAGGCTCGGCGGTGACGGCCCGTGAGCCCTTACTTGACACATGTACAACAAGGCCGGAATCCTGGTGTCATGACCGTCGCGGACGCACGGACCTCATATCCCGAGAATGTGAAGTATCCGAAACTGCCCCACCCGCCGCGACGGGTGCCGTTGCTCGGTGACGTGCTCGGATTGAAGCCCGACTCGTCGATGCAGAACGCGATGGGCATGGCCGAACTCGGGCCGATCTGCGAATTCCGGTTCCTGGGTGCCCGCTACGTCGTCGCCACCGGTGCCGACGCGGTAGCCGACCTCAACGACGAGACCCGGTTCTGCAAGCATGTCGGGCCCGACATCGAGGCACTGCGGATCGTCGGCGGCGACGGGTTGTTCACGGCGTACAACGACGAACCGAACTGGCTCAAGGCCCATCAGCTGTTGATGCCGGCCTTCAGCCAGGCCGCGATGCGCCGCTATCACGGGGTGATGTTCGACGTCGCCGGTGAGCTGACCGACCGTTGGGATCGGCAGGCCGACGGGGGCGGCACCGTCGACGTCTCGGCGGACACCACCAGGGTGACGTTGGAGACGATCGGGCGGTGCGCGGCCGGGTATTCGTTCGGGTGCTTCCGGGACGACGCGTTGCATCCGTTCGTCGCCCACATGGTGTCGGCGCTGCTGGCGTCCGACCGCCTCGGGGTGCTCCGCGAGACCTTCCTCCCCGCGTTCGTCTACCGGCGGTACGAGCGTCGGGCCCGCGGCGACGCGCGGTATCTGCACGAGCTGGCCGATGACATCGTCGCCCGCCGTCGCGCGCAGCCATCCGGCGGTCACGAAGATCTGCTGCAGATCATGCTGGAGTCCGATCTCGACGGCGCGAACATCCGCTATCAGCTGATCAATTTTCTGATAGCCGGGCACGAAACCACCTCTGGAGCACTGTCATTCGCGCTGTACTTCTTGTCGCAACATCCGGAGGTGTTCGCCCGCGCCCGCGCCGAGGTGGACGAGGTGTGGGACGCGGACCCACGGCCGGAGTTCGAGAAGATCGCCAAACTGCGGTACGTCCGACGGGTTCTCGACGAATCGCTGCGGTTGCAGCCGACGGTGCCTGCGTACTACCGCGCTGCCCGCCAGGACACGGTGCTCGCCGGAATCCATCCGATGCGCAAGGGCGACTGGGCCTTGGCGCTGACGTCGACTTTGCACCGCGACCCGCGCTGGGGCCCCGACCCGGAGGCATTCGATCCGGACCGGTTCGCCCCGGAACAGATGCGGGCCCGACCCGCCGGCCTGTACAAGCCGTTCGGTACCGGTGAAAGATCTTGCATCGGAAGGCAATTCGCACTGCACGAGGCCGTCCTGATGCTGGCGGTGCTGATCCGGCGCTATGACCTGACCGCTGACCCGGACTACACCCTGCAGATACAGGAGCGCCTGACCATGATGCCGTCCAATTTCCGGCTGGGTCTGCGACGGCGCTAGCTCGCCGTACGAGGCGTGAAACGCCCCGAATCGGGGTACCGTCATCGTGGACAGACCCGCAACGTCGGCAGGTCCGCGTATGGAATGGTTCAACGCAGACGAATATTGGTTGGCCAGACAGGTGTTGCAGCGGGGGACCGCCGCAATCTACCTGATCGCGTTCATCGTGGCGGCCCGGCAGTTCCGCGGGCTCCTCGGTGAGCGGGGGCTGCTCCCGATACCCCGGTTCCTGGCGGTCAACTCGTTCCGGCGCGCCCCGAGCCTGTTCCAGTTCCACTACTCGGACCGCTTTTTCGCCGCGGTGTGTATCGCCGGGGCGGTGATCTCCGCGGCCCTGTTGGCGGGCTTCGGGGACCTGGTGCCGTTGTGGGCGGCGATGCTGACCTGGTTGCTGGTGTGGGTGCTGTACCTGTCGATCGTCAACGTCGGCCAGACGTGGTACTCGTTCGGTTGGGAATCCCTTCTGCTCGAAGCCGGGTTCCTGGTGATGTTCCTGGGCAACGACGACGTCGGGCCCCCGCTCCTGGTGCTGTGGCTGGCCCGCTGGCTGTTGTTCCGTGTCGAGTTCGGTGCGGGACTGATCAAGCTGCGCGGTGACCCGTGCTGGCGCAACCTGACCTGCCTGTACTACCACCACGAGACGCAGCCCATGCCCGGGCCGCTGAGCTGGTTCTTCCACCACCTGCCCAAGCCACTGCACCGAATCGAGGTGGCCGGCAACCACTTCGCCCAACTCGTCGTACCGTTCGCCTTGTTCGCCCCGCAGCCGGTGGCCGGCGGGGCGGCGATCGTCGTAATCGTCACCCAGCTGTGGTTGGTCGCTTCGGGGAACTTCGCCTGGCTCAACTGGATCACCATCGTCCTGGCGTTCAGCGCCCTCTCGGATCCCACCGCCGCGGTGCTGCTTCCGTTACCTGAGCACGAATTCAGCCAGACCCCGGTGTGGTTCGTTGTCGTCGTGCTCGGGTTCACCGTCGCGGTGGCCTGCCTGAGCTACTGGCCGGCCCGCAACCTCATCTCCAAACGGCAGCGGATGAACGCCTCCTACAACCACTATCACCTGGTGAATTCCTACGGGGCGTTCGGCACCGTCGGCCGTACCCGCGATGAGGTGGTGTTGGAGGGGACCTCGGACCCGCTGTTGAGTGATCACACCGTCTGGAAGGAGTACGAATTCAAGGGCAAGCCTGGCGATGTCCATCGGCGGCCGCGCCAGTTCGCGCCCTACCATCTGCGCCTGGACTGGCTCATGTGGTTCGCGGCCATCTCGCCGGCCTATGCCCACGGCTGGCTGCGTATGCTGATGACCCGGCTGCTGGAGAATGACCGGGACACGCTGAAGCTGCTGCGGTGCAACCCATTCCCCGGCGAACCGCCGCGTTACGTACGGGCCCGGCTGTACCGGTACGAGTTCAGCACCTGGACCGAACTGCGACGCGATCACGTCTGGTGGAACCGCATCTCGCTCGGTGTGTACGTCCCGCCGCAGACGCTGCCCTCGGCCGGGCGCTCATCGGCCGGCGCGCAGTGACCGTTGGTAACGGCGCATCCCCGCGATCCAGCGGTCGTAATCGGAGCCCTTGTGGCGGTACATGTCGAGCACCTGGGGGTGCGGTAGGACGAGAAAGCTGCTGGACCGCACGGCCGCCACGGTGGCCGCCGCGACATCCTGGGCACTGATCACCTCGCCCGACTGCACGATCGACGCCGCACCGGCCGCGGAATCCGGATCCGCCGAAGCACGCACGGCGTCGAGCAGCGGGGTGTTCACCCCCAACGGGCACACGCAGCTGACCCCGACGCCGTCATCGCCGTACGTGATGGCCAGCCATTCGGCGAATCCGACTGCCGCGTGTTTGGTGACGGCATATCCGGCGGCGCCGATCTGGGACAACAGGCCGGCCGCCGAGGCGACCGACACGAAGTAACCGCCGCCACGCGACAACCAATGCGGGACAAGCACTTGCGCCGCCCGGACGTGGGAGCGCAGATTGATGTCCAGGATCGAATTCCAGTCCTCGTCAGTGCCGAGACCCGGCGCGCCGATGATCCCGGCGTTGGCGACGTAGATGTCGACGGGGCCGAACTCAGTGGCGGTCAGCGCCTCGATGTCGGCGGTGACACCGGCGTCGGCCCGGATTCCCAGCGCCTGCCCGCCGCCGGAACGGATCTGAGCTGCGGTCTGTTCGGCCGACTCCGCGTCGAGGTCGGCTGCCACCACGCGGGCGCCTTCCGCCGCGAAGGATTCAGCCAGCGCCCGGCCGATGCCTGATCCGGCGCCGGTGATGACCGCAACCGTCTGTTCGATGTCCATGGCCCCTTGCCTACCGAAAAACGGGGGCGAGCGCACTTGTAACCCGACCGTGTCCGGAGTTCATCGAGCGGAAACAAAGCGTCCCTAGGTTATGGATCCAAGCTTGGATCCGAACATGAACGGCTTCCCATCAGAGGAGAACACATGATCGCGCCGACGGCACCCGGGATTCACATAGGTGGACTGACGAAGCGGTTCAAGGTGGGCCGATCTGTAGTCACCGCACTCGACGGAGTCGACATCCAGTCCGACCAAGGCGAGTTCGTCACGCTCCTGGGGCCGTCCGGATGCGGCAAGAGCACCGTGTTGCGCATCCTGGCCGGACTTGAGGTGCAGAACGCGGGCACCGCCCTGGTCCACGGCGAAACCCCGCAGGACATGCGCAGGCATCACCACCTGGGCATCGCGTTCCAGGACTCGGCCCTGCTGCCCTGGCGATCCGTCCGATCCAACATCCGGCTGCCGCTCGAGGTGTCCAAACAGTCCGTATCCGACGAGTTCGTCCAGGAACTCATCGATCTGGTCGGACTGACCGGCTTCGAGGCGGCACGGCCCGCCCAGCTGTCCGGCGGTATGCGTCAGCGGGTCTCCATCGCGCGGGCCCTCGTCGTCAAGCCTCGGGTGCTACTGCTCGACGAGCCGTTCGGTGCCCTCGACGACATGACCCGCCAGACGCTCAACGTCGAACTGCTCCGGATCTGGACCGAACGCCCCGCGACCACCCTGATGGTCACCCACGGCATTGCCGAGGCGGTGTTCCTGTCCGACACCGTCGTGGTCATGAGCGCCCGGCCCGGCCGGGTGGTGAAGTCGGTCCAGATCGACCTGCCCAGGCCCCGGCTGCCGGAGATGATGCGCACCAGCGAGTTTCACGAGTACGTCGACCTGCTGTCCTCCATCCTGTTCGGCTCGCGTTCTGACGAGACCGAGGTACGGGTGCCGGTGAGCCGATGAACCACAACCGTTATGCCGGTCTCGCCGGCTCGCTCATCGTGCTGTCCGTATGGCAACTCGTCGGAATGACCGGCATTCTCGGACCCGCAATCGTGGCCCCGACCGAGATCCTGGCAGGGGTGTTGTCCGACGGTGCCGACTTTTACGGCATCCACATACCTGTCACTCTGGCGTCGGCGTCCGTGGGGTACTTCTGGGGCAACCTCGCCGCGATCGGCTGCGCCGCGCTCGTGACCACCGTGCCTGCACTGGAGAAGTTGGTGCTGCAGGCCGGGATTGCGTCGGCGTGCATCCCTCTGATCGCGATCGCTCCCATCTTGGCCGCGTGTTTCGACGGCATGGTCACCTCGGCCATCATGGCGGCCGTCTCCGTGTTCTTCACCACGCTGGTGGGGGCGATCAACGGGCTGCGCCATGCGGATCCGCTCAGCAAGGATCTGGTGCGCGCCTACGGCGGCGGCAGGTATCTGGTGCTGCGCAAGGTCGAGCTGCTCTCCGCGTTGCCGAGCATCCTGACCGCGCTGAAAGTCGCTGTCCCGGCGGCGATTCTGGGGGCGATCATCGGTGAGTTCATGGGGCAGGAGCGTGGCCTCGGCGCTGCTCTCGTGGTCGCCCAATCCTCCAGTGATGTGGTCCGGACCTGGGGCATCACCCTGCTGTCGAGTCTCATCGCGGGCCTCGCGTTCGTTTTCGTCAACACCGTCGAGAAGGTCCTCACGCCGTGGGCTGCCGGGATGGCAGGAGGAAGAGCATGACGACTCTGCAGAGGCCGATGGCCCGCAGCGCCGTACGCACGCTGCTGACCTCGGGCGGCGCGGTGCTCGCGATCCTCGCGGTGTGGACGGTGTTCATCGGTCTGGCCGATGTGAGCTCGTATGTGGCCAAGTCGCCGGTCGACGTCTGGAACTACTTGTTCGCGGACGCTGACGCTGCGGCGCACCGGGCAGGTATCGCGACGAATCTCGCCAGGACCGCTGTCGACGCCTCGTACGGATTCGTCCTCGGACTCGCTCTGGCGGCGGGTGTCTCGCTGCTGTTCTATTTCTCCAGGACCGTCGAGAGCATGTTCCTGCCGGCCGTCACGGCGCTGCATGCGATCCCGATGGTGACCATCGCTCCGATCCTTGTGCTGATCTTCGACCGCGGTGCGCTCGGCACCGCTGTCATCGGAGCGGCCATCGTCGTGGTACCCGCGTTGCTCACCATGCTGCACGGGATACGCAGCACACCGCGGACCGACGTCGAGATGATCGTCGCCTACGGCGGCTCCACCTGGTCGGCGTTCCGGAAGGTTGCCCTGCCCCACGCGATTCCCACCTGGTTCGCCGCCGCGCGCGTCGCGGTGACCACCTCTGTCGTCGGTGCGCTCTTGGCGGAATGGCTGGCCACAGGCGAGGGACTGGGCGGTCAGATGCTGCGCGATGCCAACGAATTCGAGTTCGCACGGCTGTGGGCATCGGTCGTCGTACTCACGGTCGCCTGTGTCCTCGTCTACCAGATCGTCAGCGTCATCGAGGCCGCTGTCACCGCCCGCATGAGTGCTCCTCGCTGAGCACGCCACCACTCACCCTGAACGGACGTATCTGATGAACAATCTTCTCGGTCGGCGCCAGTTCCTCACCAGAGGCATCGCATTCGGCGGCCTCGCGCTGGCCGCACCGGCGGCGCTGGCCGCCTGTGTCTCAGGCGAATCAAGCGGAGCTGCCGACGGATTCGGCGTGGCCTCCCAACGGCTGTCGTGGATCAAGAACACCCAGTTCGCCGGGAGCTTCATCGCCGACAAGAAGGGCTACTACACCGACGCCGGCTTCAGCGGTGCCGACCTGGTCTCCGGCGGACCGACCGCCCCACCGATCGAGTCGGACGTGCTGTCGCGCACCTTCGCGGGGGTGTCGCAGGTGCCGATCGTCGGATCGGCTGTCGCCAAGGGGGCGCCGCTGAAGATCGTCGGTGCGGTCTACAGCCGCTATGCGGGCTGCATCATGTCGATGGCGGACAAGCCGATCAAGAATCCGGAGGATTTGTACGGCAAGACAATCGGATGTGCGTCGTCGAGCGAGCCCGTCTGGCGGAACTTCATGTCGGCCCTGAAGCTGGACTCCTCCCGAATCAACACGGTCCCGGTCCAGGGAGATCCCATCGGTATGACCGCCGGCGAGATCGACGGCTACCTCGGTTTCATCAACAGCCAGGTTGTCGACCTCCGGCACAAGGGGTTCGACATCAACACCATGCTGCTGGCCGACGTCGGATTCCCGCTCGTAGGGCAGACCTACATCACCACCCAGGAGAACATCGAGAAGAACCGGGACAAACTCAAGGCGTTCCTGCACGCCGAGATTCGCGGGTGGCGCGACGTCCTCGACAACCCCAAGTTGGCAACGGATCTCACGGTCAACGAGTACGGCAAAGACCTGCATCTGAACCCCGAGGCCACCTACGACTGCTGCCTGGCGGGCAACGAACTGATCCGCAATGGCAAGTCTTCACAGCAGATCCTGGCGATCTCCGACGAAACCGCGGCCGCGAACGTCGAGGCCATCGCCGCGGGAGGGCTGAACCTGTCCGTCGACGACCTGTTCGAGCTCGGCCCCATTCGCGAAGTCTACGAACAGAACCCGGACCTGGCGCTGACCTAGCTCGCGCCTCGACGCATCGAAAGACCGCCCGAACAGAAAGGTCGTCACATGACCGCTCCACCCACCCCGGACCTCGTCGTAACCGGAGGCACCGTGGTGTCCCACGATGGCCGCCGCCGCCAGGACGTCGCCGTGGCCGACGGACGCGTCATCGCCGTTGGCGATGACCTTGCGATGGAAGGGGTTCCGACGGTCGACGCGGCCGGGCTGCTGGTGCTTCCCGGCCTGGTCGACGTGCACGTGCACCTCCGCGAACCGGGCATGACCGAGAAGGAAGACTTCGCAAGCGGCACGTCGGCCGCGGCCGCGGGCGGGGTGACCACCGTCGTGGACATGCCCAACACGAAACCGCCGGTCGCCACAGCGGAGCGCTATCAGCAGAAGCTCGATCTGGTGCGGAACAAGGCATACGTGGATTTCGGGCTCTACGGAATGCTGGATCACGACAACGCAGACGAGATCGCGGGTATGGCCGAGCTGGGCGCCATGGGATTCAAGCTCTTCATGGGACAGACGACGGGCGACAACCGCTGCCCCAACGACGCCGCGATATTCCGTGGTCTGGAGGCAGCCGCCGACGCGGATCTGGTTGTCGGTGTCCACGCCGAGAACGACCACCTGCTGCGGATGTTCGGGGACCGGCTGCAAGCCGAGGGCCGGCGGGATCCCCGTGCCCATCTGGAGGGCAGGCCGGCGTTCGTGGAGGTCGAGGCGATCACCCGGATCATCACCATGGCCACCGAAGCCAAGACCAAGCTGCACATCCACCACCTGTCCACAGCCGCGGGCCTGCAACGCGTCATGGACATGCGGGCTCAGGGGCACCGGGTCAGCATCGAAGCCCTGGTCTCGCACCTGTTCCTCGACGAAAGTGCCTATGACACCTACGGAAACCTGATCAAGCTGAACCCGCCGATCCGCCCGGCGACCGACGTCGCCGCGCTGTGGGCGGGCATCGACCGGGGTGACGTCGACGTGGTCGCTACTGACCACGCTCCGCACACCGTCACCGAACAGGCCGAGACCGACGTGTGGAAGGCCTACGGCGGATTCATCGGCGTCGAGACGATGCTCCCACTGATGCTGACCGCCGCCGCCCGGGGCAGGCTGACGGTCGAGGACATCGTGCGATTGTGTTCCTACACCCCGGCACGGCGCTGGTCGATGGCCGACAAGGGCCGGATCGCACCGGGTTTCGATGCCGACCTCGTGCTCGTCGATCCCGGCACAGAGGTGGTCCTGGACCAGGCCAGCCTGCACTCCAAGCACAACGTCACGCCCTATCACGGGTGGGAACTGACCGGCAGTGTGGTCGCCACCTATCTGCGCGGCCAGTTGGTCTACGAGAAGGGGGAGGTGGTCGGTGCGCCGGCCGGGCGACAGGTGAAGCCGGTACGGGAGGTCATGCGATGACCGGGATGACGCTCCTGGAGGCCGACGGCGCGGCCACGATCGGTGCCGCGGTGGCGCGGTGCATCGACGAGGTACGAAGCGTTTCATCTGGATTGTCATCCGGATCGGCGGGGCCGGATCAGACCGTGATCGCGGGAATCGGCACCACCGCCGCGCATGCGCTGAAGGGCAGGCTGCTGCACGACGCACTGCTCGCCGAGAAGGTCGACCTGGCCGGCACCGTTCATTTCGACAGTCCTGTTGAGCTATTGGGTGATTCGCGCTGGTCGCTGGCACTGGTACTCAGCCCGTGGAAACAAGAGGTCGCCCCTGCGATACCGACTTTGACCCCGTCGGCCGCCCAGACCGGCGTGGTCGACACCATCGTCCGCGGAGCCGAAGGCACGGTCGGAGTCAACACCAACAGCTGGGCGTCCCAGGCAGCCATGGAAACCCTGATGGGCGGCAGGACTCCGGAGTCGGTTTTGGTGCTGGGGTCGGGCGGCTCGTCGAACTCGGTGGCGCTGGCCTGCCGGCGGGCCTGGCCGCAGGCCCGGCTGATCGGTTCGGCACGCAACGCCGAGGCACTTTCCACCTGGGCGCGGCGATTCGGCGCCGAGCACAGCAGCCCGGCTGCGCTCGCCGAACTGCTGGGAGACGAGTCGCCATCGCTGCTCGTCAACACCACGACCTGGGGGGAGACCGACGCCTCGGAGGACGCACCGTTCGCCTTCGACCTCGGCCGGCTGACCTCGCCCGGCAACCAGTTCTTCGACCTGAACAACCGGGTGAGCGCTTTGCAGACATCGGCGCTGCAAGCGGGTATGAACGTGATGTCGGGCACCTTCATGCAGCGCGCGACGAACGCCTGCCGCGCCGCATTGTCGAAAGCGAGGATGAGATGAGCCCTTTGGACACTGCCCTCGCCGATTCCACGACCGGCGAACCGCTGAGCGTGCGTGAGCGGGTGTACCGCTACCTCCGTCAGCAGATCACCACCGGTGAATACGCGGGTGGGATCCGGCTGACCGAGGAGGAGATCGCCGAGGATCTCGGGGTCAGCCGCACGCCGATACGTGAGGCGCTGCAGCGCTTGACGAGTGAAGGACTCGTCGAACGGGTCAGGCGCGGTCAGCTCGTCGTGGTTGAGGTCGACGCCGCCGCCCGCGCCGAACTGCACGAACTGCGGGTGGCGTTCGATCAGGTCGCCGCCAAGCTGATCACTGCCAAATGCGCTCAAGTGGACTGGGATTCGCTGTACGCCGGGCTGGACCCGCTTGCGGCCGCGCTGCGTGAGCACGGCGTTGTCAGCCCGCAGTACGCGATGGCGCATCTGGAGTTCCACATGGCCATCAACCGGGCCGCCTTCTGCCCGATCACATCGTCGTTTCTGGAGCGTCAGGCATTCCTGTATCCGACCGACGATTACGTCCAGCAGTCGGGCCATGAGCCGATCTCCCAGCACCGAACCCTGCTCGACGACCTCGCCAGTGGCGACCTCGATCGGGCCGCCACCGCCATGCGCGTGCACGCGCTACGCGGCCATGGCAACACCAGTTTGAGCTGAAACCACGGTGAGCTGAACCTACTTTCCCTGATGGAGTTTCCATGTCACACGAGACTGTCCTGATGTTCGTCAACGGCCAGGCCATGACCGGCGGGCCGCTCAACGATGCCCTGGCCTCGGCCCGCTTCGTCGGTCCGGTGCGCACCGCCCCGGCATACCGGTTCTTCTCCTTCGGTGACGTATTTCCCGGGCTGGCACCGGTACGCGACGGCGGCTGGTCGGTGCCCGGGGAGATCTACGAGATGACCTATGCCGAACTGCGTGAGAATCTGTTGCCGCGTGAGCCCGCCGAGCTCGAGCTATCGGTGATTCAACTCGAAGACGGCCGAGGTGCACTGAGCATGGTGTGCCGTTCGGTGCCGACCGGCGATGACTTGGCACGTGAGATCACCGCGCCCGGTGGGTGGCGACAGCACCTGGGCGAGCCCGCCGGATCGCGGTGATGCCGATCCTGCAGGCCGGGATCGACCCACGGACCGCCGAGCACTATCTGTGGTGCAACAGCGAAACCATCAGTTGGGGAACGCTTCCCACACCCGAGACGGTACCGGTGCTCACCGTGGACAGCGGCCGGACCGTCACCTTCGACACAGTGTCGCAGGAAGGGCTGATGGAAGACCAGGGCCGTGACCCGGTCGCCTACTTCGGCCGCCATGGTGTCGAGCGCACCGACGTACTCGCCGACGCCATCGATCTGGCAGCGTCCGACCTGCGCAAGCCGGTCCCGCCGAAGGCGCCGCACATCGTGCTCGGGCCGGTGCACGTTCGCGGTGCCCGGCCGGGCGACTGGCTACGCGTCGACTTCCTGGACCTGCGACCGCGCGTCCCCTACGGCGTCGTCTCCAGCCGGCATCAACGCGGTGCGCTGCCGGATCGGCTGCCGCGAGAGTCCGACGGCAGCATCCCCGCGGTGTTCAGCAAGTTCTGCCGGCTCGACGGAACCCGAACGCGTGCCGTGTTCGAATTCGGCAGTGGCCGAGCCACAATCGGGGTCCGCCCGTTCATGGGTCTGTGCGGCGTGACCCCCGCGGGCCCGGAGGCACGCAGCACCATCCCGCCGGGTCCGTTCGGGGGCAACATGGATGTGCGGGACATCGTGGTCGGCAGCTCCCTGTACCTACCGGTCCAGGTGCCCGGCGCCGGGTTCTACCTCGGGGACCCCCACTTCGCGCAGGGCAACGGTGAAATCGCCCTGACCGCCCTCGAAGGATCGTTGCGGATCACGGCCCGCCTGACGGTCGTGACCGCGCTGACACCGGCCCGTGCGCCGATGCCGTTCGTCGACACCGACGATCACTGGATCATTCTCGGAATGAACGAAAGCCTCGACGAGGCGATGCGTCAGTGTGCTCAACTGTCGGTCGACTTCCTGTCGGCGCACACCGGGATGACACCCAGCGAGGCTTACCTCTATCTCAGTGCGGCCGGGGACTTCTCGGTCACCCAGGTGGTCGACATCGTCAAGGGTGTGCACTGCGCGATTCGCAAGAGTGACTTCTGCTAGGAGTGTCATGGAACAAACATCGCCGGTAGCCCATGGGCGCGCCGTGCCGGTCCTGCACAACGCCACGCTGCCGGACGGCCGCGTCGTCGACGTGCACCTCGAACGGGGAAGAGTGCGCGAGGTGGTCCCCGCAGCGGGACGGTTGGCGGTCGGAGACGAACTCGACCTCACGGGACATCTGCTGCTGACCGCTCCCGCGGAGCCGCATGCCCACCTGGACAAAGCCCTGTCCTTCGACGAGATCCGGCCTCCGATGGGAGATCTGGGTGCGGCGATCGCCGCATGGGAACGTCACACCCCGACCCTGACCGTCGAGGGGATCGCGGAGCGTGCCCGCAGGGCAGCGCTGCTGTTGCTCGGCAACGGCACCACCGCGGTGCGGTCGCACGTCAACCTGTTGCGCGGAGACGATCCACTGCGCGGCATCCGTGCGCTGGTCGAGGTCCGAGCGGAACTCGCCTCGGTCATGGACATCCAGATCGTGGCCATGGCCCCGTACTTCGCCGAGGACGCGGCCGTGCACGCGGCCCTGGACCTGGGCGCCGATCTTGTCGGCGGTCATCCGCACCAGACCCCGGATCCGAGCGGAAACCTGCAGCGATTGTTGACGATTGCGCGATCCCGCAACGTCGGTGTCGACATGCATACCGACGAACAACTCAATCCGATGATGCTGACGCTGGAAGAACTCGCCCATTCGGTGCGGGACTGGCCGAAGTCGATGCCGGTGACGGCCGGGCACTGCGTCAGTCTGGGGATGGTGCAAGCCGACGTGCTCGATCGGGTGATCCGCGCGGTGAAGGACAGCGATGTGGGGATCGTCAGCCTCCCGATCACAAATCTGTACCTGCAGGGCTGGGCCGATCCCGTCGCCACACCGCGCGGGCTCACCGCCGTCCGTGCGCTGTTGGACGCCGGTGTCCGCGTCGCCGGCGGCGCCGATAATGTGCGTGACCCGTACAACCCGCTGGGCCGTAGCGATGCGCTGGAGACCGCGATGTTGCTGGTGACGGCCGGGCATCTGTCGGTCGACGAGGCCTACCGTGCCGTCAGCGAGGGCGCACGCGACATCATGGGTCTGCCGGTGGCAGGGGCGGCTGCCGGCTTGTCCGCGGATCTGCTGGCCATCCGGTCGTCGAGCCTGGAGGAGGCGGTGGCCGGGGCACCACAGGATCGAATTGTGCTGAGCCGCGGCAGGTTCGTGTCGATCAGCCGGACCAGTCGGTCCTGCGTCGCCACGTCATAGCAGCCGATCCTCCTTGAGGGCCAGTGCCGAGGTGCCCCTGGTATAGCTGACCTCCCGGATCCCCAGGACGTCGTGCAGGCGGCCGGCCGGAAGGATAAGAGGTTTCGGTGCGGGTCCGTCGCCGGGATGCGGCAGCGGATAGGCCGTGGTGGTGCCGCTGTAGAACGTCACATTCCCCTCGGTCTTCGAGAACAGCTGGTGGACATGCCCATTGAGGCAGGTGACCGAGGCGAACCGGCGCAGGTGGCTCAGCGCCTGAGCAGCGTCGTCGGTACTCCAGCCCCAATCCGGGTACATCGCGAACAACGGAATGTGGCTGAATACCACGATCGGCGTGTCCGACGACAACGGGGCGACGTCCTTCTCGATGAAGTCGAGCTGATCGACACCGAGGTGTCCGAGTTTCTTCAGATTCAGCGTGTTGACCAGCCCGATGACATGAACCCCGGCGATGTCGAAGCTGTACCAACCGTCTCCGCGGGTGCCCGCGCCGAACACCGACCGGTACTTCTGGCCCGCATCGTCGACAGAGTCGTGTTCACCCGGCACGGTGAACACGTGCGGTGTGTCGATTCCCTGCATCATCTGCTTGACCTCGTCGAACTGTGCGGGGGTCGACAGGTGGGTGAGGTCGCCGGTGTGGATCACGAAATCCGGTGTGTAGTCCAGCGAGTTGATCTGCTCGACGGCCCGGCCGAATGACCCGGCCACGTCGGGGTTGGCGGCGCCGGTGAATCCTATGTGGCTGTCACTGATCTGAGCGAAACGCACCGTCGGCCGCGCGACGTCGGCGGTGCGTGAGGTGGCCGCGTGGGAGATGACCTCGCCGCCGACCACGGCGAGACCGACCGCTGCACCAAACCAGGCGCCGTGCCGGATGAGCTGGCGGCGCGTCATGGTGTGGGGATCGGTCATGGTGTCACCACCACGGTGCCGTGCATGACGGGATGGACCGAGCAGATGTAGTCGTAGCTGCCCGGGTTGGTGAAGGTGAAGCTGAAAGTGGCGTTGGCGCCCATACCGGGGGAGCGGAACGACCCGTCCTCGGCCGCGACTGTGTGCGGTTCCTCATCGTGATTGGTCCAGGTCACCGTGTCGCCGCGGTGCACCGTCAGCATGGCGGGCGCGAAGGCGAAGTTGTCGATGCTCACCGCAGTGCCGGCCACCGGAGCCTGCGGTGTGCTCGCCGGTGCTGCCGGGGCCATACCGTGCATCGGGGCCATACCGACCGAGGTGGCGGCATTGGCGCTGAAATCCACCGTCGGCGGTGCGGCGGACGGCGTGTTCGAGCACGCGGATGCCGTCACCACCAGGGCGACGACGGCAGATGTCGGGAATCGTCGGACCATCGGGACCTCCGTTGTGTCAGGGAGCGGTGCGAAGCAGTCACCAGGAGATAGCGCGTCGGGTTACACGGGTGGATGCTGGTCAGGTGCGGACGACGTTCGCGTGTAACCCGCCGGCCTATCTAGGTGTGCGGGAGCTCTGCGCAGGGCTCCCGCGTTGAAAGGCGGGTGGTCGGTGATGGTGCAGGGGTCTGTGCGGGAGATCGCGGGGATGCTCGATGCCGGCCGGACGTGAGCGCCCCGAACTGCGAATCGTGCCGGAGGGCTGTTACTCGAGCTGGGAAGCCGTGTACGACGACAACGTGACGTGGGTGTACCGGTTGCTCTATGCACGGCTGGGCAGCCGTTCCGACGCCGAGGACCTCACCTCCGAGGTGTTCCTGGCCGCGTTTCGGCCGCTGCGGCTCTCGGCGAGCGTGGCCGAAGTCCGCTCGTATCTGCGTGCCACCGCCCGTACCGTGCTCGCGGCGCATTGGCGGGCCACCATGGGACGCGAGATCACCGTCATCGACGACGACGTGGCCGCGCCCGACCCCGGTCCGGACGCCGAGACCAGTACGGCCCCGCAACGCGTCGCCGCAGTCCTGGCGCAGCTGCCGCCCCAGTACCGCCGGGTGCTCGAACTACGTTTCCTGCAGGGCCGTTCGGTTCGGGAATCGGCGAAAGACATGGGAGTCAGCGTCGCCAACGCGAAGGTGCTGCAACACCGGGCGTTGCGATTGGCGGCTCAGATCAACGAGGGAGAGTCACGGTGACCAGGCGAGGGGTACGCAAATACGTCGACGATCTACTCGCCGGGCGTCGGCCGGAACCCTTCCCCGCCGACGATTTCGACGCTGCCCAGATCCGCACGGCGATCGAACTGCGGGCAGTCGGGCCCGACGCGGACGAGCCACGGCCCGAGTTTGTGGAGGACCTCAAGAACCGTATCGCCCAACAGCTTTCCCAGGGAGACTCGGGCCAACCGGCGCCTGCGCGGCAAGGGCCGTCGGCCACCCGCCGGCAGGTCATCGTGGGTACCGCAGCAGCGGCGACCGCGGCCGTCGCCGCCGTCTCGATCGACCATGTGGTCACCGGTCGGGAGCAGCCCGCCGAACCCGCGCAGGCCGACGGTTCGGACCTGGTGCCCAACGACGGTGAGTGGCTGCCGGTGGCGAGGAGTGCCGATCTCGACGAAGGTTCGGTGCTGTCGTTCGACCTCGGCACCGTGTCGGGATTCGTCCGACGGGCGGGAGGCAAGGTCGACGCGGTGTCGGGGGTGTGCACTCATCAGGGGTGCAAGCTGTGGCTCGACGGTGCTGCGGACAGCCTGCGTTGCCCGTGCCATGTGACGTCGTTCTCACCGGCCGGCCAGGTGCTCACACACCAACTCCCGATCGCTCCGAAACCGCTGCCGCACTTCGATGTCCGCGAACGCGACGGGAACATCGAGGTGTTGGCCCCGCGGCCGGTCTGAACCGGGTGTAACCACCGTGCGTATCGATAGGTGAAAACCTACGGATGCGGGAGGGCCTCCACATGAACCGATCGATATGCGCTGTGGCAGTTGCGATGGGGCTCCTGGCTGCTGCCGCCCCGGCATCAGCAGCCCCCACGGGCGGTACCAGAGCCCCGGATGTGGTGCGGGACCTGACCGCTGCCGGCTACACCGTCCAGATCAACGGCAACAACGGAGTTCCGTTGTCGCTGTGCACGGTGACGGACGTGCACGGAGTGCCCGCGGCGCGTAGCGCGCTGCAGTTCACCACCGTGTACGTCGACGTCGTGTGTCAACAAGACGGGTGATTGAGGCTGGTCGCCTACCCGAAATGCACGCCCTGGGCCAGCGGCAGCTCCGAGGAGTAGTTGACCGTGTTGGTTGCGCGGCGCATGTACGCCTTCCACGCATCCGACCCGGATTCGCGCCCTCCGCCGGTGTGCTTCTCTCCACCGAACGCGCCGCCGATCTCGGCGCCGGAGGTCCCGATGTTGACATTGGCGATACCGCAGTCGGATCCGTCGGCTGCCATGAACCGCTCGGCCTCTCGCACGTCGGTGGTGAAGATCGCCGACGAAAGGCCCTGCGGTACTGCGTTGTTCAGGGCGATCGCGTCGTCGATGGCGTCGTAGGTCAGCACATACAGGATCGGGGCGAAGGTCTCGGTGTGCACGACCGCCGTCTGTGCGGGCATCCGGACCACCGCGGGGGCGACGTAGAACGCACCCTCGTCTCCGAGGTCGTGACGTTCACCGCCGAAGACTTCGCCACCGTCGGCACGGGCCTGCTCCAGCGCCCCGACCATGTCCCGGTAGGCGCGGGTGTGGATGAGCGGGCCGATCAGGGTCCCATCGGTGCTCGGGTCACCGACGGGCAGGCTCTGATAGGCCGAGACGATCCGGGACACCAGGTCGTCGGCGATAGAGGAGTGCACGATCAACCGGCGCAGCGTGGTGCAGCGTTGTCCGGCGGTCCCCGCGGCGGAGAACACGATGGCGCGCACCGCGAGGTCCAGATCGGCCGAGGGCGTCACGATCGCGGCGTTGTTGCCGCCGAGCTCCAGCAGTGCCTTGCCGAACCGCGCGGCCACCCGCGGGCCCACCTGCTGGCCCATCCGCACCGAGCCGGTCGCGCTGACCAGGGCCACGCGTGGATCGTCGACCAGCCGCTCACCCAGTTCGCGCTCACCGAGGATGAGCCGAGCCACCGATACGGGCGCACCGACATCGGTTGCGGCGCGCTCGATCAGCGCCTGGCAGGCGATCGCGGTGAGCGGGGTCAGCTCCGAGGGTTTCCACACCACGGTGTCGCCGCAGACCAGCGCGACCGCGGTGTTCCACGCCCACACCGCCACCGGGAAGTTGAACGCGGTGATCACGCCGACGACGCCCAGCGGGTGCCACGTCTCCATCAGCCGGTGTCCGGGACGTTCGGACGCGATGGTGCGGCCGTACAACTGGCGTGAGAGGCCGACGGCGAACTGGCAGATGTCGATCATCTCCTGCACCTCGCCCAGTGCCTCGGAGGTGATCTTGCCCGCCTCCACCGTCACCAGGGTCGCCAGATCTGATTTGTGTTCGACGAGCAGCTCGCCCAGGCGTGCCACCAATGCGCCGCGCACCGGTGCCGGGGTCGTGCGCCAGGTCGAGAAGGCTTGTGCGGCATCGGAGACCGCGGCATCGACCTGTTCGAGACTGTCTTCGAGCAGGGTGAAAAGGACATCCCCGCTGATCGGTGTGCTGGCATGCAGGCCACTGCCCGGAGCGGCCGGCTCGCCGAGTTCCGCCCTCGCGCCGACGGCATCGAGGGCCTGACGTACCCGCCGGCGCAGTTCCTCTGCGGTAGGGAGATCGGTCCGTTCGGTGGTGGTCATCGTGTGCCTTTCTGAGGTCGCCGAGGAGTTACAGTGCGGGCCATGGGTGAAGCCGACGAATACGTGCTGGACGAGACCGATCGGACGCTGGCCCGTGCGCTTGCCGCTGACGGTAGGGCGACGCTGGCGCAGCTGGCATCGGCGGCCGGGCTGTCGGTGTCGGCGGTGCAGGCGCGGGTGCGCCGGTTGGAGTCGCGGGGTGTCGTGACCGGATACGCCGCGCGGCTCAATCCCGAGGCGCTGGGCAACATGCTGTCGGCGTTCGTCGCCATCACTCCTCTCGATCCATCCCAACCCGATGATGCACCCGCGCGGTTGCAGCACATCCCCGAAATCGAATCGTGCCACTCGGTGGCGGGCGAGGAGAGCTACGTCCTGCTGGTCCGGGTCGCCTCGGCCCGAGCCTTGGAGGACCTGCTCCAGCGGATCAGGACCGCGGCCAACGTCCGGACGCGAAGCACCATCATTTTGCAGACATTTTACAGCGGTCGAGACTACGTTCCGTAACAGTTACGGTCATGTTGGGCGGAGACCGTAAAGATTCCGTTAGTATGGCGCCATGACCGCAGTGCTGACGACCACGCCGCACGTAACGCCTGACCGGGTGCGAGCGGTCCTTGCGCGCAGCATCCTGACCGACGGCTTCGACTTCGTCCTCGACCTGGAGCGCTCCCGGGGGTCCTATCTGGTGGATGCGCGCACCGGCGAACGCTTCCTGGACATGTTCACGTTCTTCGCCTCGTCTGCGCTCGGGATGAACCACCCGGCGTTGTCCGACGACGACTTCCGCGCCGAGTTGGGCAAGGCCGCGGTGAACAAGCCGAGCAATTCCGACATCTACAGCGTGCCGCTGGCCCGGTTCGTCGACACCTTCCGCCGCGTGCTCGGCGATCCGGACCTGCCGCATCTGTTCTTCGTCGACGGCGGCGCCCTGGCGGTCGAGAACGCGCTCAAGGTGGCATTCGACTGGAAGAGCCGGCACAACGAGGCCCGCGGGTTCGACCCCGCGCTGGGTACCAAGGTGCTGCACCTGCGCGGAGCGTTCCACGGCCGCAGCGGTTACACCATGTCGCTGACCAACACCGATCCGGTCAAGGTAGCTCGCTTCCCGAAGTTCGACTGGCCCCGGATCGACGCTCCCTACGTGCGGCCCGGTGCGGATATCGCTGCACTCGAAGCTGATTCGCTGCGGGCGGCCAGGGCCGCGTTCGAGGCCAACCCGCACGACATCGCCTGCTTCATCGCCGAGCCGATCCAGGGGGAGGGCGGTGACCGGCACATGCGACCGCAGTTCTTCGCCGCGATGCGTGAGCTCTGCGACGAGTTCGACGCCCTGCTGATCTTCGACGAGGTGCAGACCGGGTGCGGGATCACCGGAACCGCCTGGGCCTACCAGCAATTGGGGGTCGTCCCGGATGTGGTCGCCTTCGGAAAGAAGACGCAGGTGTGCGGGGTGATGGCGGGTGGCCGCGTGGACGACGTCGCCGACAACGTCTTCACCGTGAGCTCGCGGATCAACTCCACCTGGGGCGGCAACCTGGTCGACATGGTGCGATCGAGGCGCATCCTCGAAGTCATCGAGTCCGAGGACCTGTTCCGTAGCGCCGCGGTGACGGGTGACTACCTTCTCGGTCAGTTGTCGGCGCTGGCAACGGATTTCCCCGACACGGTGCTCGCTCCACGTGGTCGCGGCTTGATGTGTGCGTTCAGCCTGCCCACCGCCGCCGAGCGCGACGAACTGGTGCGACGGTTGTGGAGCCGTCGCGTCATCATGCTGCCGAGTGGGACCGACTCGGTGCGGTTCCGGCCGGCGCTGAACGTGACGCGCAAGGAAATCGACGAATGCCTCGACGCCGTGCGGGAGGCGCTGAGATCACCGCTGGGGGACTAGGGCTGGTCGGTGGCCGGTTCTGAAGACGCCGCGCGGCGCAGGATCGACCTGAGTCTGGGGAGGTCGGCTCCGCCCACCAAATCGCAACCGTGAAGCTCGGCGAGTTTACGTGCCGCCGGGGTGAATTCGTTGTTGGTGACCACCATGGTCCTGGTGCAATCCTGCATCGGTGCGCCTGCGACAACCTCCTGCACGGCACCCGCGCCCACCGGCCGTGACAGTCGTTTACATTGCACGGCAATCCGGTTCGGCCGGTGTCCGACGATCAAATCCACGCCCCAGTCCCCCGTGAGCGGCGTCATAATCACCGGCAACCCACAGCTTCGGGCCACACGGGCCACGTGGTCCTCGAATTCCAGCCCGGTCATCTCGGTCGCCGGTTGCTCGCGGGCGCTGGGTGTGCTCGCGCCCCGGAATGCGCCCAGCAGGAACCGCGGGGTGGCCGCCAGGGCCAGTGGCACCACGACACCGACGGCCAGGCTCCATGCCGCGTCGACGCCGGCGAGGTGACTCGCGAACGCGGCCGCCGCGCCCGCAGCGATGAAGAGCTTGATCCTGAGCCGTCGCACGGCACCGAATGTAAATGTCGCGTGTGACAAATCTGGTGAGTCACCATCAGCGGGGCGCGATAATCTCAAACTGTGACGAGTGACCCCACCACCGGAGACGCTGAGTCGCCGATCGAGCATGCGTTTGCCGGCGGCGAGGCGCAGCGTGTCGGTTGGTTCCGGTTCTACTTCGCCGACGAACGCTGGGAGTGGTCCCCGCAGGTGGAGCGTATGCACGGGTACGAACCGGGCACCGTGCATCCGACGACCGAACTGGTGCTCTCGCACAAGCACCCCGAGGACTACGGGCAGGTGGCGGCGACACTGCTCGAGATCCGGCGTACTTCGGGCGCGTTCAGCACCCGGCACCGGATCATCGATACGGCCGGCGATGTCCACCACGTGGTCGTGGTGGGTGATCAGCTCTTCGACGACGCCGGCACGATCATCGGAACACACGGTTTCTACGTCGACGTCTCGCCATCCATCACGCAGGCACGAGAGGACGCCGTCACCGAGGCGGTTGCCGAGATCGCCGAAGCCCGTGGCGCCATCGAGCAGGCCAAGGGCATGTTGATGCTGATCTACCGGATCAATGCCGATGCGGCGTTCGAACTGCTGAGGTGGCGGTCGCAGGAGACCAATACCAAGCTGCGGCTGTTGGCCGAACAGCTGGCAGAAGACTTCCTGAATCTCGACTACAGCGAGACGCTTCCCAGCCGTGCGGTCCTGGACCGATTGCTGCTCACCGCCCACCAGCGGGTCAGCCCGGAGGTTTAGCCCGACCCCGTCGAGGGAAGTCTCCCGGCGCTGATCCGAAGCGAACCGGGAGACAGATCTATGACGGCGCCGACCCTGACCGCGCTGGCCCTGGTCTGCGGTCTGAAGGGCCGGCCGGCCGACTCCAGCAGCGAGCTGATCGCCGATCAGGTCCGCGAGAACCCGGGTGTGCGCGGAACCGACATCCTGCTGCTCTCGACACCGGTGTGGCTCGGCCACCCATCAAGCAGTGCGCAGCGCGTCCTGGAACGACTCGACGCCGAACTGTCCCACACCGACGAAGTCGGCCGCCCGGTGCTGGCGGGCAAGGTGGCGACCCAATACCCGCGCTACGAGTGAGAGGGAGGAAATGATGAAAGGTCCCGACGATCCTGTCGACCACACCAGAACGACCCGGCCGCATGCCGGCGAGGCGATGAAGGACAACCGCAACATGCCGGCGCTGGTGCTGGTCGGACTGGGCGTGGTGATGTTCGTCGCGTGTCTGGTCGGCTTCGCAACCGGGAACACCGGGGCCGGGGTGTTGCTCGCCATCCTGGCCGCCGTCGGTCTGGTGGGCGGCGGGTTGTGGCTCTTGATCGCACACCTACGTGTGCGACGGATCGAAGAACGTTGGTACGCAGAGCATCCCGATGTGATCAGGCAAGCTCCGAACAGTTGATCCGATGGCTTTAGAACGAGAGATGGCCCAGCCAAGGGTGGCTGGGCCATCTCGTCAATCAGGTCGCGCTACGGCCGCTGGTGGGCCTGCTCACGTTGTTCGGCGGCCTTGGCGCCCGCCCGGGCCGATTCGGCTTCGGCCTCCTTCTTGGCGACGTCCTTCTGGGCCTCGGCCTTGTCCTGCTGGGCTTTACCCTCGCGCACAAGGTCGTCGCGGCCGGTGACAGTTCCGACAGCTTCCTTCGCCTTGCCCTTGACGTCCTCGACGACGCCCTTGATGCCTTCTTCGGGTCCTGAGTTCTTCTCGGTCATACTTACCTTTCCGCTACTGGAGTGGATTGGTCATTCCACGCGGCTTCTCCACGCACCCCCTGGATTCCCCGATGCGGCATCGCCAAACGTGACGCGGCGAGTTTCGGTGTGACGCTCACGAAGTTTGCGGAGCGCATGGATGGGTACCGATTAGAGGTACTTCCCGGGAAGGGGGCGAATTGTCAGTTGAGACCATTGCTGTTGGCGCCGAGAGTGTTTACCGGCCGCAGTACGACTCGTGGTTGCTGATCGAAGCACTTGAGCGCAGCAATGCGGTGGCCGGTCGCCGCGTGGTCGACCTCTGTACCGGGAGCGGAGTCGTCGCCATTGCTGCCGCCGAGCTGGGGGCGCGTGAGGTTACGGCGCTGGATATTTCGCCCAGCGCGGTGTGCAGTACGCAGGCCAACGCCCTGGCCGCTCAGGTCGATGTCGAGGTCGTGCTCGGCTCCTGGAGCCAGGCGCAGGAACATGGACCGTTCGATGTCGTGGTGTGCAATCCACCCTACGTTCCGGTCGGTCCGGAGACTTCCGTGGGAGAGGTCGCATCGACCGGCCCGATGGTCTCGTGGAATGGCGGTCCCGACGGCCGGTCGGTGCTGGACCCGCTGTGCCGCTCGGCTGCCGCCATGCTGGCCGAGGGCGGATCACTGTTTCTCGTTCAGTCCGAATTCGCCGACATCGAGCAATCGCTGGCCTCGCTGCGAATGAGTGGGATGGACGCAAAAGTCGTTGCCGATCAACGAATTCCGTTCGGGCCGGTGCTGCACGCGCAGATGCGTTGGCTGCGGGACAGCGGGCGGTTGCGGCATGGCCGTGTCGAGGAACAGCTGGTCGTCATTCGGGCGGACAAGCTGTGAGCGAGCGAAGGACCGTGCGGGTGGTCGAGGGCGGACCGATCCTCGTCGAGGGGCCGGTGCGGATCGAACTGCCCGATGGGAGCACCGTCGAGTCGGATCGGTTCATGGTGGCGATCTGCACGTGTCGTCGGTCCAAGACGTATCCGCTCTGCGACACAAGCCACCGCAAGATCGCGCGATCAGGCGGCCAGCGGTCGGCGTAGCGAACTGCGGCCGGCCTGCCAACTCGTCATCAGGTGAGCAGCCAACCGGTCCTCCAACGCGCCGAAGGCTCGGATCCCGAACACCACGTCGGTGTCCAGCTCGGGCTCGCGACTGACCAGATCGCCCACGACGTCGTGGCGTACGACCTGTTCGTGCACCGCGTCGGCTTCGACGTGCTCGCGGTAGAAACGCACACACGCCTCGGGTGCTCCAAGACGCTGCAATGCGGTCACCATGCGCTGGGAGCCGGGGGGCGAGGTGATCTCCGTGGCCGCGAAATGCCCGGTGGCGGCGCCGCGCAGCCGACGGTGCAGCCCGAACATCGACATCAGGTTGACCAACGCGAGGGCCTCGGCCGGCACCGCGTCCAGGTAACCCAGGTAGCTGTCGTCCAAGCCGGCAGCGCTCATCAGGTCGCCGAACAGTCGTTGATGTACCCGGGCGCCCGACCCGGCGCCGTATTCGTCGAATTCGACGGCAACGAACGAGGCTTTGGCCTGCCCGCTCAGTCGTGGAATCAGCCAGGCGTGCGGATCGCCCTCCTTGAGGTGGTACAGCGACCGGTGGACGAAGTATTCGCGCATCTGGGTCCAGGTGCCCTCGTCGCGCAGGTGATAGGACGGGCCGGTCCCGTCGGCCGGTTCGACCGACAGCCGCGCCATTTCCCGCTCGGCGGTGTCATGGGGGCCGATGTCGCCGACTTCGCGGCGGACCGCCGTGAGGAACAGCCGCTCGAACTGTGAACGCAAGTGCAACAGACCGGCGTTCCATTCCCAGTTCTGGTCGACGCCGGCGAAGCCCCGGTAGTGCAGTTCATAGCAGACGTACAGGGCCAGTTGCAGATCGAGCCCGAGCGGATCGGCGTCGCGCAGCGCGACCCATACCGGCTCAAGATGGTTGTCCGGGGCGCGGTCGCCCAGGCGCTCGATCACCGCCCGGGAGATCGGCCCATGGGCGTACGGCAGGCCTGGTTGGGTCGTGGCTGGGACGGTCGTCATCGCGATCAGGTATTCCCGTCCGGGCCGCATGTAAACCCGTCGGTCGGAGCGAGATCACCTGGTTTTTCTCGCAGCTGTGCGGGTACCCCGGAATCGGGTGTGAGAATCGAGGTCAACCATGGCTGGGGTAGCACAACCTGAGCGGTTCGGGTCCGAGCTCGTCTTCGAGCGGATCGCCGAGGTTATCGACCGGCAGCGGAGATACGCACTGATCGAGTTCGCTGTTGCCGAATATGTTTGGCACCGCCCGGGACATGCGGTTACTGGCTTCGCGGGCCCGGAGAGTGTCGCCTGTAGCCAGCACGCAGCGTGATGTGGTCGGACGCGATCCGTCCCACATCGCCCCACGCGGCCAGGAAGGTGTCCCGATGCCGCCACCTGGCGATCGCGGCGATGAGGGCTGGTGCGTTGTTGCCGGTGCGCTCGTAGCCCAGATAGGACGAGCGGGTGCGGGGGCTTACGACCAGGCCCACCACTTCAGGCGCAGACGGATGATCAGCCGGGCTGCGTCTCGCCGTCTTCGCGGTCGAACTCGTCGCGGCCGGCGTCATCCGTGAGCGCCTGACGTTGTTCCTGCCAGTCGGGACCGGTTGCCTCCAGGGGCGGGATGTCCAGGTCGGAGACCGGGACTTCGGCGTCGGGCACCGGTTCGCTCTGCTCACGTTGCTGCTCGAGAGCATCGGCAACGGGTACGTCGTCCGGCACGCCTTCCGGTGTCATGTGGCGGGAATACCCCGTGGCCCCCTGGCCAAACGCTGTGCGTGTTCGGTCATGTCTGTCTGGCCACCTTCCGGATCAACCGGGCCGTGCTGGCCTCCAGAATCGCTTGGCGTTTGTCACCGTTGCGGACGCGGGAAGCGCGGCGGGCGCCGGCGGCGATGGTCAGCCCGTCTCGATATGCGTCCACCACCCGTGGATCGACGTAGGCGCTGCGGGCGACCGCCGGTGTATTACCAAGAGCCTCGGCGACTTCGCGCATCACCGCGGATTCGACGCGTTTGACCACCTTGTCGTCTACCGGAGGGTCCGCATCGACGAACGCCTCGGCCGCCAAAACCGTGCCGTGCCAGGTTCGTAGATCTTTCACGGTGTAGTCGTCGCCGACCATCTCCTTGAACCGTAGATTGAGATCCTCGGCGTGCACCTCCGTCCATTCGGACGACTGACGGAATGCCAGCAAGCGATCGCCGTTGCTCCGGCTCCGCTGGAGGGACCGGACGGCACGCACCACCGCCGGGTCTTCCACCAGCAGTGTGCGACGTACGCCGCTCTTGGCCGGATAGTCGAACTCGACCGCATCTGAACGCATGGTGATGTGGTCACGCAGCAGGGTGGCGATTCCGAATGAGTTGTTCTCCTCGGCGTACTGATCGCCACCGGCCCGGAAGTACCCGAGGTCCAGCAGTCGTAATCCGAGTGCCAGCACCCGATCGCGGGACAGCCCGCGGCGGCGCAGATCGCTCGCGATGCCGGTACGCCAATCAGCGAGCACCGCTGACAACTCAAGCACCCGGTCGAATTTCGCCTCGCTGCGGTCTTCCTGCCATTGGGAGTGATAGATGTACTGCCGCCGGCCCGCGGCATCGGTACCGACGGCTTGGATGTGTCCGTTGGGATGTGGACAGATCCAGACTTTCCGCCATGCCGGCGGGATCACCAGATCCTCGATACGTTGCAGCGTCGTTGAATCTGCGATGGCGACACCGTCTTCGTCGCGGTAGCCGAATCCGCGGCCGCGGCTTACCCGGCGCAACCCAGGCCCGTCGACCACGCTGTGACGCAGTCTCATTGTGTCCTCATTGCGTCCGCCCCTTCGGTTTGGCGACCGGACGACTGTGGGTACGCGACAGGTATGTCATCTCACCTCCCGACGGGTCCGCCGCTCACCGTGTTGCACGGTCGGCAAATACCCCACTGGCGACCCGGCCACACACGCGGACCGCGAGCTGTGGAGCTCCGGGTGCCCGCCCGGACCGACGCGCTGTCGGTGGTGAGAGCGATGACGTGCTCCCTGGCCGACTATGAAGAACTGGATAGCGATACGGCTGCCGACCTGACCTTGGCGGTAGATGAGGCGTGCACGGTGCTGATCGGCATGGCTTCGGCCGGAGCTGCGCTTGTGCTGATCGAAGATCCCCGTGTACGCGAACTCAACGTTCGGGTGTCCACCGTCTGCGACAGTGTCCATAGCGACCCTGGCAGCACCCTCTTGAGCGGCTTCAGCCGCCGGGTCCTGGAGGCGCTCACCGACCGCGTAGACACCTTCGTCGACGACGTCGATGTCGAGCACCCCAGAGGCCCCAGGCCGGCGCTGGGCATTTCACTGACCATCTGGCGGCATGGGGCCCCGGCGCGACGTTAGGGACGTACTTCCGCCAACTGGTGCTGCCGTGGCTGATTGTGCAGCATCGACAGGGCAGCCGGAAGCTCGGTAGAGACTGGCAGTGCGCAGGCGGGATCGCAGATTCCCAACACCCGGGACACGGCGGTGCTGGGAATCAACACCCAGTCGACGTTGTCACCGGCACACCGCACGTTCAGGGTATGCAGGCAGGTGAAACAGCCCGCGCCGAAGAACTCGACGGCACTCAGGTCCAGGACAAGTTGCCCGCTCGTTCTGCTGTGCCGGATTCCGCACTCCGTGAGCTCGCCGGCATTGGACGCATCCAACTCGCCGTGGACGCTGATCACCGCGGTGGCCGGCGACAGCCATTGGGCACAGAATTGCGCGCGGGTGCGGTCGTTGTGCGACGGCATAGCCCGTTTCGCGACGTTATTGATGGACATTGGTGACTCCTCAGTAGAAATACTGTGGTCACGTCACTGTTCAGGCTCTGTTGGCTCAAAACCCCTGGATACAGGGAGTGTCACGACCCTGCACCCGATGACGATTCCGGGGCGGCTGTGAACTCAACCTGCATTGGACTCTACCCCCCACGACGGGCTCGAACAATCGACGACGGGGCTTCATATGACCCTCCCGTCGCGTCGGCCACATGCGCCACACCGCTGCCGAGTGGTAGCGCATTCGCCATCCGCGGGGTGCCTGCTGGACGGAAGGGTTTGGGAGGCAACGGTATCGGCTCCGGTCGTCACAGCCGGTCGAGCAGGATTGCCGAGCCGGTGCCGGTCAGTTCCTCGGCGGCTTGCCGGCGGCCGGTCATGGCCAGCAGCAACGCCTCGCCGGTGCCGGTGACTTCGGGGCCGCTGCCGTGTTCCCACTCGATGTCGTTGGCGCGCAGTCGAAGTCCTTTGATTCGCCGACTCGCCCCGAGTCGTGGGTTGCCGGGCACCCGAGGCAGGATTCGTTGCAGGCGCTGCACCGGCACGGTCCGGGGGCGGCCGAGTGCGCGGCGGATGTCCTGATGATGGACGGTGCCGTCGACCAGGCCGATCATCCCGCCGAAGCCCGCGGTCAAACCCCGCGGCCGCAGATGTCGGTTGAGGAACTCGAGCAGTTCATCAGTCGACATGGTCGAGTATTCAGCCACCCCGACCTCGTTGGCGTGCACCACCCGCCCCTTCGCAAATCGCCTGATCAGTCCGGCAAGATCGAGCTCTTCGTAGCTGATCACGTGTGCCACAACGTCTTTCACTGTCCATCCGGTGCACAGCGACTCGGTCTGCCATTGTTCGGGGGTCAGGGTGGCCAGGAATTCGGCAAGGTCGGCTCGCTCATCGCGTGCCAAGCTCATCAGTGACGGCTCGTCGGCGGTCATCGCGTATCACCTCGCCTGCCCTGATCGTGAACTCTACGCTCTCCCAACTGCCCGGTAGAGGGACTGGACCGCCGGTTTCCCATGTTTGACCCCCGCGTCAGCGGGGTACATCGCATGCCATGAGACTTGGTGGATTGTTCGGAACACTCGTGCTCATCTGGCTGATCATCGGCGTGGTGGCGGCCTGGCAGCGCGACTATTTCCATGGTGGATCAACTAACTGCGCGACCGCCGGTGCCATAGCGCTGACGGTCCTTGCCGGTCCGCTCAACTATGCGGGCGTCAATCCGAAGGTGGACGAGTGCCGTTTGCCGCAACCCAGCGCGATGGACTCCATCGCGGCCGTGAAGTGAGGTAGCCATGATTGTTCTCGGGGCAATTCTGCTCATCCTCGGCTTGATCTTGAACGTGTACCTGCTTTGGGTGGTTGGCGTGATCCTGCTGGTCATCGGAGGGGTGTTCTGGCTGCTCGGGGCGGTCGGCCGGCCGGTCGCGGGGCGGCGAAGCTGGTACTGACCAAGGGAGGTGTGTTTGATGCCGAATCCGTCGATCAAGGACGAGAAGCTCTACGAGGAGTTGCGAGAAGAAGGCAATTCGAAGGAGAAAGCCGCGCGGATCTCCAACGCCGCCGCCGCCAGAGGGCGTTCGAGTGTCGGACGCTCGGGCGGTGAGTCCGGTTCGTATGACGACTGGACGGTCGATGATCTGCGCGGCCGCGCGAAAGAGCTTGGCATAAAAGGGTATTCCGACAAGAACAAGCGCGAGCTGATAGGGATGCTCCGCAACCATTGATCACGAGGCTACTAAGGGCGCGCCCACGACCCCGCTGCAACGCAGCGGGGTCGTGGTGTCATGGGATGAGGCTGCCGCCGGCTATCCAGGGCGAACGTATGCCCTGTTCAGGGCGCTTTGCCTGGCCCCGGCCGGGTCGGCTGCAGACGATCATGGTGTTTTCCTCGCCAGACCTGCTCAGGAGATCTACCGTGGAGACAGCCCATGCACGGCAGGTGGGGCTAGAAGTGGCGGGAAGGAGCAGCCATGCACGGCCCAAAAGATCCAGTTGACCATTCCCGGACAACCCGGCCGCATGCCGGCGAGTCGATGAAGGACAACGTCATCATGCCCGCGCTGATATTGATCTTCGTCGGGTTGGTGCTGTTCGTCGGTACCCTGGCGGCGTTCGCCACCGGTCACTCCGACGTCGGCCTGACCGTAGGCACCTTGTCTGCGGCCGGGTTCGTCATCGGATCGATGTGGCTGGCGCTCGAACACATGCGGGTCCGCCGCATCGAGGATCGCTGGTACACAGACCATCCCGGGGTGATGCGGCAGCGGCCCAGCAGCTGAGGCCCGAGCCGACCGACCCGGCCGCACTGCGGCCGGGTCCGTGTCTTGTGATGCGGAGAGCGTTCAGAAGGTGAGCGCAAGTATCGCGAAATCGATTGCCAGCAGCGCTAATCCGACCACTGGGACCACTACGCCGTACCGTAGCCGCGAGGTGAAGATCGATACCGCGATGGTGACGACGGGCACCACGGGCGCGCCGTAGAACAGGATCCCGAACCAGAATTCTCCTGGCCCCTTGCTCGCACACCCCTCACCGGTGCAACCGGCCATGCCCATCACCGCAGCCATGCCGTACAGGTACACCGCGACGGCAGCGGGCACCGTCAACAGGACCAGTACCCAGGTCAGCGAAATCCGCGTCCGGCGCCAGCCGTTGTGCTCTGTCTGCAGAGCCTGTGATTCGGTCATGGCGTCCGCATACCCAGTTTCGGGGACTTCTGCACGGGTATTCCAGCGGCATGGCCAGATTCGGATACACCCTGATGACCGAGCAGAGCGGCCCACGGCAGCTCGTCGACTACGCGGTGTCGGCAGAGCAGGCCGGCTTCGACTTCGAGGTGAGTAGTGACCACTTCAGCCCATGGTTGGCCAGCCAGGGGCACGCTCCCAACGCATGGCCCGTGCTGGGCGCGGTCGCCCACGCCACCGACACCGTGCAGCTGTACTCGTACGTGACCTGCCCGACGATCAGGTATCACCCGGCGATCGTCGCCCAGCAGGCAGCCACCGTGCAGATCCTGGCCGACGGCCGGTTCACCCTCGGCCTCGGCAGCGGTGAGAACCTCAACGAGCATGTCGTGGGTCAGGGCTGGCCCACGGTGGACCGTCGCCTCGACATGCTGGCCGAGGCGATCAAGTTGATCCGTGAGCTGCTCAGCGGGGAGCTGATCGACTTCAGGGGCGAGTTCTACGAAGTGAGCTCGGCGCGCATCTGGGATGTGCCCGAGGTCCCGGTGACCATCGCCGTCTCGATGACCGGTGAGAAGTCTGTCGAGAGACTGGCCGTGGCCGCCGATCATCTGATCAACGTCGCACCCGACCGGGCGGTCGTCGAGGGTTGGCATCAGTGCCGGCAGGCCACCGGCGTGCTGCCCGAGGGGCGGGCCATCGGACAGGTTCCGGTGTGTTGGGACCCCGACCGCGATGCGGCAGTCGAGCGGGCCCATGACCAGTTCCGCTGGTTCGGCGGCGGCTGGGCGGTCAACGCAGACCTGCCGACCCCTGCGGGATTCGCCGCGGCAAGCCGGTATGTACGTCCGGAGGACGTGGCCGCGGCCATCCCGTGTGGACCGGACCTGGATGCGATCGTCGCGGCCGTGGCTCCGTTTGTCGATGCGGGATACACCGATGTCGCCCTAGTCCAGGTCGGTGATCAGGGCCAGCAACGGTTCCTCGACGAGGCGGCAAAGCCGCTACTGGCCGCGCTGCGCGCCGAGTTCGGCTGAGGGTCCGGTCGACATCGGATGACCCAGACGCATCGCAAACGGCAGCGCCAGCCAGACCCCTGTGAAGGTCGCAAGGGCGACCGCCCCGGCGATCACCCCGGCCTCGCGTCCGGCGACCGTGTCGAAGATCAACTCGGTCACCCCGGTCATCGCGAGTCCGAGCATCACGAGCCCGATGAACGCGCACCGGTGCGCGGCGGAGACCAGCAGGTTCAACCGGTGCCTCCGGAACAGGATGCGATGCATGCCCACGGGGGCGACCAGCAGCGCGGTGGCAGCGGCCGAACAGGCGACGGTCACGAGATAGACGATCCGCATGGGCTCGTCGAGCATCGAGAACCGTTCCTGGAAAGGCAGAGTCAGCAGCAGGCCGGTGAGCAGCTGAACACCGGTCTGCACGACGCGCAGTTCCTGCAGCAGACTGCTCCAGTTGCGATCCAACCGCTCCGCTTCCGTCTCGTGGCGGGCGGTCTGGTCCCAAGGCTGATCCAGCTCGGGACGGTCCGGATCCATAACTTCGATAATCCCACGTTCATCACAGGTTTCGGGTTGCGCCGCGATGGGCATCCCTGGCCGGGGCCCTCACGCGGGCCCCTGTCAGGGTGCGGGAAAGGAGTGCCGGTGTCGAAGGCGAGGCCTCCCAACTGGGATACTGTCGATCCGAGATGTCGGGAGGTGAGATGGCCGAGGAACAGGGCCAATCCAAGCCGCTGAGCCGCGCGGAGCGGTCGGTGGAGATACGGGTCGGTGCCAGGCTGGAGAACCTGGCCGTAGTGCGAACGCTGGTCGCTGCGATCGCAGCATTCGAGGACCTTGACTTTGACGTCGTCGCTGACCTGCGACTGGCCGTTGACGAGGCCTGCACCGCCTTGATCCGGGCCGCGGTCCCGGAATCGAGCCTGCGTTTGACTGTCGACCCCGGTGACGAGACGGTGGTGATCACCGCCTCCACCACCTGCACGGGTGCCGCAGTGGTCGAGCCGGGCAGTTTCAGCTGGCATGTGTTGAGTTCCCTGACCGACGAGGTCAAGACCTTCACCGATGGTGACGGGCCCGACACCGGCCAGGTATTCGGCATCACCCTGATGACGAGGCGAGCGAGCCTGCTGCGGTGACGTCGGAATATGCGGACGTTCGCGACATGTTCCGCGAACTCGCCGGACTGTCCGAGCACTCGTCGGCCTACGAACGCCAACGTGAGCGAATTGTCCAGCGGTGCCTGCCGCTCGCCGATCACATCGCGCGGCGGTTCGACGGCCGCGGTGAGCCGCGTGAAGACCTGATCCAGGTGGCGCGGGTCGGCCTGGTCAACGCGGTCAACCGATTCGATGTCGAGACCGGATCGGACTTCGTGTCCTTCGCGGTGCCGACGATCATGGGGGAGGTCCGGCGCCACTTTCGGGACAACAGCTGGTCGGTGAAGGTGCCGCGGCGGCTGAAGGAACTGCACCTGCGGCTCGGCGCCGCGACAGCGGAGCTTTCTCAGCGGTTGGGCCGTGCCCCGACGGCCTCTGAGCTTGCCGTCGAACTTGAGATGGACCGCGAAGAGGTGATCGAAGGACTGGTTGCGGGCAGCTCGTACAACACGCTGTCGATCGACAGCGGCGGCGGGGGCGACGAGGAGGCGCCGGCAATCGTCGACACCCTCGGCGATGTGGATGACGGCCTCGATCAGATCGAAAATCGAGAGACGTTGCGGCCGTTGCTCGCCCAATTACCTGAGCGGGAACGAACGGTGCTGGTGCTGCGATTCTTCGAATCCATGACGCAGACGCAGATCGCCGAACGTGTCGGGGTCTCGCAGATGCACGTATCCAGACTTCTGGCGAAATCGCTAGCGCGACTTCGTGACCAGCTGCAGTAGCGGGGTTTTGCCGTTCAGGCTGGACAGTGCCGCAGCCACGCTGTAGCACGTGCGCAACGCCGAATCCGGGTCGCAGATACGCAGCAGGCGCGTTACTGCCTTGCTGGGCACCAGCACCCAGTCGATATTGGCTGCCGAGCAACGCACTTCGATGGCCATGAGGGCGGAGAATCCCGCGGTACCGAAGAATTCGACATCGGTGAGATCGACTGCGACCCGCTCGGCCTTGGTGGTGTTTCGCAACGCGTAATCGGCGAAATCGGCTGCGTTGACGGCATCGATCTCACCGCGGGCGCTGATCACTGCTGTTGACGGCGGTAGCCAGCGCGTCGCAAACGCCGCGGGCGATTCGCCGGTCCGGTCGACCAGTGCATTCGTCGAGAGGGCGGTCATTTTTGGCTCCATCAGTCGTAATACGTGTATTCGTACTGTTGGTGCGGCGCCGATCGACAACGATACGAGTTCCCGCGCGTATGTCGATGACGCTCGCTGCGGCTGTGAACTCAACCTGTAGCGGACCCTACCGCGACCAAGGTCACCGGACAATTTGTCTGAGCGGATTCTTATAGTTCAAGGTCAAACTGTTCGCATGCCGAACACCGACGCCGTTGCCGGGGTGCTCCTGGCCGCGGGCGCGGGCAGCCGATTCGGAATGCCGAAAGTTCTTGCTGAAGGTGGTGATTGGCTGGCGAGGGCGGTGACCGCGCTCGTCGGCGGTGGCTGCGACGACGTGATCGTCGTGCTCGGCGCCGCTGTGGTCGACGTCCCCGCGCCCGCTCGCGCGGTGGTGGCCACACGCTGGGCGGACGGCATGAGCGCGTCGGTGCGCGAGGGGCTGGAGGCGGTCGGCCCGGCCGAGTGGGTCGTGCTGCACACCGTCGACACCCCGGATGTCGGCGCCGACGTCGTGGTCCGGGTCCTGGGCGCAGCGCGCGGCTCGCACTCCGGCCTGGCCCGCGCCATCTACCAGGGCCGCCCGGGTCACCCCGTCGTCGTGGCCCGCGGGCACCTTGCGGCGCTCGGCGCCGCGTTGCACGGCGACCAGGGGGCCCGAGCGTTTCTCGGTGGCCGCGACGACGTCATCGCCGTGGAATGCGGTGACCTTGCCACCGGTGTCGACATCGACGAGCGCTGACCACGTCAGCGGAAGGCGTACCCGCCGTCTGGGAAGAGGGTGGATCCGGTGGTGATCCGGCTGCTGAGCAGGTAGCCCACCGACTGCGCGATCTCATCCTCGTCGGCCAACCGCCCGATGGTGGAGGCGTCGCGATAAGCCGCGAACGCCTGTTCCCGGATGGCGGGATCGCGTTGGTTCCACAGATTCCCCTCGACCGTGCCCGGGGCAATCGCGTTGACGGTCACCGGCGCCAATTCCACAGCCAACCCACGGGCCAGGCCTTCGATCGCCGCGTTGGCCGCGCTGTACGCAGGTGCGACCGCTGCCGGGCGGGCGCTGGCGGCGCCCGACATCAACACGATCGCGGCGTCAGGGCTCAACACCGGAATCGCCGCCTTGACCACGCGGTACTGACCCCAGAACTTCGAGTCGAACGCCGTGGCCGCCTGATCGACGCTGAGCCGGGCCATCGGACCGGTCAGGTAGTCGGCGGCGGTGGTGAACAGACCGTGGACGGAGCCGAACCTGGTACCGACGAAATCGAAGAACGCGTCGATCGAATCCTGGTCAGCGGTGTCAATCCGATGCCACCCGGCTTGTGGGCCGAGGGTTGCCGCGGCCGAGGCCAGCCGCTCGGGCGTGCGCCCGCCCAAGACCACCGTGCCCTTCCCCGCAATGACCAGGCGGGCGGTGGCCAGACCGATGCCTGAACCACCGCCGACGAGGACGATGTTGCGGCCTGCAAACGGGTGCGCCGAAGGATGAGTTGGCATGCGCCGAGGCTAGAAGCGCGCAGGCCGGCCGAGCCGCCCGCACAGGGCAGTTCGGGTTGCCGGCCTGCTTATTCCGCACGATTCACGATGGGTGAAAGCCGCCGAAGGGCTACAGCAGGCCGAGCCGTTCGACCGCGTGGCGCTCGTCGAGCAGTTCGGCCACCGATGCGTCGATACGGGCCCGGGAGAAGTCGTTGATCTCCAGGCCCTCCACGATCTCCCACGCGCCGTCGACCGCGCGCACCGGCAGTGAGGCGACCACGCCCTCGGGGATCCCGTAGACACCGGGGGACGGCAGCGCCACCGACGTCCAGTCATCGGGGTCGGTGCCGTCCACCCAGTCCCGGACGTGGTCGATGGCGGCGTTGGCGGCCGACGCCGCCGACGAGGTGCCCCGCGCCTCGATGATCGCGGTACCGCGGGTGGCGACGGTCGGGATGAAGTCGTTGGTCAGCCAGTCGGTGTCTGACGCGTACTCCGAGCCGGGCCGCCCGTCGACCACCGCGTGGAAGATGTCGGGGTACATGGTCGGGGAGTGGTTGCCCCACACGGTCACCCGGGACACGTCGGTGACGTGAACACCCGCGTGGGTGGCCAGGGCGGCTACGGCCCGGTTGTGGTCGAGTCGGGTCAGCGCGGTGAATCGCCCAGCCGGGATGTCGGGGGCGTGGGCCGCGGCCACCAGTGCATTGGTGTTCGCCGGATTGCCGACCACGACGACGCGCACGTCATTGGCCGCGCCGGCGTTGAGGGCCTTGCCGGACTCGGCGAAGATCGCGGCGTTGGCCGCCAACAGGTCCGCGCGTTCCATGCCCTTGCTGCGCGGCCTGGCTCCGACCAGCAGCGCGACGTCGACACCGTCGAAGGCCCGCACCGGGTCGTCGTGAATCTCGATGTCGACCAGCCCATCGAAGGCGCTGTCGACCAGCTCCATGACCACGCCTTCGGCCGCCCGGACCGCTGAGGGCAGTTCCAGCAGGCGCAGCTTCACCGGGACGTCGCGCCCCAGCAGGGCGCCGGCCCCGATGCGGAACAGCGCGGCGTAGCCGATCTGGCCGGCCGCACCGGTCACCGTGACGATCTTGGGGTTCGCGGGCGTGCTCACGTGTGCACCTCCAGTCCGAGCACCTGCGTCGCATAACGCCGCACGGTGTCCTCCGAGATGGCAGCGGCGTCCTCGAAGCCGGGGCGGCCGCGACTGCTCAGAAAACCGGTGACGGGATCGAGGATGACCTCGGCGAGCAGCTCACCGCTGGTCGGTTCGCACACCGCCCAGGTGTACCGGGTGTCATCGGCCCAGCCGTCCGCGGCGTCGTGAACATAGTCCAGGTCGTCCTCGCCCAGGTCGACGAGCGCGGGCCGGTCGTCGACACGGTCGTCGGCGCGCAGTCCGCGCAGATACCACTGGCCGTTGTTGATCTCCACAGGTTCCACAGGACCAGCGTTCCATAGGTGGCCGCGTGAAACGCCACGAGGCTGCAGCCACCGGGTGTGGTGACTACAGCCTCGTGGAAAAGACTGGGCGCTACTTGATCTCGGCGATCACGGTGCCCTGGGTGATGGCGGCACCGGCCTCGACGGCCAGGCCGGTGATGACGCCGTCCTTGTGGGCCGTCACCGGGTTCTCCATCTTCATGGCCTCCAGAACCACCACGAGGTCGCCCGCGGCCACTTCCTGGCCCTCCTCGACGGCCACCTTGACCACGGTGCCCTGCATCGGTGCGGTCACCGAGTCACCCGACGCCGCCGTGGCGCCGCCGCCACCGCGCTTGCGGGCCTTGGGCTTCTTGCGAAGGACGCCGCTGGCGCCTCCGCTTGCCCCGCCACCGCCGAGCGCCAGATCGCCGGGCAGCGACACCTCGAGGCGGCGGCCACCGACCTCGACGACCACGGTCTGGCGAGGAACGGTGTCCTCTTCCTCGATCGGATCGCCACCGGTGAACGGCTCGACCGTGTTGTCCCACTCGGTCTCGATCCAGCGCGTGTGGACGTCGAACTTCTCGTCGTCACCGATGAAGGCGGGGTCGGAGACCACGGCCCGGTGGAACGGGATGACAGTCGCCAGGCCCTCGACGTTGAACTCGGCCAGGGCGCGGCGGGAGCGCTCCAGCGCCTCCAGACGGGTGGCGCCGGTGACGATCAGCTTGGCCAGCATCGAGTCGAACTGACCGCCAATAACAGACCCGCTCTCCACACCGGAGTCCATCCGGACGCCCGGGCCGGTCGGGGCCTCGAACTTGGTGACCGGGCCGGGAGCGGGCAGGAAGCCGCGACCGGCGTCCTCACCGTTGATGCGGAACTCGAACGAGTGGCCGCGCGGAGTCGGATCCTCGGTGATGTCCAGGGCCTCGCCGTTGGCGATCTTGAACTGCTGGCGCACCAGGTCGATGCCCGAGGTCTCCTCGGTGACCGGGTGTTCGACCTGCAGACGGGTGTTGACCTCCAGGAAGGAGATCAGGCCGTCCTGGCCGACCAGGTACTCGACCGTGCCGGCGCCGTAGTAACCGGCCTCCTTGCAGATGCGCTTGGCGGACTCGTGGATCTCCTTGCGCTGCGCGTCGGTCAGGAACGGGGCCGGGGCCTCCTCGACCAGCTTCTGGAAGCGGCGCTGCAGCGAGCAGTCGCGGGTGCCGGCGACGACCACGTTGCCGTGCGTATCGGCGATGACCTGGGCCTCGACGTGGCGCGGCTTGTCCAGGTAGCGCTCGACGAAGCACTCGCCACGGCCGAACGCCGCGACGGCCTCACGGGTCGCCGACTCGAACAGCTCGGGGATCTCCTCGATGGTGCGGGCCACCTTCATGCCGCGACCGCCGCCGCCGAAGGCGGCCTTGATCGCGACCGGAACGCCGAACTCCTTGGCGAACGCGACGACCTCGTCGGCGTTCTTCACCGGGTCCGGGGTACCCGGCACCAGCGGCGCCTGGGCGCGCGCGGCGATGTGGCGGGCGGTGACCTTGTCACCGAGATCGCGGATCGACTGCGGGCTCGGCCCGATCCAGATCAGCCCGGCATCGAGCACGGCCTGGGCGAAGTCGGCGTTCTCCGACAGGAAGCCATAACCCGGGTGGATGGCGTTGGCGCCGGACTTCGCGGCGGCGTCCAGGATCTTCTCGAAGACCAGGTACGACTCGGCAGAGGTCTGTCCCCCCAGGGCAAAAGCTTCATCGGCGAGCCGCACGTGCGGTGCATCGGCGTCAGGCTCGGCATACACGGCCACGCTGGCAAGTCCAGCGTCTTTGGCGGCACGGATCACCCGGACCGCGATCTCCCCGCGATTGGCGACCAGCACCTTGGAGATCTTTGAGCTGGCGTGGTTGGCCACGGTGCCTCCTCGGCAGTTCTCTAAGAAACGTCTTTAAGAATCTATCGCGGGCAGTTTATGCGCCGCACCTTGAGGCTTCCCAATCCGGTATCGGTTACCGGCGAGTAGGTTTTGGCGGAAATCTGTCGGTGAACACATCGGTCCTGTTGACGCACGAAATTGCCGTCTCGACGGACAGGCCGACGCTATTACTGTTGGCCGGTGGGTGCGGGGATTTTGGTGATTGTCGTGGGCGTGTTGGTGGGCGGGGTCATGGCAGCCTCACCAAGGCGCATCTGGTGGGCCACCCAGTCTTGGAAGTTCCGCAATCCCGAGGCCAATGAACCGAGCGACGCGGCCTACGGAATGACCCGGGCCGGCGGGGTTTTCGTGATCCTGCTGGCGCTGTTTCTGGGCGCGTCGATCATCCACAGTGACTTCCAGCGGAAGGACCGCCGCGAAGCGGAGGAACAGCGGCAGGCGGCTGAGGCCGCCTTTGTCGTCCCTGCGCCGGAGAAGCGCGGACAGCTGCCGGTGATCGGCTACGTAGCCAGGCAGGTGCCCAAGGGTGTCGCTGTGGACCTCTACTACACGGCTCCGCCCAGGTCGGTGCCGGACTACATCCAGCGGATGGCGGAACGGTTCAGCTATCCGTGCACCTCGGTTCCCAAGCAGACCCCTGGCGATGACGGGCAACTTGCCGTCTCGGTAGAGGTCGTCTGGGCCCCGGCGAACCTCCGCGACATGGAGCAGAACGACTCCTGTCGTACCGGACTCTGGGCCAAGCTGGAGAAGGTTTTCCTCGGTCCGTTCCCGGCCGCCACGCCGGTGATCACCACCAACGGCCCGATCCTCGCAGCAGACGGCACCGAGGTGGCCGCGGCCGTAGGCAATGTCGTTCCCCAGCTCGCCGAAGTGCCCAACGCGAACGGTTCCGTTCCGGCCGTGTCAGACCGTGGTGTGCTGCCGATCGTGGGCTACGCCATCGGCGCCGCAAGCGGCGGCATCCATAACGGGGCGCAATACCTGGACGTGTCGTACCTCGTCCCTAAGGGCGTCCGTGTTGACGACGGGAGTTCGTCGAGTGGTCCGTCCGGGGGCTGCCAGGTGGTCCCAGCGGTGTCCGGCTTGGGCACCCCCACCGTGACAGTGAACGTGAAGCTGCGTTGGTCCGACGCCGGTGGGCATCCAGGCAACGGCGAGGCGGAGTGCCGGATCGGAGGCTCGGGGGTGCGGGTGATGACCAGTCGATGGGGCGAAATCACCGACAGCGCAACGATTCTCACCGATGGCCCCATCGCGGCCGATACAGGTGCCGAGGTTGCCGGCGCGACGGCTGGGAACCGGGTGCCTCGGCGCTGATCAGGCTCCGCGCAGCCGCCGCTTGATCCGGGTCAGCATCGCCGACATCCCGCGCAACCGCAGCGGGCTGATCAGGGCGGCCAGGCCCAATGCGGTGTAGAAGTCGTCGGGCACCGCCAGGATGTCATCGGCGGACTGGCCGTCGAGACCGGTGGCCAGGATCGCGGCGAACCCGCGCGTCGTCGGGGCCTCCGGGGGAGCGCTGAAGTACAGCCGCACTTTGCCCCGATCGGACGCGTCGACATCCAGGAACAACGGAGACTGGCACTCCGGAACGGGTTCCATGGCCGCCTCTTCGAGATGAGTCGGCAAGGGTGGCAGCTCGTTGGCAAACTCCAACAACAGCTGCAACTTGTCCTGGCCGGCCACCTCCTGGAAGTCGGAGACGACCTCTGCCAAGGCGGCCGGCATCGAACTCATGAGGCGCCCGGGGCGTCACCTGGGTCCGGGCCGACGGCGACCGGCACGCGCACGGCATTGCCCCATTCGGTCCACGAGCCGTCGTAGTTGCGCACACCGGGCAGGCCGAGCAGGTGGGTCAGCACGAACCAGGTGTGGCTCGAGCGCTCACCGATCCGGCAGTACACCACCGTCTCGTCGTCGGGGTTGAGGAAGCCGTAGAGCTCCTCGAGCTCGGCGCGGCTGCGGAACTGCCCGCTGTCCCTGGCGGCCTTGGCCCACGGGATCGACTTCGCGGTGGGGATGTGCCCGCCGCGAAGTGCGCCCTCTTCCGGGTAGTCGGGCATGTGGGTGCGTTCGCCCGTGTACTCCTGGGGCGAGCGGACGTCGATCAACGGCTGCTTGCCGAGGATGTCGAGCACGTCGTTCCGGTAGGCGCGGATCGGGGCGTCGTTGCGCTCCACGACCGGATATCCGCTGGACTGCCGGGTGGGCACCTCGAGGGTGGTGTCGCGGCCGTGGGAGACCCACAGGTCGCGGCCGCCGTCGAGGAGGCGCACATCGGGGTGCCCGAACAGGGTGAACACCCACAGCGCGTAGGCCGCCCACCAGTTGCTCTTGTCGCCGTAGATGACGACGGTGTCGTCGCGGCTGATGCCCTTGCGGTCCATCAACTCGGCGAACTGTTCACCGTTGATGTAGTCACGCACGTTGGGGTCGTTGAGGTCGAGATGCCAGTCGATCTTGACGGCGCCCGGGATGTGGCCGGTGTCGTAGAGCAAGACATCCTCGTCGGACTCGACGATGGCCAAACCGGGCCGGCCCAGATTGCTGGCCAGCCAGTCGGCGGTGACCAGGCGCTCCGGATGGGCGTACTCGGCAAGAGTGGGGCTGGGATCAGCAGGCAGCGGCACACCAAGAGCGTACCGTCGGTCCGGATAACCGCGGCGTGGCAGTGCCCACGACCGGCGCAGATTGCCGCATCGGGGGCCCGGCGTGCGGCCTTACGCTGCTTACCGTGGCGCTTGCGATCCTCTGCCTGGTGATCGGCATACCGCTGGGCCTGTTCATGCTGCTGCGGCCCAGGAAGATCTGGTGGGCCACCGAATCGTGGAAGTACAAGGACCCCGAAGCCAACGAACCCAGCGAGGCCGGCTACGGAATGCAGGCCCTTGGCGGCCTGTTCGTCATCCTCGCGGCGGTCATCCTCGCCGGGCTGGCGTGGTCGACCGAGCGTGACAAGGTGGCCGCAGAGGCTGAGCAGAAGAAGAAGGACGATTGGGACAAGGCCGTCGCGGCGTATCAGCCGCCGCCGCCCGAAAACCGCGGCCCGCTACCGATCATCGGCTACGTGGAGGAGGCGAAAGGGCAGTCGCCCAGGGTGGACTACGAGGTGTATTACCTGCAACCACCGAACATCTTTTCGGGCGATATCAAGAGCCTCGGCACACCCAAGGGCTGGTACCAGTGCGTCACCCGCGTCACGGAATATGCGCCACAAGGTGTCGATCCGGTTCCTGTGCAAGCCAATCTCAGCTGGGAACCCGATGTGCCGCAGGTCGACAGCGCCGCATCTGACGCATGTACCACTCGCGATATCGCGCGGTCGAGCGAGATCAAATCGGAAACCGTCTATGTCGATCCCGGGACGGAACTGATCACCGACTCACCGATAGCCGACCCACACGGAACAGTTCTCGTACCTGCCAAGCCCGGCAATGTGATTCCGAAGCTCGACGCGGCGCCTCGGCGCTGAGTCACGCGGTGAACGCGACCTCGTAGGCCACGGCGAAACGGCGGGCGCCGTTGTTGGCGCGGAAGAGTGAGCCGCCGTTCTGTGACCAGGTCACCACACGCAGCAATCGCTTACCCGGCGACAGTCGCTTGGAGATGATGTCGGCGAATGCGGCGCGCAGCCGCTCCAGGTCGCATGTCTCGAAGTCGCGTGCCACGCGAACATCCCACATTGTTTCTTCGACTGGCATCGGCCCAGTGTCAACCCGTGGTTGAGACTATTCGGGACATCAGCGCGGCGCGCCGCCATTCAAAAGGTTGCAATTTGGTCACTCTGGAGTCCGGGCCACGGCCGCTCACTCCGGCCGGCTTGCCCACAGATCCGCGATGGAAAGCCCGGCGGTCGCAAGCATCCGGCGCAGCAACGGCAGGCTCAACCCGATCACATTGGACGGATCGCCGTCGATGCCTTCGACGAACCAGCCGCCCAACCCGTCGAGCGTGAAACCGCCTGCGACACCGAGTGGTTCGCCGCTTTCGAGATACGCTTCCAGGTCCGCGTCGGTCGGTGAGCCGAAATGCACTGCGGTGATGCCGGTATCGGCGATGCGATGGGCGACGGCCCCGTCACGGACGACGAGCACCGCGTGGCCCGAATACAGCTGAGCTGTCCGGCCCGACATCGACTGCCATTGCCGGCGCGCGGTATCGACATCTCCGGGCTTGCCGCACAACTGCCCGTCGAGAAACAGCATCGAGTCACAGCCGATGACGACACAGTCCCCGACGACGGCCGCGGGCAGGTGGGTGAACACCTCGTCGGCCTTGGCGGCGGCCAGTCCGCTCACCACCTGCTCGGGTGGGGCATCGGCCAACGACGCGATGACGGCGTCCTCGTCGACACCGGACACCACCACCAACGGATCGAGGCCGGCCTGGCGAAGAACGCCAAGCCGGCCTGTCGATGCCGAACCGAGAACGACCCGGGTCATCTAGCGCCGCATGTGGGTGCGCTCCAGGAGCGTCACCCGCTGCCAGCTGAAGATCGAGTAGCGCAGCTTGTCCACCGGGTGCCCCCACAGGTTGCGGTCGCGCACCACGGGTTCGGCAGCGCCGCCACCGGCGGTGCCGAGGACGGCCATCAGCGCGGCCATCTCCGCATCGGTGGGCTGGCCGCGCAGCACCTTGATGTGTGCCTGGTGGTCAGCCTTGACGTCTTCGGTCGCAGTCTCGTCGGCCACACTCGCCCCGCTCACAGTGGCTGAATCGTTCGCCCCGCTCACAGTGGCTGAATCGTTCGCCCCGCTCACAGTGGGATGTTCCCGTGCTTCTTCGGCGGCATCTGGATGATCTTGCGCTCCAGCAGTCGCAGGGCGTTGGCCACGTAGCCGCGGGTGTGCGACGGGGGGATGACCGCGTCGACGTATCCGCGCTCAGCGGCGATGTAGGGGTTGACCAGAGTGTCCTCGTAGGTCTGCTGCAGCTCCAGGCGCAGCGCATCGACGTCCTCGCCGTTCTTGGCAGCGTCGCGCAGCTCGGAGCGGTACACGAAGCCCACCGCGCCCGAGGCGCCCATCACGGCGATCTGAGCCGTCGGCCAGGCCACCACCACATCGGCGCCCATGTCCTTGGAACCCATCACGCAGTACGCGCCGCCGTAGGACTTGCGGGTGATGACGGTGACCTTGGCGACGGTGGCTTCACCGTAGGCGTAGAGCAGCTTGGCGCCGCGCCGGATGATGCCGTTGTACTCCTGGTCGGTGCCGGGCAGGAAGCCCGGGACGTCGACCAGCAGGACGATCGGGATGTTGAAGCAGTCGCAGGTCCGGATGAACCGGGCGGCCTTCTCCGAGGCGTTGATGTCGAGGCAGCCCGCGAACTGGGTGGGCTGGTTGGCCACGATGCCCACCGGGCGGCCGTCGACCCGGCCGAAGCCGACCACGATGTTGCCGGCGTAACCGGCCTGCACCTCGAGGAACTCGTCGTCATCGAGGATGCGGGTGATGACCTCGTGCATGTCGTACGGCTGATTCGGCGAATCCGGGATCAGCGTGTCGAGCTCGATGTCCTCGTCGGTCAGGGTCTCCTCGATCGAGCCCTGCGCCGGGGCCACCGGGTAGTGCGGCGGCTCGGCGTAGTTGTTCGGGGGCAGGTAGCTAAGCAGGTCGCGGACGTACTCGAAGGCGTCCTGCTCGCCGGAGGCGACGTAGTGCGCGGTGCCGGACTTAGCCATGTGGGTGTGGGCGCCGCCCAGCTCCTCCATGGTGACGTCCTCGCCGGTGACGGTCTTGATGACGTCCGGGCCGGTGATGAACATCTGGCTGGTCTGGTCGACCATGACGATGAAGTCGGTCAGCGCGGGGGAGTAGACGTGGCCACCGGCCGCGGCACCCATGATCAACGAGATCTGCGGGATGACACCCGAGGCCTTGATGTTGTTGTGGAAGATCCGGCTGTACAGGCCAAGCGAGACCACGCCCTCCTGGATGCGGGCGCCGGCGCCGTCGTTGATGCCGATCAGCGGGCGGCCGGTCTTGATGGCCAGCTCCTGGACCTTGACGATCTTCTCGCCGTAGACCTCACCGAGGCTGCCGCCGAACACGGTGGCGTCCTGGCTGAAGATGCAGACGTCGCGGCCGTCGATGGTGCCGTAGCCGGTGATCACCCCGTCGCCCAGCGGCCGGTTGTTCTCCAGGCCGAAGTTGGTGCTGCGGTGCTTGGCCAGCGCGTCGAGTTCGACGAACGACCCCTCATCGAGCAGGGCCAGGATGCGCTCGCGGGCGGTCAGCTTGCCCTTGGCGTGCACCTTGTCCACGGCGGCTTCGCCGACAGGATGCAGCGTCTCCTCGGCCCGCCTCTTGAGATCAGCCAGCTTGCCTGCAGTGGTGTGGATGTCCACCTGGTGCTCGGCGGACGGCTCGGTAACGCTCGTCATGGGTCCCGATGTTATCGGTAACCCTAAGACTGGTCTAAGAGAGGTGGGCGTGGCGCGCGTCACTCCGGTGGGGGCAGTGTGCTGTGGCTCGACGCCGGGGTGGGCTCTGGGCCTACGCTCTCGATCATGACCACGGCGCCGGTTCTGCTCTCTGAACTGGGCAGCGATCCCGCCTCGGTGCTGCGGCTCGTCGCGCAGTTCGACGCGCTGGAGGAACAAGAGGTCAATGCCGACGCGGCCGTGCGGTTTGCCGCGCTGATCGCGGGGTGCCCCGTGGGTGTCCGGTGGCCGGGCGGCACGGTCGTCCGTTACGACGCCTCCGGACGTCTCGATCCGATCGACGACGGCGCCTCGCCGGCATGCGATCGCGACGAGACGGTCGTCTGGGTGGAACGTGACGGGTCCGGGCACCCCTTGGATGAGGTGCTCCTCGATCGGCTGCGACGACTGATAAGTCGCGTCGCTGCGCGGACCGGGGTGAGCGGGACTCCGCACCTGGGCGATCCCGCGCTGCTCGAGGTGGTGCTGTCGGCCAAGGAACATCGCGAAGACCGGGCCCGGGCCATTCGGCTCCTGGGCCTCGACGAGACCAGACCGACGTGTGTGCTGGCTGCGTCGGGGCATTCACCGCGGGAGACCCTGCGCCTCATCACCGGTGAACTGGCCGCGCCGACGGTGCGGTCGGCGGTGATCGGCAACGCGACTGCCGTCGTGTGCCAGGGATCCTTCGACATGCGGGAGCTCTCGGACCGTCTGGAGCGCCTCATCGTCGAACAGTTTCCGGCGGTGGTGAACACCGGCACGGCGTCGGGCCCGTGGATCGGAATCGGATCGGTGGGCAACGCATTCAGCGCGTCGACCTCGTGGCACGAAGCCGTGCGCGCCTTGCGATTCGCGTCGTCGACCGGATTCGGCAGGCGCGTGGTGGCCTACGAGCGGCTGAGCTCGCTGGAGCTGCTGGCCGACCTCCCGATCGACCGGGTGCGACGCAACCGAGATGTGGCCCGTATCAACGAGATTGCGTCAACGCCCGCCGGGGACCTCGATGTGCGGACCGCCGAGGCGTTCTTCGTCTACGGCTCGCTGCGGCGGACGGCCGCCGAATTGCACGTGCACCACAGCACGGTCGCGGCCCGGTTGGCGCGGATGCAGGCCGCGATGGGGTGGGATTTCGAGGATCCGGTGGACCGCTTTCTGGGCACGCTGGTGCTCATGGTGCGGCGCATCGCGATCTCGTCGGCCGAACTGGCCGACGCGGACCTGCTGTAGGCGGGGATTTCCGGAGCTCCATCCGCCCGACAACTGTCGGATGAATTGGTCGAATCGACCGACGTATGGCGGGTGACGGGTGTCACGTCATTGGCCAGGATTGCGTTGCAGCCCACAACAGCCACCGCAAGCCGACCGACACAAGGAGGCCGATATGGCCATCATCGATCCGACCCGAACCTGGGTCCCCGTGGAAGACCGTCTCGCCGTCACCACCAACGAGCGGCACCGGCAGGTGCTCGGCGTCGTTCTCGCGCACATGAAGGCCGAGGCTGAGCCCGATATGGACCGGCTCATGGCGACTCTGAGCCCGAATCCGGACTACCACTTCTGGTACGCCAATGCCGATATGGGCCCCAAGACCACCGAGGGTGTGCGCGCCTATTACGAGGCGTTCGTGGCCAGTGGTGCCAACCACCTCGTTTTCGAGATCGATCGCCTTGCCGTCGACGATGATCTGGTGATGACGGAAGGCTGGATGAAGATGATCTATCCGGGCGCGGCCGCCCAGGCGATCGGCGTCGAGGTCGACGACCCGGACGGCGACTACCTGCTGCTGTTCCGTCAGCTCATCAACTGGCCGATAGACGCCGACGGCCTGATCATCGGTGAGGACGCCTACCAGACCGGCCCGGTCAGCGTGACCAGGCTGAGCCAGGAAGACCTGCCGCAGGCCTACATCGACCAGAAGCGCGCCGCTGCCGAGGCTCATGCCTGACGCAGTGCGCGACTCGGTCGCCGAGATGCTGCTCGACCGCGTCGGCGATCAGCATCTCGGCCTGCGCACCCGCGAGCGGGACTGGACCTGGGACGAGGTGGTCGCAGAGTCCGCCGCGCGCGGGGCATACGCGACGGAGCTCCGCGGCTCATGCCCAATTGAAGGCCCTTTCCACATCGGCGTCCTTCTCGACAACGTGCCGGATTTCCTGTTCTGGCTGGGCGGTGCCGCCCTCGCCGGGGCGACGATCGTGGGGATCAACCCGACCCGCGGTGCCACTGAGATGGCAGCAGAAATCCGCCATGCCGATTGCCAGTTGATCGTCACCGATTCCGCCGGTGCCGAGCGTCTAGGCGGCCTGGACCTCGGCCTGCAACCCGATCGGTTCCTCGTTGTCGACGATCCGGCCTATCAAGACGCGATTTGTGCACGAAAGTCCGCGGTAAGCGCGGAAAACCGTGCACAAATCGCGGCTGGCGAGGGCGTGGACGAGCACTCGCTGATGTTGCTGCTGTTCACCTCGGGGACGACGGGTGCGTCCAAGGCGGTCAAATGCAGCCAGGGCAGGCTGGCCCGCATCGCCTATGCGGCCGCGGAGAAGTTCGGCCACGTGCGTGAAGACGTCGAGTACTGCTGCATGCCGCTGTTCCACGGCAACGCGATCATGGCGCTGTGGGCTCCGGCGCTGTCGGTCGGCGCAACCGTGTGCCTGACACCAGCGTTCTCGGCGTCCGGATTCCTGCCGGACGTGCGATATTTCGGCGCGACGTTCTTCACCTACGTGGGCAAGGCGCTCGGCTACCTGATGGCCACCGCGGAACAACCCGACGACGCCGAGAACCCATTGGTCCGCGGCTTCGGCACCGAGGCCTCACCCGACGACCAGAACGAGTTCCGGCGCCGCTTCGGCGCCGAACTGTTCGAGGGCTACGGCTCGAGCGAAGGCGGCGGGGCGGTGGTTCTGGCCCCCGACATGCCGCCGGGCGCACTGGGCCGCCCCGCCCACCAGGGGGTGGCGATCATCGACCCCGAGTCGCTGAACGACTGTGTGCCAGCGGTTTTCGATGAACACGGCCGCGTTCTCAACCCCGACGACGCCGTGGGCGAGATCGTCGACAAATTCGGCACCCGCACGTTCGAGGGCTACTACAAGAACGACGAGGCCAATGCCGAACGCATCCGCAACGGCTGGTACTGGACCGGCGATCTCGGCTACCTCGACGAGGCGGGGTTCATCTACTTCGCAGGCCGCCGCGGTGACTGGATCCGGGTGGACGGTGAGAACACCTCGGCACTGAACATCGAGCGGGTCCTGCGCCGCCACCCCGACGTGGTGGCAGCCGGTGCGTACGCGGTCCCCGATCCGCGTTCGGGCGATCAGGTGATGGCCGCGATCGAGGTGGCCGATCCCGACGGCTTCGACGCCGCGGCCTTCGTGTCCTACCTGGCCGGCCAGGATGACCTGGGAACCAAGGGAATTCCGCGGTTCCTGCGGGTTTCGAAGGACCTGCCGGTCACCGGGTCCAACAAGGTGCTCAAACGCGAACTGCAGCGGGACCGCTGGCACACCGACGAGGTGGTGTACCGGTGGGCGGGACGCGGTGAGCCGGTGTACCGGGCCATGGACGACGATGACAAAAAGTCGCTGGACGATGAGTTCGCGCAGTACGGGAGGCAGCGTTACCTATGAGGCGGGCCGCATGAAGTGGACAGACGAATGTGACGTGCTGATCGCCGGGTCCGGCGGTGGCGGCGTGACCGGCGCCTTCACCGCCGCCCGCGAAGGTCTGTCGGTGATCCTGGTGGAGGCCAGCGACAAATTCGGCGGCACCACAGCGTATTCCGGTGGCGGCGGGGTGTGGTTCCCGTGCAACCCGGTGCTCAAGCGGGCCGGCACCGACGACACCATCGAGGACGCGCTGGAGTACTACCACGCCGTCGTCGGCGACCGCACCCCGCGGGAACTGCAGGACACCTACGTCCGCGGCGGCGCCGGGCTGATCGAGTATCTCGAAGCCGACGACAATCTGAAGTTCGCGCCGATGCCGTGGCCCGACTATTTCGGCAAGGCGCCCAAGGCCCGCACCGACGGTCAACGCCACATCGCGGCCCGGCCGCTCAAGGTGGAGAAAGCCCCGCACCTGCGCGAGCTGGTGCGGGGCCCGCTCGACGCCGACCGGCTCGGCGCCGAACAGCCCGACGACTACTTCATCGGCGGCCGGGCGCTGATCGCCCGGTTCCTCAAAGCCATTGAGCAGTACCCGAATGCCTCGGTGCGGCGTAACACCCCGCTGGTGGAGTTGGTCGTCGAGGACGGCGTCGTGACGGGCGCGATCGTCGAATCCGGCGGTGAGCGGCAGGCGATCCGGGCTCGGCGCGGCGTGCTGCTCGCCGCCGGCGGCTTCGAAGGCAACGACGAACTGCGCCGTGAATACGGCGTGCCGGGCGTCGCCCGCGACACCATGGGACCGCCGGCGAACCTGGGCCGCGCGCATCAGGCGGCGATGGCGGTCGGCGCCGACGTCGACCTGATGGAGCAGGCCTGGTGGTCGCCGGGCCTCACGCACCCCGACGGGCGCTCCGCGTTCGCGCTGTGGTTCACCGGCGGCATCTTCGTCGACCAGAACGGGCAGCGCTTCGTCAACGAGTCGGCGGCCTACGACCGCATCGGCCGGGCGATCCTGCCGCGACTGGCCGACGGTTCGATGACGTTGCCGTACTGGATGATCTACGACGACCGCGAGGGAGAAGTGCCGCCCGTCAAGGCGACGAACGTCTCGATGGTCGACGCACAGCGCTACATCGACGCCGGGTTGTGGCACACCGCCGACACCCTGGAGGAGCTGGCGGCCAAGATCGGCGTCCCGGCCGAGAACCTGACCGCCACCGTGGAACGCTTCAACGGCTTCGTCGCCGCCGGATCGGACGAGGATTTCGGTCGCGGTGACGAGGCCTACGACCGCGCCTTCTCCGGCGGGGCATCCCCGCTCGTAGCGATCGAGAAGGGTCCCTTCCATGCCGCCGCGTTCGGCATCTCCGACCTCGGCACCAAGGGCGGGTTGCGTACCGATACCGCGGCCCGGGTACTCGACGTCGACGGACAGGTGATCGCCGGTCTGTATGCCGCGGGCAACACCATGGCCGCGCCCAGCGGCACCGCCTATCCGGGCGGCGGAAATCCGATCGGAACCAGCATGCTGTTCAGCCACCTGGCGGTCAAAGACATGTTAGGACGAGATGTATGAGTGACATCCGGGAAATCGACGCCGGCGCGGAGATGACGCGGTTCGCCCGCGGCTGGCACTGCGTCGGGCTCGCTGAGATATTCCGTGACGGGCAGCCGCACGGCATCGAGGCCTTCGGTACCAAGCTCGTCGTCTATTCCGACTCGGCCGGCGAACTGCACGTGCTCGATTCGTACTGCAGGCACATGGGCGGCGACCTGTCGATGGGGTCGGTCAAGGACGACAACCTGGCGTGTCCGTTCCACGACTGGCGCTGGGGCAGCGACGGAAAGTGCAAGTTGGTGCCCTACGCCAAGCGCACTCCGCGGCTGGCGCGTACCCGCAAGTGGCCCACCACCGAGGTCAACGGTCAGCTGCTGGTCTGGCATGACCCGGAAGGCTCCGCGCCGGCCGCCGAGCTGACCCCGCCCACGATCGAGGGCTACGACGAGGGCATCTGGTCACCGTGGCAATGGAATTCGATCCTGATCGAGGGATCGCACTGCCGTGAGATCGTCGACAACAACGTCGACATGGCGCACTTCTTCTACATTCACCACGCCTACCCGACTTACTTCAAGAACGTCATCGAAGGCCACACCGCAAGCCAGTTCATGGAGTCCAAGCCGCGTCCGGACTACGCCACCAGAGAGCTCTGGGACGGCACCTACCTGCGTTCGGAGGCAACGTATTTCGGTCCGGCGTACATGATCAATTGGCTGCACAACGACCTCGCCCCTGACTTCACCGTGGAGATCGCCCTGATCAACTGCCACTACCCGGTGACGCATGACTCGTTCGTGCTGCAGTGGGGTGTCGCGGTCCAGCAGAATCCCGCGCTGTCGGCGGACAAGGCCGAGAAGCTCGCCGCGACCATGAGCCGGACCTTCGGCGACGGCTTCATGGAGGACGTCGAGATCTGGAAGCACAAGGCCCGGATCGACAATCCATTGCTGACCGAGGAGGACGGTCCGGTCTACCACCATCGCCGGTGGTACGAGCAGTTCTACGTCGATGCCGCCGATGTCACGCCCGACATGACCGATCGCTTCGAGCAGGAGGTCGACACCACGCACGCCAACGAGCTGTGGCACGAGGAGGTCGCGGCCAACCTGGCCAATCGGTAGCTCATTACCGGTGCGAATAAGCTGACGGCCCATGGATGATCGCCAGCCGAACCGCCCGCCGCTCGATGCCGCCGCTTTGCGGGAGTCGTTGAGCGCGCCGTGGCATCAACTCGACGTCGTCGACGAGACCGGATCGACCAACGCCGATCTGATCGCGCGGGCGGCCGCCGGTGGGGAGATCGCCGGTGCGGTGTTGCTGGCCGAGTACCAGAACGCGGGGCGCGGACGGCATGGCAGGCAGTGGTCGGCGCCGCCACGGTCACAGTTGGCATTGTCGGTCGGAGTCGACGCGGCAGGGGTTCCCGCGGACACCTGGGGATGGCTGCCGTTGGCCACCGGGGTCGCCGTCGTCGACGCCGTCGCTGAGGTCACGGGCGTACGCGTGGGCCTGAAATGGCCGAACGACGTCCTGGTCGGCCCGGGTGGCGGGAAACTGGCCGGAATCCTCGCTGAGGTGGCGTCGCCCGCGCCGGTCGTCGTCGTCGGGCTCGGCTTGAACGTGACGATGACCACCGACGAGGCCCCCGACCCGCGGGCCACCTCACTGACGCAGCTCGGAGCCGGAACGGTGGACCGCAACCCGCTGGCTCAGGCGCTGCTCCGGCATCTGGCCGCCCGGTTCGCCGGCTGGCGCAATGCCGATCCGGGGCTGGCCGCCGACTACCGCGCTCGCAGCGTCACCATCGGCAGCCGGGTCCGCGCGATCCTGCCCGGCGACAACGCGTTGGTGGGCATGGCCGTCGACGTCGACGAACTCGGGCGGCTGATCATCGACACCGGTGCCGAACGGGCCACGGTTTCTGCAGGCGACATCACGCATCTGCGCCCCGATGCGCCGTAGAGTGCTGCCGTGGGGTACCCGGAGAATGTGCTGGCAAACGACGAGCAGGTGGTGTTGCACCGGCATCCGCACTGGAAACGTCTGATCGGTGCGGTCCTCGTCCTCGTCCTGACGACCGCGGCATCGGCGTTCGTCGCCGCCGTGGTCAACACCATGGACTGGCAGGCCACCGCCAAGAACGTGCTGTTCATCGTGATCGGGGCGATTTGGCTAGTCGTGGTCGGTTGGCTGACGGTCTGGCCGTTCCTCAACTGGTGGACCACGCACTTCGTCATCACCGACCGGCGGGTGATGTTCCGGCACGGGGTACTGACCCGCTCGGGCATCGACATCCCGCTCGCGCGGATCAACAGCGTCGAATTCCGCCACGGGCTGACCGACCGGCTGATGCGCACCGGCACGCTGATCATCGAATCGGCGTCGCAGGATCCTCTGGAATTCCACGATATTCCGCGCGTGGAGCAGGTGCATTCACTGCTGTATCACGAAGTCTTCGACACCCTGGGGTCTGAAGAGTCGCCGAGCTGACGCGCCTGCGCCCGGCGGTTCGGCCGGCGTAGCGGTCTCACCGCGGCAGCGGGTGTGAAATCCGGTGAAAATGGCTATCTATCAGCCATGACAGCACGGGTGAACCACTTGGCGACCGCCTTTGATCAGGCAATCATCGTCATTCCGGCCCACAATGAAGCGGCGCTTCTGCCCCGCTGCCTGCGTGCGGTGACCACGGCCGCGGCCTGTTGCCCGATGCCGGTGCTGACCGTCGTCGTCCTGGATTCCTGTGACGACGGCAGCGCCGAGCTGGTGGGCGAGTTCGGTCACGACGTTCACTTCGTCAGCGTGGAGGCGGGCAACGTCGGCGCGAGCCGGGCCGCCGGTTTCGCCTATGCACGCTCGCTGTGCAACCACGTCGACGACTCCCGCGCCTGGTACGCCACCACCGACGCCGACAGCCAGGTGGATCCCGACTGGCTGCTTCGGCAGACCGCGTCGGCGGCCGCCATGGTGCTGGGCGTGGTGCGGGTGACCGACTGGCGGCATCACCCCGTCGCGCTCGTCCGGCACTACATGCGTTCCTACGAGTCGGGTGCGCGGGGACCCAAGGGGCACAACCACATCCATGGCGCCAACATGGGTTTTCGTGCCGACGTGTACTGGACGCTCGGGGGTTTCCGCCCCCTGGCCACCGGCGAGGACGTCGAGTTGGTCGAAAGGTTCGAGACCGCCGGCTACCGGATAGAACGGGACTCGACGCTGTCGGTGACCACCTCAGCGCGCAGAAACGGCCGGGCGCCCGGCGGCTTCGCAGGCTACCTCCGCGATGTGTCGCGGTCGGTATTTCGTTCGGCCGAAAGGGATTCCGCATGACGGCCGGTTTGGTTCGGAGCTGGCTGGAGTCGGGCCGGTTGGACCTGCCGCTGCCGGGCTCAGGTGCGACGGTGCGGCGTTGGCAACGGCTTGCGGAGCTGACGGAGATCGACGTCGTCGCCGGGCGACTTGCGGAAGCTCACGTCGACGCCGTCGCGATCCTCGACGAGCTGGGTGCCAAACCGCCTGCGCCAGGCCAGCTGTGGGCGGTGTGGGCCGCCGAAGATCCGAACGCCGTCCTCAATGCGCACACCACCGGAAGCGGTGAAACAGGCACGGTGAAACTGTCGGGCACCAAGGCGTGGTGCTCGGGAGCGGGCCTCTGCACACACGCGTTGGTGACGGCCCGCCTCGACGACGGCCGACGCGCGCTGTACGCGGTGGAGACGAGCGGCAAAGGGGTGCGCCCGTTGCCCAGCACCTGGAGGAATCCGGGCATGGCGGCCAGCGATACCCGCTCGGTCCAATTCAGCGGCGCGCCCGCGGTGTCCGTCGGTAGTCCCGGTGACTATCTGGATCGCCCCGGGTTCTGGCACGGTGCGATCGGCGTCGCGGCGTGTTGGGTCGGTGCTGCGCGCGCAGTCGCCGCACCGCTGTATGACCGCGCCGCCCGCGGAGCAGCTGATGCGCACGTACTGGCCCACCTCGGTGCCGTCGACGCCGCGATCGCGGCGGCCGAAGCGATGCTGGTCGCGGCGGCCGAGGCGACCGACGCTGACCCTTTCGATCGCTCCCGGTCCGCCCAGTTACTCGCCCGGCGAACCCGCGCCGTCGCCGAAACCGCTGTGGATGCGGCGATTACCCGCACGGGCCGCGCACTCGGGCCCGCGCCGCTGTGCCAGGATGCCCAACACGCACGTCGCGTCGCGGATCTGACGATCTACGTGCGGCAGAGCCATGCCGAGCGCGACCTCGCCGCGCTCGGCAAACTGGCGGGGGAGCGCCGATGACAGCCGCAGAGCCCGCTGAACCGTGCGGCAACGCAGCGCGGTTCGGGTCACGCCCGCTGAGCTGCGGTGGCACCCCGGGTCACGCCTGGACGACCTGGGACCGATCGTTCGGTGAGCTGGACCTCACGACATGTCCCGCCCTGGTGGTGGTCGCACCGCATCCCGACGACGAGACCCTCGGCTTCGGGGCGACCATGGCGCTGCTGGCGGAGCGGGGGATCGAGGTCCGAGTGGTGTCCGTCAGTGACGGCGGGGCCGCCCATGAGGGTCTCACGCCCTTCGACCGAATCCGGCTGGAGCGCACCCGAAGCGCCGAGTTGAGAAAGGCCGCAAGGATTCTCGGTGTGGGGGAGCCGATCAGCCTCGCATTGCCCGACGGTGAACTCGCCGGCCACCAAGACTCGCTGGCAGATCTGCTGACCGGGATACTCGAGGAGTGCCCGCCTGGCACCTGGTGTGCAACGACGTGGCGCGGCGACGGGCATCCCGATCACGAGGCGGTTGGGCGGGCTGCTGCCGCGGCTGCGCACCGCACCGCGGCGGTTCTGCTGGAGTACCCGGTCTGGATGTGGCACTGGGCGACGCCCGGAGACTCCGCGGTGCCCTGGGATCGGGCGCTCATGGTGCCGTTGACGGCCTCCGCCGTGGGGCGTAAACAAGCTGCCGCGCAATGCTTCCGCAGCCAGTTCCTTCCATCGGCACCGGGTGTGCACCCGGTACTGCCGCCGTTCGTGTTGCCTCGGCTGCTCGCGGTCGGGGAGATGGTGTTCCGGTGACAGAGCGCCTGCCCGACTCGTACTTCGACCGTATGTACGCGACCTCGGCGGACCCGTGGCGACTGGCCACCCGCTGGTATGAGCAACGCAAGTACGCGATCACGCTGGCAATGCTGCCGCAGCGGCGCTATCGGCATGCCTTCGAGCCGGGTTGCTCGATCGGCACTCTCACGGCGATGCTCGCCGAGCGCTGCGATCACGTCACCGCGATGGATGTGGCGGGGGCCGCTCTGGACATCGCCGACGTGCGACTGCGTGCCGATGGCGACCGGGACGGGCCGCGCGATCGTGTCACTCTGGTGCGTGGATCGCTCGACGACCCTTGGCCTCCAGGACCTTTCGACCTGCTGGTGCTCTCGGAAGTGGCGTACTACCTGGAGGAGGAGTTGCTGGCCGGGCTGCTCCGCCGCGAGTGTCCGCAGTTGGCCCGCGGTGCGACCGTGATAGCGGCACACTGGCGTCACGAGGTGGCCGACTATCCGCACACCGGTGATCAGGCCAACAGGGTCATCGCGGCGACGCCGGGGCTCATTTCGATCGGGAGCTACCGCGACCGCGATGTTGTCATCGAGGTTTTCGACACCCATCGCGCAGCATCCGTTGCCGAGCGCGACGGGGTGCCGGGTGCCGGTTGACCAAGGCGGATAGGACTGGCCCCCAATGCACTTGGGTGCGCCGCCGGGGTAGCGGTCCAGTGCTAATGACTGCGGCCGCCGACGGCATGGCTCAACTTCGTGTCGCCCTGACATACCCGCATTGACCAGTCGCGAAACCGCGATGGTCCTCGCCGATCTCCCGAGGGTGTGGTTAGACATTGCCGGGATGGGTATCCCGTGGTGGCAGCGTGACGAATAACGTTCGCACGCTGCGTCATTACGTGTCGCGAGTCCGCGGCACGGCCAGCGCAAAAAACGGGAGAAACACATGAGCGCCGTAGACAAGGCCAAGAACAAGGTCGAAGAAGTGGCTGGGAAGGCCAAGGAGAAGGTCGGGGAGGCCACCGGCGACAGGGACACCCAGGCAGAGGGACAGAAGGACCAGGCCAAGGGCAATCTCAAGCAGGCCGGCGAGAAGGTCAAGGACGCCTTCAAGAACTGACCGGAACGATGCGGGACTGACGGCGCACTTCGCCTAGGTGCTGGAGGTTCCGGTGCTTGAACCTGAAAACGATTCGTCACCAACGGCGGTGGGTCGGGCGGCGCACAACAACGCCGTCGGCCAACCGTCGGTGCACTACTGGTAATTCCGATCGCCGCAGCCATCTTGCTGCTGGCGCGGAAACCCGCTTCGCGCGGCTCGACCGTCGTTGAACCGGCCCATCGTTTCGTGTGGGGTCACCCCCGCGGTATCACGAAGTCTTCGACACCCTGGGGTCCGAAGAATCACCGAGCTGACGCGCCTTCGAACGGCGGCTCGGCCGGCGTAGCGGCGTCACGTTGGCGGCCTTGCGCTCGGCGTGATCCTCGAACGCCTCGGCGAAGCCGCCGCCGGTGAGCGTGGACTCGAGAGCCAGATCGGGCTTGTCGGTGAACTCGTCGGGGAACACCCAGCGGCGGAACGCCCAGAACCGGAACGCCATCTGCAGCAGATTGCCGAGGATGTAGGCCGAGATGAAGTCGGCGATGTTCTCGACTGTGAGCGAAACCTCGGGAACCCGGAGCCCCAGCACATAGCTGGAGAAGTACAGCGGCAGCATCGACAGCATCACACCCACGCCGCTGAACGCGAAGAACAGCAGGGCCTCGTGGTGGCGCTCGCGGCCGCCGCGATTCTGGAAGCTCCATTCCCGGTTGAGAATGTAGGAGGCGATGACCGCGACGATGCCGGCGATGATCTTGGCGGTGACCGGCTTGGGCTCCAGCACCGTGAGTTTGAGGGTGTAGAAGATCGCCGAATCGATGACAAACGTCGTCGCGCCGACGATCGCGAACTTGATCAGTTCGTGATGCCGCTCGGCGTAGGGACGGACGAATCGCGGCAATCGAGCGATTGTCGCATCGGCGAAGGACACAGCTAGGCAGTGTACGTAAATGCGCCGCCCGATGCCGCATCGCTGCGGACGCCGTACCTTAACCGCAGGTCAATGAGTCGGTCACGACGAGGACATGAATCCGCGCATGACACCATAGAGGGCGTGCCGACAACTCCCAAGAAACCTCCTGTGGTGGCGATGATCGGCGGCGGCCAGCTCGCGAGGATGACGCACCAGGCAGCCATCGCGCTCGGGCAGACCCTGCGGGTGCTGTCCGCCGGGCCCGACGAATCCGCCGCACAGGTGACTCCCGACGTCGTCATCGGCTCCCACACCGACCTGGACGCGCTGCGCCGGGCGGCGGACGGGGCGACGGCGTTGACGTTCGACCACGAGCACGTGCCCACCGAACACCTGGAGACGCTCGTGGCCGAAGGGGTCACGGTCAACCCGCCGCCGCAGGCGTTGGTGCATGCCCAGGACAAGCTGCTGATGCGCCGCAAGCTGCACAGCCTGGGTGCCCCGGTGCCGCGCTTCGCAGAGATCACCTCGGTCGCCGACGTCGAGGAATTCGTGCGGCAGATCGACGGTCCCGTGGTGATCAAGACCGTGCGTGGCGGGTACGACGGCAAGGGCGTGGTCATGGCCGACGACCTCGACTCCGCACGCGAGGTGGTGGCCGGCTACCTGGCTGACGGGGTGGCGGTGCTGGCCGAGGAGCGCGTCGCGATGCGCCGGGAGCTCGCCGCGCTGGTGGCCCGCTCGCCGTTCGGACAGGGTGCGGCGTGGCCTGTGGTCGAAACCGTGCAGCGCGACGGCATCTGCGTCGAGGTGTACGCCCCGGCGCCCGGACTGTCCGACGAACTCGGCTCGGCCGCACAGGAACTCGGCCTGCGGGTGGCCAACGAGCTGGGCGTGGTCGGGGTGCTCGCGGTCGAGCTGTTCGAGACGGCCGACGGCAAGCTGCTGGTCAACGAGCTGGCCATGCGTCCGCACAACTCCGGGCACTGGACCATGGACGGCGCGGTCACCAGCCAGTTCGAGCAGCATCTGCGGGCGGTCCTGGACTACCCGCTCGGCGACACCTCGGCCATCGCGCCTGCTGCCGTGATGGCCAACGTGCTCGGGGCGCCGCAGACGCCGACGATGTCGATGGACGAGAGGATGCACCACCTCTTCGCTCGGATTCCCGACGCGAAGGTGCACCTGTACGGCAAGGGTGAACGGGCCGGGCGCAAGCTCGGGCACGTCAACATCATCGGCACGGACATGGACGAACTTCGCGAGCGTGCGGTGCGGGCAGCGCACTGGTTGTCACACGGCGAGTGGACCGACGGATGGGATGAGCATGCCGGGAACTAATGCCAGGGTCGGCCTGATCATGGGCAGCGACAGCGACTGGTCGGTGATGTCCGATGCGGCCACCGCGCTCGCCGAGTTCGAGGTGCCGTTCGAGGTCGGTGTGGTCTCCGCGCACCGGACCCCGCAGCGCATGCTCGACTACGCCAAGACCGCGGCGGACCGGGGTATCGAGGTGATCATCGCCGGAGCGGGAGGAGCCGCACATCTGCCCGGCATGGTGGCGTCGGCCACGCCGCTTCCGGTCATCGGAGTTCCGGTACCGCTGGCCCGGTTGGACGGCATGGACTCCTTGCTGTCGATCGTGCAGATGCCCGCCGGGGTGCCGGTGGCCACGGTTTCCATTGGTGGAGCGCGTAATGCGGGCCTGCTGGCTGTGCGGATCCTCGGTTCATCCGATACCGCGTTGCGGGACCGGATGGTGAAATTCCAGGCAGACCTGGAAACCATGGTGTTGAAGAAGGACGCGGCGCTGCGCGATCGCCTGTTGGGCGACGGCTGAGTCAATCGCCGATCAGCTCGCGAATGCGGGGGGTCAGCGACTCGATCGGTTCATCGGTCGACATCACCACAACCGCGGTGCGGCCAGTGCCGCCCCGGTAGATCGGCCATGTCGCGGCCAGCGCCTGGGCCAGGTCGGACCGTGGGTTGGCCACGTCGCCGCGCAGCCACCGGCGCAGAACATGGTTGTGTGCAACGACCACGGCGTTGGCGAACAGTTCGGCGCGCAGGTCCGCCGTCCAATCCTCGGTCGGCGCGCTCCGCAGGTGTTTGGTGAACAGCCGGACATACCGGGACACCACGGCTGTTTCGAAGTCGCGCAGGGCAGGTACCGAGCGGGTGAGCCGATACCGCGTCCGCGCACGCTCACCCTCGGCGAGGTAGTTCTCGAAGACCGAGGTTGTCGCCACCGCGATGACCTCGGCGGGGAGCGTTTCGGGCGGCACCGCCGACAATCTCTCGTCGGCGCGGCGCAGCAACGCCTCGTGATCGGGAAAGATCAACGCCTCTTTCGATCCGAACTGACGAAACGCGGTGGTGCGTCCGACCCGCGCCCGTGCCGCGATGTCATCGACGCTGGTGGCTTCGTACCCGCGTTCTTCGAACAGTTCGAATGCCGCGCTCACCAGACGCTCACGAGTGCTTGGCAGGTCGGGCATGATGCACCTTCCGTGGGACTGAGTGCCGATGCTATGGTACTGAGTACCAAAAGTAGCAGGGCGATGTACTCGATGTGCAGTCCGCGCAACGATTGATCCAAGAGAGCCGAGAGCTGAAAGCTAGGGAGAAGATCATGGCTGGCTGGGGCGGTAACCCATCTTTCGATTTGTTTCAGTTGCCTGAGGAGCACCAGGAGCTTCGGGCGGCGATCCGGGCGCTGGCGGAGAAGGAAATCGCCCCGCACGCTGCCGACGTCGACGAGAACGCCCGGTTCCCGGAGGAAGCCCTGCAGGCGCTGAACGCCTCGGGTTTCAACGCGGTGCACGTCCCCGAGGAGTACGGCGGCCAGGGTGCCGACTCGGTCGCGGCCTGCATCGTGATCGAGGAAGTGGCCCGGGTGGACTGCTCGGCCTCACTGATCCCGGCGGTCAACAAGCTGGGCACGATGGGCCTGATCCTGCGCGGCTCCGATGAGCTGAAGAAGCAGGTGCTGCCATCGCTGGCCTCCGGTGAGGCGATGGCCTCCTACGCGCTGTCCGAGCGTGAGGCCGGCTCGGATGCGGCGGGCATGCGTACCCGCGCCAAGGCCGATGGCGATGACTGGATCCTCAACGGCACCAAGTGCTGGATCACCAACGGCGGCAAGTCGACCTGGTACACCGTGATGGCGGTGACCGACCCCGACAAGGGCGCCAACGGCATCTCGGCGTTCATCGTGCACAAGGACGACGAGGGCTTCAGCGTCGGCCCCAAGGAACGCAAGCTCGGCATCAAGGGCAGCCCGACCACCGAGCTGTACTTCGAGAACTGCCGGATCCCGGGCGACCGGATCATCGGTGAGCCGGGGACCGGTTTCAAAACCGCACTGGCGACCCTGGATCACACCCGCCCGACCATCGGCGCGCAGGCAGTCGGCGTTGCCCAGGGTGCGCTGGACGCGGCGATCGCCTACACCAAGGACCGCAAGCAATTCGGTACGGCCATCGCTGATTTCCAGGCCGTGCAGTTCATGCTGGCCGACATGGCGATGAAGCTGGAAGCTGCGCGCCTGATGGTCTACCACGCCGCGGCGCGCGCCGAGCGTGGCGAGACCAACCTCGGGTTCATCTCGGCGGCGAGCAAGTGCTTCGCCTCCGATGTGGCCATGGAGGTCACCACCGACGCGGTGCAGCTGTTCGGTGGCGCGGGCTACACCGTGGACTTCCCGGTCGAGCGGATGATGCGTGACGCCAAGATCACCCAGATCTACGAGGGCACCAACCAGATTCAGCGCGTGGTCATGAGCCGCGCCCTGCTCAAGTAGTTCCGCGAGCAGACAGAAAACTGCCCCTTTTCATGCGAAAAGGGGCAGTTTTCTGTCTGGTCGGCGAAAGAGGCTAGCCGCGGGTGACCTTCTCCGTCGTGCGACGCCGTTCCTGTGCGCCCGCATCGGGATTGGCCACCTGGACGAGTGACGCCCCGGCGGCGAACACCGCGACCAGATTCGAGATGAGCTCGTCGGGGGTGGCCCAGCCCGCGGTGGACAACACGCGGTCGTCGGCGGTGAAACCCTGTGCGGCCGCGGCATTCCGGGAAGCTTCCAGCACTTCGGCGACCGACTGCCCGGCCAGGGCCGGGCCGGGAACACGCTCGGGCACGATCTGGTCGCCGTGCACCCGTACCGCGGTGGCGTAGTCCGTGACGCCGATGGGCAGGTCCGGGGCCGGCTTGCCGAACGGGTCCAGCGACAGCACCGCGACCTCGCCGCCGGAAACCGCGTCGTCGGCCTCATCGAGGCGATCCCGGGTGCACAGGGCGGTGTCGGCCTCCCCGTCCAGAACCACCTCGGCGCCGATCCACCAGATTCCGAACAACACCGCCGCGGTCTGCCAGTGCGCGGGCAGCAGCACCGCCACCCGCGTGCCCGGGCCGGTCCCCATCTCGTCGCGCAAGAGGTTGGCGGTCTTGGCGGCCCAGTTGGCCATGGTCACCGTCGACAGCTCGATCCGCTCACCGGTGGCGTCGTCGTAATAGGTGATCCGTGGCCCGGCCGGGTCCGCTGCCAACAACGGATCCAGGACGGCAGCGCTGACTGTGCTCATAGCCTCGTTCTACTCGAGGGCGATCAGTTCACACACTTGGGATCGTCCGAACCCGCGTTGAGGATCGGCGACGGCGGTGGCGGCGGACTCTGCTCGCCGGTGTCGCTGTAGGTGTCGCCGACCGAAGCCGGATCCACGATGCCCGCGGACGGATCCATGCCGTCGGAGCCGGGTCCGGTGTAATCCGCCGCCAGGACCACCCGCACCGCGCCGGGCGGCAACGACGAATCCTCGTTCACCGGCAATCCGCCGAGGTCCTTCGCCACCGCCTGGGCGCCGAGGTCGTCGCTCTTGGCGGCCAGCACCTGGCTGGACACCGGCGGGGCACCCTCATGGTTGCCGGTGGTGCCGGGCAGGAACCCCTTGTTGCTCAGCACCTGCGACACCGCGGCCGCCAGGCCGTTGATGTCGGTGCCGTTGACCACCTCGACGGTGGTGTTCTCCGGTGAATAGCTGAGCTGTTCGGTCTTGCCCGCGTCCTGGTCCTGCAGCAGGCTCGACACCCATTGGTGGACCTCGTCGGGATCCACCCGGACCACGCTCTGCATACCGTCGTCGCTCCAGCCGTCCTCGCGCAGGATCGGGATGGTGGCGAACGCGACGCTGCCGGCCGCCAGCTTCTGCAGCTGCTCGACGAAATTCATGATGTCCCAGCCGTCGGAGATCACCACGGAGCGCTGCACGGCATCCTGCAGCCGCCCCAGCGTGCCTGGGCTGGACAGCGTCTTGCTGGAGATCACCTCGTGGGCCAGCGACGCCATCACCGACTGCTGGCGGGTCACCCGGTCGAGGTCCCCGCGCGGCAGGTCATGGCGTTGCCGAACGAAGCTCAGCGCCTGCGGGCCGTTGAGCTTCTGCCAGCCGGCCGGGAAATCTGCACCCGAAAGGGGTTCGTAGACTGCATCTTTGAGGCAGACGTTGACGCCGCCCAGGGCGTCGGTGATCAGCGCGAAGCCGAGGAGTCCGATTTCGGCGTAGTGGTCGACCGTGACGCCGGTCAACGAGGCGACGGTCTGGATCAGCTCCTCGCGGGCCGCCTCGGTGGCCTTGGGCTCGGCCACGGCGGGATCTTCACCCTCGACCTCGACGAGCTGCTTCATCCGGTCGAGTTTGACGTCGCCGAACACGCCGTTGATCTTCATCTTTCCCCAGCCCGGTGCTTCGACGTACGAGTCGCGGGGGATGGAGATGGCTGTGGCCGACTTCCCGTTGTTGGGGATGCGGATCAGGATGATGGTGTCGGTATTGGTCGAGACATCGTCGCCGGCGCGCAGGGTCTCCAACTCTTCGGCCGACAACGGGTTGCCGTGGGCGTCGGTACGACTGTCCATACCGACCAGCAGGATGTCGATGGCACCATCCTCGCCGCCACCACCGAGGGCCGCCGAGCTGATGTGGTTGATGCCGGATTCGAAGGAGCGGATCTGGCTCCAGGCCACCCCGGTTCCGAGCACCACGGCCGACGCCGTGGCGACAGCGAGGGAGCGAAGGACAGGGAAAGGCACGTGCCCAGGCTACTTGCGGCTCGGACGTGAGCCGGGTAACGCAGACCGGCGTGCCAGACTCGGCGCATGGCGCAACGGATTGTGATCACCGGGGGTGGCGGCATGGTCGGCCGAGTATTGGCTGATCAGGCCCGTGTCGAGGGTCGTGACGTGCTGGCCCTGACCTCGGCGGAATGTGATATCACCAACGTTGACACGGTGCGCGGGTTCGTCGAGCCCGGCGACGTGGTGATCAACTGCGCGGCATACACGCAGGTCGACACTGCGGAGACGGACCAGGACAGGGCCCGCGCCGTCAACGCCGTCGGTCCCGGCAACCTCGCCGCGGTGTGTGCGCAGGCCGGCGCCGGCCTGGTGCACATCTCCACGGACTACGTGTTCGGCGCCTCCGCGCAACGTCGCACCCCATATGAGATCGATGACCAGACCGGACCGGTCAACGTCTACGGCCGGACCAAACTCGCCGGGGAACAGGCGGTGCTGGCCGCCAAACCCGACGCCTACGTCGTCCGAACCGCCTGGGTGTACCGCGGCGGAGACGGAACCGACTTCGTGGCGACCATGCGCCGGCTGGCCGCCGGGGAGGGCCCGGTCGATGTGGTCGCCGACCAGGTCGGGTCGCCTACCTATACCGGTGACCTGGTCGCGGCGTTGCTGCAGATCGCCGACGGCGGTGTGCGGCCCGGCGTTTTGCATGCCGCCAACGCCGGGTCGGCCAGCCGGTTCGACCAGGCGCGGGAGACCTTCGCGGCTGTCGGTGCCGATCCACAACGGGTCCGCCCGGTCGACAGCAGCCGTCACCCGCGGCCCGCACCGCGTCCGGCCTACACCGTGCTGTCGGCGCTCCGGTCCGCCGAGGCGGGCCTGACCCCGCTGCGGGATTGGCGAGAAGCCCTGGCGGCAGCGGTTGGAAAAGAGTGCCCGTCCGGCCCGCTACCCTCTACGCCGTGACTGAGGATGCGGCCCGCCCGCTCGTGGTGGTGACGGTGACGTACTCGCCGGGGCCACATCTGGACCGTTTCCTGTCCTCGCTCGCCCTGGCCACCGACCGGCCGGTGACCGTCATCATGGCCGACAACGGATCGACCGACGGGGCACCTGAACGAGCGGAAAAGCGTTACCCCAACGTGCGCCTGATCCGTACCGGCAGCAACCTCGGTTACGGCAGCGCGGTCAACCGCGGCGCCGAGCAGATATCGGATGCGGAGTGCTCGGAATTTTTTATCGTCGCCAACCCGGACGTGCAATGGGGGCCAGGGTCGATCGACCTGCTGCTCGACGCGGCCCAGCGGTGGCCGGCGGCCGGTGCTCTCGGGCCATTGGTCCGCGATCCCGACGGTTCGGTCTACCCGTCGGCGCGCCATCAGCCCAGCCTGGTCCGTGGCGGCATGCACGCCGTCGTCGGCCCGTTCTGGAAATCGAATCCGTGGACCGCGGCCTACCGCCAGGACCGTCAGGAGCCCAGTGAGCGCGAGGTCGGCTGGCTGTCCGGTTCGTGCCTGCTGATGCGCCGGGCCGCCTTCGACGCCGTCGGCGGATTCGACGAGCGCTACTTCATGTATATGGAAGACGTCGACCTCGGCGACCGGATCGCCCAGGCCGGCTGGCAGAACGTCTACGTGCCGTCGGCTGAGGTGCTCCACGACAAGGGGCATTCCACGGGCCGCGATCCGGCGCGCAACTTGGCCGCCCATCACCGCAGTACCTACACTTTTTTGGCTGATCGATACTCGGCGCCCTGGCAGGCGCCGTTACGGTGGACAATTCGGGGCGCGCTGGCAGCACGTGCGGGCCTGGTGGTCGGTAGTTCTCGACGTAAACAGGCGAAAGGGCACTGACGTGATCAATCCCGCGGAGGTGGACGCTGTCGTCCTCGTCGGTGGACGAGGCACCAGGCTCCGGCCGTTGACCCTCTCGGCGCCCAAGCCGATGCTGCCGACCGCCGGCGTTCCGTTCCTGACCCATCTGCTGGCGCGAATCTCCGTTGCCGGCATCAAGCATGTGGTGATGGGCACCTCGTACAAGGCCGAGGTTTTCGAGGAGGCGTTCGGCAACGGCTCCGATCTCGGGCTCGAGATCGAGTACGTCACCGAGACCGAGGCACTCGGTACCGGCGGCGCCATCGCCAACGTGGCGGACAAGCTGCGCTACGACACGGCCATGGTGTTCAACGGCGACGTGCTGTCGGCCGCTGACCTCGGCGCGGTGCTCGAATCGCATGACACCCACCAGGCCGACGTCACGCTGCACCTGGTGCGCGTCAGTGATCCGCGTGCGTTCGGTTGCGTGCCCACCGATGCCGACGGTCTCGTGACGGCGTTCCTGGAGAAGACCCAGGATCCGCCGACCGACCAGATCAACGCGGGCTGTTATGTGTTCAACCGCAACGTCATCGACCAGATCCCGCGCGGCCGGGCCCTGTCGGTCGAACGCGAGATCTTCCCCGAGGTGCTCTCCCGCGGACTGAAGATGTGCGGGTACGTCGACGCCTCGTACTGGCGGGACATGGGCACGCCAGACGATTTCGTGCGCGGGTCGGCCGATCTGGTCCGTGGCATCGCACCGTCGCCGGCGCTCAACGGCCGTCGCGGCGAGTCCCTGGTCCACGAAGGTGCGGCGGTTGCGCCTGGTGCCCTGCTGATCGGGGGCACCGTGGTGGGCCGCGGCGCCGAGATCGGTGCCGGCGCACGCCTCGACGGCGCGGTGATCTTCGACGGGGTGCGCGTGGAAGCCGGTGCGGTGATTGAACGTTCGATCATCGGCTTCGGCGCCCGCATCGGCCCGCGGGCACTGATCCGCGACGGCGTGATCGGCGACGGGGCCGACATCGGTGCCCGCTGCGAGCTGTTGCGCGGCGCCAGGGTGTGGCCCGGGGTGACCATTCCCGATGGCGGTATCCGGTACTCCACCGACGTCTGAGGTCCGGCTGCTGCGCCGAAACTACGCTTTCTGACGAGAATTGGCGGAAATGCGGTCAAAAGGCGTCGTCTCGGCGTTGATAAAAGTGTGTTTGCCGGCCCCCATCGAGCCTTAGGCTTCATTCGGCGAAAGGGGAGGGGCCATGTTCAACAGACTGTTCAACGGGTTGCGGCGCAATGTGTCGGCGTCGATCGCGGCGGCGATGGTGCTGGGGACGCTTTTTGGGGTCACCGCCCCTCAGGCGGCGGCCTGGCCGATACCGCTGACCGCGGAGGACACCAATTACCTCAAGGCCACGCGCGGGGTCTTTCCCGGCGATGACGACCAGTTGCTGCTGGTGGGCCGTGAGATGTGCCGCCTGCTCTACACGGGGACACCCGCCCAAGCGGTGATCGACCAGATGTCCGGCCAGTACGCGGCCACACCGCAGCAGACCGCGGTTGCGCTGCGGGCTGCCCGCCGGGCGTACTGCACCCAGGCCCCGGGCTAGGCGCCGACCATCTCCCGGCTGCGGTCCCAGAGTTGCTGTGCCAGAACAGGATCGTTGGCCTGCTTGTTCGGCCGACCAGGCTTGCGCCGGGCGTAGTACTGTCCGGAGGTCCAGTCGGTGCCCGGGGTCGACGTGGCCAGCCATACCAACTGATCTGCCCCTTTGTCCGGGCTGATCAGGATGAGCTTCTTCAGAGGTGTGCGGTAGAGGAGTTCCAGGGCGGGATTGTTGGCCTCGGCGCCGAAGTTCGAGGCCACCGAACCCGGGTGGAATGCCGCCGTGGAGATCCCGTCCGAGTGGTGACGGCGGTGCAGTTCCTTGGTGAACAGGATGTTGGCCAGCTTCGCGTCGCCGTAGGCTTTCTGCGCCTTGAACCCGCGTTCGTGGTTCAGGTCGGTGATGTCGATGTGGCCGAACAACCGGTTGCCGACGCTGGAGGTGTTGATCACCGATGCCCTGGCCGCGATCAGGCGATCCAGCAGCAGGGTGGTCAGCAGGAACGGGGCCAGATGGTTGACCTGGAAGGTCTTCTCGAAGCCGTCGACGGTCACCTGCCGGGTTCCGCTCATGATGCCGCCGGCGTTGTTGGCCAGCACGTCGATGCGCGGATACCGATCCAGCAAGTGGGCGGCCAGGTCGCGGACCTGGCCGAGTTCGGCGAAGTCGGCGACGAGGTAGTCGGCGCCCAGCGCACCGGCCACCGCCGCGGTCTTGCCGGGTGACCGGCCCACCACCACGACATTGTCGCCGCGCCGACTCAACTGGCGGGCGGCCGCGGCACCGACGCCGTCACTGGCGCCGGTGATGACGATGGTCCTGCGCTCCGGGTTCACCGGCCCAGACTAGACGGTCCCGGTGACAGAGTCGGCGAGTTGTTGAAGGCCGAAGTCGGTGCCATCGGGCAGCGCATCCAGGGGCCACCAGCGCAGGTCCAAAGACTCGTCACTGCAGGCGATCTCGGCGCCTGCCGGGGCCCGCACCACAAACTGCATATCGAGGTGGCGGGTCGGCACGCCCAGTGAGCAGGTCACCGGATGTACGTGCAGCGCCGCCAGTTGCGGGTCGATGGTCAATCCGGCGATGCCGGACTCCTCGGTGGCCTCGCGCAGTGCCGCCGAAGCCATGTCGGAATCCGATTCCTCACAGTGGCCGCCGAGCTGCAGCCAGCGGCCGAAGCGGGGATGCAGGGTGAGCAACGTCTGGGTCCCGGTGTGATCGACGACCAGTGCCGACGCGGTGATGTGGCCGGGCACGCACGCGCGCAGGCACGCATCGGGACGGGCGGCCAGGAACGACAGCACCGCGTGCCGCAGGGTGTCCTGACCGGGATCGGCCGTCTGCCAATGCGTCAGCATCTCGACGGCGGAGGCGTGCAGGCTCTCGGCGCTCACTTCACGACCAGCAGGCCGTCGGTGGGCACCGGGTCGCGCGGCGGTTGCGGATCGGCGGCATGACCGATCGCGATGGCGCCCAACGGCTCCCAATCGGGGGGAAGGTCGAGCTCGGCACGCACCAGGTCACCGGCGAAGATGGTCGAGCCGATCCAGCAGCTGCCCACGTCGCGTACCGCCAGCGCCACCAGCAGGGCCTGCACCGCGGCGCCCACCGCGACGGTGAACATGGTGTGCTCGGCCTGGGTACGGGCCTCGTCGGGATAGCTGTGGGCGCCGTCGGGAACCAGGAACGGAATCACCAGTTCCGGAGCGTCGTACAGGATCTGACCGCGGTTCACGCGCCGCTCCACGGACTCCGGGTCCCGGCCGTCCCCGGTGAGATCGGTCCGCCACCGATCCTTCATCCGGTCCAGCAGCCGGGTGCGGGTGGCGTTGTCCTGCACCCAGACGAAGCGCACCGGACGGGTGTGATGCGGGGCGGGCGCGGTGAGTGCCTCGCTGACGGCAGCTTCGATGAGCGCGTGGTCCACCGGCTCGTGGGAGAACGTGCGCACCGAGCGACGCAGGAGCTGAGCTTGGTTGCGCCCCATCTCGATTGCCTCGGCGGTACCGAGCCAGAACAGGTCGTCCTCGCCGGAGCGCAGCAGCGTGCGGGCGTTCGATCCGTCGTCGGTCAGCTCCAGCCCACGCACCACCGCGACGGGGATCGCGGTGAGCTTGCCCTTCACCAGATCGGCTGCCGCAGCGATCTCGTCGGCCACCGCCACCTCGGTGACCAGAAGTTCGTTACCGTGCCGGTCGCGTGCGCCGGCGTATCCGTGCAGGACGGTGAGCCCGGACGCACCGATCGCGAAATCGGCTTGGCCGTTGCGCCAGGCGCGGCCCATGGTGTCGGTGATCACGACGGCGAGGTTGATGCCGAGTCGCTCACGCAGGCGTTCGCGCAGGACCCGAGCGCTCCCGTCGGGATCCACCGGCAGTAGCGCCAATTCATTGGAGTCGACGTTCGACCCGTCGACTCCGGCGGCGGCCTGGACCAGGCCGATTGCGTTCTCGGTGATCAGCGTCCGGCCCTTGCGAGCCAGTACCCGGACCGCTTCGGAATCGATAAGCTTGCGCCGCAAGGTATCCCGCTCTTCCGGATCGGAAGGGGCGGTGACGATGCGGCCTTCGCACTTCGACACGATCTTGCTGGTGATGACAAGTACGTCCCCGTCGCGCAGCCATGGCGCGGCCTCGGCCAGCGCGGTGGCCAGGTCATCCCCGGGCCGGAACTCGGGAAGACCTGGTACCGGCAGAATCTCGACGCGGCCGGCGGACCCGTGCTCGGTGTTCGCGTCGGTGGTCACAACGGGACTCCTGCGAGATCCAGACCGGCGCGCACCATCTCGGCGGTGGTGGGCGGGTCGGTCATCAGCAGTGGCACGGCGCGCACCTTCACGCCCTCGATCTCGGCGTCATCGCCTTCGTGTACCAGCCAGCCGTCCAGGATGCCGGTGCCCGACCGGGCGCCGAAGTGCTGACCGACGGCCTGTGAGGTGGACTCCACACCGATGATGGAGAGGCACTCATCTGCCATGCCGCGCAACGGTTTTCCGTTGATGATAGGGGAGTAGCCGATCACCGGCGCCTCGGTCGAGCGCAGTGCGCCCCGGACTCCCGGGATCTGCAGGATCGGTCCGATGCTCACGACCGGATTTGACGGCGCCAGCAACACCACGTCGGCATCGGCGATGGCCTCGGCGACGCCCGGCGCCGCGGTTGCCTGTTCCGCACCGACGAACGCAAAGCTGTGCGAGGGCACCTGCGCGCGGTAGCGCACCCACCACTCCTGGAAATGGATGGCTCGGCGTTCGCCGTCGGCGGGGTCGGTGATCACCACGTGGGTCTCACTGCGGTCGTCGGTGACGGGCAACAGCTGCGCCCCGGGTGACCAGCGCTTACACAGCGCCTCGGTGACCTGCGACAGCGGGTAGCCGGCGCGCAGCATCTGGGTGCGGACCAGATGGGTGGCGAGGTCCCGGTCGCCCAGACCGAACCAGTCGGGTTGCACACCGTATGCGGCCAGTTCTTCCTTGGCGTGCCAGGTCTCATCCTTGTGGCCCCAACCGCGCTCGGGGTCGATACCGCCGCCCAGGGTGTACATGCAGGTATCGAGGTCCGGGCAGATCCGGACTCCGTGCATCCAGGCGTCGTCGCCGACGTTCACGATCGCTGTGAGTTCGTGCTTGCTGTCGCTCCCGGCAAACTGCCCGAGACCCAACAGGTGCTGCACCCCCAGCAAAAACCGGGCGCCTCCGACGCCGCCGACCAGAACGGTGATCTTCACAACGTCCGACCCTAGGCGTTCCAGGCTCGCGGATGGAAACGACGTCGTCACGGGCAGGACACGCCGATGTCGCGACGCGCCGATTTGACATTACGAGATGGTATGAATTCGCGCCCTGGCGCTTGACCCCGGCAGCTAACACGTGTGTAATCACAGATGTGTCATTTCCCGGTCGGTGACTGATTCCGGTGTCGCAGACCGAGATTCGATCATTTGTTCGAATGGGGTGACCGCATATCGCAATAGTGGGGCTCCACTTAGGATCTACGAGACCGAGTGAGGAGGCGGGGGATAATGTCTTATGAGAGCGGCGATTTCGATCGTGTGGTCCGGTTCGACAACCGGCTACTCGGCTCACTGGACAACGCACCGCACATCAATGCGGCACCGGCACCGCTGGGGGAGGCTGGACGCCCTCAGCTGAGTTTGGTTCCCGAGCACATTGATGTTGATCCGGAAGCCGAAGACGACCAATGGCAGGAACGTGCGCTGTGCGCGCAGACCGACCCGGAGGCGTTCTTCCCGGAGAAGGGCGGGTCAACCCGCGAGGCCAAGCGCATCTGCCTGGGGTGCGAAGTGAAAGACGCATGCCTGGAGTACGCGCTCGCGCACGATGAGCGTTTTGGTATTTGGGGAGGCCTGTCCGAGCGGGAGCGTCGCCGGCTCAAACGCGGCATCATCTGACGCTCTGGCTCGATGGAGCGCTCACCGCAGGGTGTGGCGCTCGGTGTCAGTCGTCGTCGATCGTCGGGTCGATGACTGACGGTTCTACTCCCAGATAGGTGGCCACTTGGGCCACCAGGATTTCATGCAGCAGGTCCGCGAGCTCATCGGATCCTTTGACCCGGCGCTCGATGGGCTTGCGGAACAAGACAATTCGAGCCCGGGTCGCATTTCCTCTGACGTCGACCCCAGCAGGTATCAGCCGCGCCAATGCGATCGGTCCGTCGGCGATGACCTCGGGTGGCCATTGCACACTGTCCGGATCTTTCGGAGACATCCGCGGAATCTCGTCGACAGCGACGTCGAGTTCTCGCAGGCGCGACGCCCACCGACGTTCGACCGGCTCGTAGGCCTCCAGTACCGCCATGTCGAACCGCTCGGCCCGGCTGCGCCAGCCGGGAACCGAGCGGGGAAGCAGCGGCCCGCGCATATCGCGGCCGCGGCGCGATCGCCATGGGTTCCGCTGGGCCACGGCGATGATCGTAACGGTTCGGGATCGGGGCCCCGACGGCCGCGTGTCCGGCGGCGCACAGCGATCGTCCAAAGTAATCTCTGGAGCGTGAATGTTCCCCGTCGCTGCTGCCGGCCCGGGTGCCCGCACTATGCCGTGGCGACGCTGACTTTTGTCTACTCCGACTCCACGGCGGTGGTCGGACCCTTGGCCACGGTGTCTGAGCCTCATTCCTGGGATTTGTGTGTCGGCCACGCCGGCCGTATCACGGCTCCGCGGGGCTGGGAGCTGGTCCGGCACGCCGGGCCGCTGCCCACTCATCCCGATGAAGACGATCTGGTGGCGTTGGCAGATGCGGTCCGCGAAGGCCAGCCCGGTGCGGTTCCCCGGGGTGGGGTGGTGGCCGGGTTCTCCGATCCCGCCACCGGTCTGGGTACCAGCGCGGTGATGGCACCGCAGGCGCGACCGGCGGAGACCAACGGACGTCGTCGCGGGCACCTGCGGGTGTTGCCGGATCCCACCGATTAACCCTGAACAGACCACGACCGGCCCAAGAGTAGTGAACGTGTCGACGCCGCCCGACGGTTAGGCTGGCGCCAACGATTCCGTTTCACAAGGAGCTATATGTCTAGGCCAGCGGCGGCTGTTCACGATGTCATCAAGGCCTATGACGTCAGAGGTCTGGTCGGCAGTCAGATCGACGAGGCATTCGTGACCGAGGTCGGCGGCGCATTCGCTCGTCTGGTCCGTGGCGAAGGCGCCGTGCAGGTGGCGATCGGCTACGACATGCGGGCGAGTTCGCCAACGCTGGCATCGGCATTCGCCGATGGTGTCACCGCCCAGGGCCTGGATGTGGTCCGCATCGGCCTGGCCTCCACCGATCAGCTGTATTTCGCTTCGGGCCTGTTGGATTGTCCCGGGGCGATGTTCACCGCGAGCCACAACCCCGCCGCCTACAACGGGATCAAACTGTGCCGGGCCGGGGCCAAGCCCGTGGGCAAGGACACCGGACTGTCGGTCATCTCCGACGAGGTGATCGCGGGGGTGCCCACCTATGACGGCCCGGCCGGAGCCCTCTCCGATCGCGATGTGCTGGACGACTACGGCAGCTTCCTTCGGTCCCTTGTCGATCTGAGCACGCTGCGGCCGCTGCGCATCGCGGTCGATGCCGGCAACGGCATGGCCGGCCACACCACCCCCGCGGTTCTCGGGCCGATCCCCGGCGCCACCGTGCTCCCGCTGTTCTTCGAACTCGACGGCACCTTCCCCAATCACGAGGCCAACCCGCTGAATCCGGCCAACCTGATCGACCTGCAGGCCCATGTGCTGGCCACCGGTGCCGACATCGGCCTGGCGTTCGACGGCGACGCCGACCGCTGCTTCGTTGTCGATGAACTCGGCCGTCCCGTGTCGCCGTCGGCAGTGACGGCATTGGTGGCCGCCCGTGAGCTCAAGCGGGAGATCGGTGCCACGGTGATCCACAACCTGATCACCTCGCGCGCCGTTCCCGAATTGGTGATCGAGCGTGGCGGCACCCCTGTGCGGTCTCGGGTCGGGCACTCCTACATCAAGGCGCTGATGGCCGAGACCGGCGCGATCTTCGGTGGGGAACACTCGGCGCACTACTACTTCCGTGATTTCTGGGGCGCCGATTCCGGCATGCTGGCGGCCCTGCACGTGCTGGCCGCACTGGGCGAGCAGGACCGCCCGCTTTCGGAGTTCATGGCGGACTACCAGCGGTACGAGGCCTCCGGCGAGATCAACTTCACCGTCAGCGATGCCCCGGCATGCGTGGAGGCCGTGCTCAGATCCTTCGGCAGCTCGATCCAGTCCATCGACCACCTCGACGGGGTCACGGTCGATCTCGGTGACGGCAGCTGGTTCAACCTGCGCACGTCGAACACCGAGCCACTGTTGCGGCTCAACGTGGAAGCGCGTACCGCCGAGGACGTCGCCGCGCTCGTCGACAGAGTTTCGGCACAGATCCGTGGGGTGAGCGAGCCGGTGCCGTGAACGCCGTGGACGCCACGGTCGATCTAGGCGACGGCGACGGACTTCTCGCCGCCGATCGCAACGGTCTGCTGCGGGCCGCGGCCATGGCGGGAGCCCAGGTTCGGGCCACCGCCGCGGCGTTGGCAGAGGGTCTGCTCGACCCGCTGCGCGCCGATTACCCACCGCGCACGGTCATTTGGGTTGCCGGCCGCGGTACGGCCGAGAATGCCGGGGCCATGTTGGTCACCGCACTGGGCGCGTCGATCTCGGCGCCCATCGTGGTGGCCGCCGAGACCCCGCCGTGGCTCGGTGCGCTCGACGTGCTGATCGTGGCCGGCGACGACCCGGGTGATCCGGCCCTGGTGAACGCAGCGGCCACCGGCGTGCGCCGGGGTGCCCGGGTGCTGATCGTGGCGCCCAACGAGGGGCCGTTGCGGGACATCGCGGCCGGGCGCGCGGTGGTGCTGGCGCCCCGGCTGTGGGTGCCCGACGACTTCGGGCTGACCAGGTACCTGGCCGCGGGTCTGGCCGCGCTGCATGTCGTGGATCCGGGGATGCACGTGGATCTGTCCGCGCTGGCCGATGAACTGGACGCCGAGGCGCTGCGCAACAGCGTCGGGCGAGAGCTGTTCACCAACCCGGCCAAAACGCTGGCCGAGCGGATGTCGGACAGCGCGGTCGTGCTGGCCGGCGACAATCCGGCCACCCTGGCGCTGGCCCGGCACGGGGCAGCCGTGATGCTGCGCCTGGCCGGGGAAGTGGTGGCGGCAGCCGGACTGGGCGACGTGCTCGCTGCGATAGGCAGTGGCGCCGTGGGGCCGGCCGGGGCCAGGTCGCTGTTCCATGACGAGGAGATCGACGGACCGCTGCCGCGCCGCATGCGTACGTTCGCATTGATCACCGACACCGAACGACAAGCGGTGGCGGCACGCGTCAACGGATTCGACGACATCGCGGTGATCGGCGCCGAGGATGTGCCGGAATCGGCGGAGACGACCCTGCCGGCCGGGCGCCCGGAACAACAACTGGCGATTCTGGCTGTCCGCTTGGAGATGACGGCCGTATATTTGAAACTGGTTCGAGGATAAGAAGTGCATCTGCTACGGGGCGCGGTGCGGACCTATGCCTGGGGTTCGCGTACGGCAATCGCTGATTTCACCGGAAGGCCCAGTCCGACAATCCATCCGGAGGCTGAACTGTGGCTCGGAGCACATCCGGGCGACCCGGCCTGGCTGCAGACCGAACACGGTGAAGAGTCGCTGCTGCAGGCGGTTCACGACGACCCAGAGGGTCAGTTGGGCAGCGTGGCGATCGGCCGATTCGGCGATGCGCTGCCGTTCCTGGTCAAGGTGCTGGCGGCCGACGAACCGTTGTCGTTGCAGGCTCATCCCAGCGCCGCGCAGGCCCGGGAGGGCTTCGACCGCGAGGATCGGCTGGACATCCCGGTGTCCTCCCCAGTACGCAATTACCGCGACCGGAGCCACAAACCCGAATTACTGGTTGCGCTGGGACAATTCGATGCGCTCGCCGGATTCCGCACCGTGGACCGCACGGTCGAGTTGATGCGCGCACTTGCGGTCTCGGATCTGGACCCGTTCATCAACCTGCTCTCCGATCAGTCCGACGCCGACGGGTTGCGGGCTCTGTTCACCACCTGGATCACCGCGCCGCAGCCTGACCTCGACGTACTGGTGCCTGCCGTTCTCGACGGAGCGGTCCATTACATCCGTTCCGGGGCAAAGAAATTCGCCGCCGAGGTCAAGACGGTGCTGGAACTCGGTGAGCGTTATCCCGGTGATGCCGGCGTGCTGGCCTCCCTGTTGCTCAACCGCATCAGCCTGCGCGCCGGGGAGGGTATCTACCTTCCTGCCGGAAACCTGCACGCATACCTGCACGGTGTCGGCGTCGAGGTGATGGCCAACTCCGACAACGTGCTGCGCGGTGGGCTGACCCCGAAGCACGTGGATGTGCCTGAGCTGCTGCGGGTGCTGGACTTCACCCCGACCCCGGAGGAGCGGCTCCGTCCGGAAACCGTCACGGACGGGGCGGAAACCATCTATCAGACGCCCGCACAGGAGTTCGCGGTGTCCGTGTTGGCGGTCGACGGTGAACACATCGGTGCCGAGATCGACGTGCACTCCCACCACGATGGTCCGCAGCTGCTGCTGTGCACCGAGGGCTCCGCGGTGATCTATGCCGACGACGACAAGCTGACCATGCAGCGCGGCGCGGCGGCCTGGGTGGCGGCCGAGGACGGCCCCATCCGGTTGACCGCCGCCGAGCCGACGAAACTGTTCCGCGTGACCATCGGGATCTAGCGGGTACCGGTCACGCCACAGTGTCGAGGGTGTTGACCTCGCCGTCTCGGCTCTTGCGCCCGGCGACCCACTGCTTGACGTTGTTGCGCATCGCACGGCCGATCAGGCGGGGTGTCGGCACCAGATACAGGCTGTCGAGCAAGCTGGTTCTGCTCAAGAACCATTCGGCCAGAACGGGGTCGGTCTCGGCTGCGGCGACAAACTGAGTGAAGAGTTCGTACGCCGGCCGGTACCACCAGGGGCGGTCGCCCTGCGCCCCGTGTTCGGTGTGGTCCGCCGCGCCGTTCATCATCCACACCGGCCAGATCGTCTTGGCGTTGCGGAACGCCAGCCGCCACATCACGTTGTCCATGCCCTGGGCCAGCGCCCGGCGCAGATTGCCGGCCTGCAGTGCCGCCATCGTCACGCCCTGCCCGAACGTGGGGTTGAGGCTGGCGATGGCGTCACCGAACGGCAGGATGCCGGTGGGAAATTTGTTGATCCGCTCGTAGCGGCGCCACTTGCTCGTCGGGTACCGGTGCACGTTCATTTCGCCGACGGGAGTCCCGGCTCGCAACGCTGCGCTGATCTCGGGCGGCAGCAGCTCGTCGGCCAGCGTGCAGACCTCCGCGAAGTCACGCGGCGGTTCGGCCTTGGCCACCCCGAATGCCGTCACCATCCAGATGCCGTCCTCGTGGAACAGCATGCCCATCCCCAGTGGGCGGTTTCGGGTGGCGCCGACGATGACCATCTTCTGGGGCATCATGCCGTCGGGGATCTTCACGCGGTGCGAGGCGTAGGTCACGCCCACCTGTACCGAATCCTCGCGTGGGCGCTCGAATCCCCACTGCTGCAACCACGTCGGAAGCCGGCTGCCGCGGCCTGACGCGTCGACCACCAGATCGGCCGGCGTGACATCACCGTCGTCGAGGACGACGCCGGTCACCCGCTCGGCTGCCGGGTCGTACTGCGGATGTGCGACGGCTCGGTGCGCGATCTCGATGCCGGGCATCGCGCTCACCCTCTTGCGGATCTGCCATTCGAGGTGGCCGCGGCTGGGCACATAGGCGACGTACTTGTCGTCCAGTCCGGTTTCGAGGACGTGGCCGGCCGCGTCGAAGTGGATCAACTCGCGACGGTTGCGTATCACCGGGACGCCGGAGGCCGCCATGTCGTGGAGCAATCCGGGGAACAGCTCTTCCAGTTCCTGAGCACCACGGGCCATCAGCAGATGGACATGCTGGCCCTGCGGTATGGCGCTGCGATTGACCGGTTGGTCCGGCAGCTCGTCACGTTCGTAGAGGATGACGCGGTCGAAATGGTCGGCGAGCACCCGGGCTGCGCACAGCCCGGCGATGCTCCCTCCGACAACAACGGCTTGTTTCGACGAAAGTTCGTGAGTCCTGCGCATATGACGGCTACGGTACTGCGAACTGAGCACGAACCGGGTCCGAATGAGAGGCAACGTCAATTCTGTGTGCCTTTCTGTCATCGTCTGCGGGCAGCCCCTCGCGCGGGTCCTTGCGTCGCCTTCGCCGCCGGTCGGCTCTCTCGTCGGTGGTCCGCGCCCATGCCGCCGTCAGCGCTGGTTCCGCCCACCTAACGGACTTGCAACAACTCGTGGCACAATCCCGTGGCTAGGGCCGTGATACGGCTCTCAGGTTGATACCCTCTGCAAGGAAACTCACACATCAACGGATGGGGAAATGACAACGGTCGGCGACGCGGACGGCACAGCAACGGGGGACCTTTACTTCGAACGAGTGGAGGCCCTCTCTCGTGCTACGGTCCGTCGGCGCTTCGATCCCTACGTCGACATCGACTGGGACGCACCCGAGAACGCGTTGGACGAGCACGATCCGCGCTGGCAGCTGGACCCAGACAGTGCCCCGCTCGCGGCGACGGACTGGTATGCCCAACAGCCGTTGCAGCGTCGAATTGACATGGGCCGCTGGATCACCGCGAACACCCTGAAAGTCACGCTCCAGTTCGAAATGATGTTGATTCGCGGAGTGGTGCATTACGCCGGCAAGATGCCGAACGGTTCACCGGTATTCCAGTATCTGCTCCACGAGCTCATCGACGAATGCAATCACATCCAGATGTTCCAGGAATTCGTCAATCGCACCGGCGAGGATGTGCCAGGAATGCGGCGCGGCTCCCGGTTCATTGGACCGATCCTGGGCTTTATCGGCGGTTATGCCAACATCATCCATTTCATCGGGGTGCTGTGCGGTGAACAGCCGCTGCACTTTCAGCAGACGCTTCAGCACCGCGGCGCGGCGCACGTACCGCCGCTTCTGAACAAGATCACCTACATTCATCTGGCCGAGGAAGCTCGCCACATTTCGTTTGCCGACGACCTCCTGGCTCAGCGGATGCAACGCGTCACGCGATTGAAGCGGGCGTGGTATGCCATTCTTTTCCCATTCTTTCTCCGGTGGTTGATCGGGGAGATGATCGGTCCGCCACGCACTTTCGCCCGGCAGTTCGGGGTTCCGCGCCAGGTCTTCAAGGCGGCGTTCTGGCGCAGTGATCAGTCGCGCCAGATGATGGCGGAATCGGCCGCCGACGTTCGGCGGGTGGCCGAGGATCTCGGCCTGCGAACGACATGGTCGCGCTGGATCTGGCGAATGTTGGGTATCGAGGGGCGGTTACCGCGCTACCGGGGTGAGCCGGATCGGGGTTCGGCGATCACACGCGTGGCCGGGCTTCACACCGCTGTGACGGCGCGCCTGACAGCGGTGGCGATCATGGCGGGTGTCGCCCTGCTGGTGACACCGGACGGACTGCGGATCATCGCGTGTGCCGCTGCCGGCGCGGGCGTGTGGGCCGCCTACCACGCTCTGCGGGAACGTCGTGGCGGTGTGATGGGCAATCAACCTTTTGAATGGCCGCGGCTTTTCGTGTGGGTTGCGGTGTGCGTGGCCATGATTCCGGCAGGTGGGCTGATCGGGCTCGCTTTGGTGGTGTTCATGATCCTGGCGCTCGCCGAGTTCATGCCCACCCTCTGACGCTGCCCGAACCGTTTCGCGCACCGCTGACCGCACGCATGACAAAGCGGCGACAAGCGCCGCTGGTCAAGGGGTTTCGTTCGAGCTGACTGCCGTCAGGCGGGCTTGTGGTACGTGTACACCCGGTATTGGATGAGGCCGAGCTTGGACAGCCATTTCATCCAGCGGGTGCCGACGATCATCGTCTTCTGGGCATCCGCCGACCCCTGCTCACGGAAGAACTTGAGCAGGAACGGATACGTCGGCAACGTGTTCTTCCTGATGTTGCGCTTCGCCGCGAGTTCGAGCCCCGCTCGCTTGCCCATGGACTTGTAGCCTCGTAGGGGCACATTGCCGAGCGTTCCGTAGGACTTCGCGATCCTGGGACGGATCGCCATCCAGATCGGTGTCTTGCCGAAGAACATCAGGGTCGGGACGAAGTCGGACACCGCCAGGTAACCGCCCGGCTTGAGCACCCGCGCAGCTTCTGCGAGGAACTTCTCACGGGACGGGAAATGGAAGATGCACTCGACGGCCAGAACGCGGTCGAACGAGTTGTCCTCGAACGGCAGCTGGCAGGCGTCGGCTTCGACCCAGCCGATCTTGTTGCCGTTGGCCGGCTTGGTCTGGGCCTCGGCGGCCGCGAGCTGGCGCGCATCGATGTTCAGGCCCGTGAGATCCATGTTGGAGTAGGTGCCGTTGATCTGCTGGATGGTTCCGCCGAATCCGCAGCCTGCGTCCAGCAGCTTCTGCCCGTCGGCAACCTTTCCTGCCGCGAACAGGACGTGGTCCATCTGCTCCATGGCGGCGATGTAGTCGGCCCGGGTGCCCTTGGCGGTCCTGGGGTCCTCCCAGTAGCCCCAGTGCACCTGGTTTTCCCACAGCTGGCCGGTTTCGCCGCCGTCCTGCCGTTCATCGATCAGCAGGTCAAAGTAGGGGAGCTCAGCCATGCGCGGGACCGTATCACGATCGGGGCCAAGTGTGACGTAGACCCCACTGGGGCGGCAGGGCACGGTTCGGCGAAGTTTGAGAGTCCTACCTGTTTCACCGCCACCGTGGTGGGAACATTGCGTGACCCAGGACAGGATGAGAGGCAACACCGAATATGTCTGCCCTTCGGCGAACGAAATCTGTCGAGCAGTCGATAGCCGACACCGACGAGCCGTCGACGCGGCTGCGCAAGGACCTCACGTGGTGGGACTTGACGGTGTTCGGGGTCTCGGTCGTGATCGGCGCGGGCATCTTCACCATCACCGCATCCACGGCGGGCAATCTGACTGGGCCGGCGATCTCGATCGCCTTTGTGATCGCCGCCGTGGCCTGTGGTTTGGCCGCCTTGTGCTACGCCGAGTTCGCCTCGACCGTGCCGGTGGCAGGCAGCGCCTACACCTTTTCCTATGCCACGTTCGGCGAATTCGCCGCGTGGATCATCGGGTGGGATCTGATCCTGGAGTTCGCCGTCGCGTCCGCGGTGGTGGCCAAGGGCTGGTCGAGCTATCTCGGAACGGTGTTCGGGTTCGGCGGCGGGATCGCGGATTTCGGCGGTCTGGCGGTCGACTGGGGCGCGTTGGTGATCATCGCGCTGGTGACGGTCCTGCTGGTGGTCGGAACGAAGTTGTCGGCGCACTTCAGCCTGGTGATCACGATCATCAAGGTGTCGGTCGTGCTGTTGGTGGTGATCGTCGGCGCGTTCTACATCAAGGCCGCGAACTACACCCCGTTCATCCCGCCGAACGAGGCCGGTGAGGGGGCCACCGGCGCCGACCAGTCGTTGTTCTCGTTGCTGACCGGGGCCGCCGGCAGTCATTACGGCTGGTACGGCGTGCTGGCCGGCGCCTCGATCGTGTTCTTCGCGTTCATCGGGTTCGACGTCGTCGCGACCACTGCCGAGGAGACCCGCGATCCGCAGCGCGACGTACCCCGCGGCATCCTGGCCTCGCTCGGCATCGTCACCGTGCTCTATGTCGCGGTGTCGGTGGTGCTTTCGGGCATGGTGTCCTACACCGTGCTGCGCGATGCGCCGGACGGCCACGCCAACCTGGCCACGGCCTTCGAGGCCAACGGTGTGCACTGGGCCGCGAAGGTCATCTCGATCGGAGCGCTCGCAGGTCTCACCACGGTGGTGATCGTTCTGATGCTCGGACAGACCCGGGTGCTGTTCGCGATGTCGCGCGACGGTCTGTTGCCGCGCAAACTGGCCGTCACGGGCAGTCACGGGACACCGGTCCGCATCACTGTGATCGTCGGTGTGCTGGTGGCCATCGCTGCCTCGGTGTTTCCGATGGGCCGGCTCGAGGAGATGGTCAACATCGGCACACTGTTCGCCTTCGTGCTGGTCTCGGCGGGCGTCATCGTGCTGCGGCGGACCCGCCCCGACCTGCCGCGCGGGTTCCGCGTGCCGTGGGTGCCGGTGTTGCCGATCGCGGCGATCCTGGCGTGCCTGTGGTTGATGCTCAACCTGACCGGATTGACCTGGATCCGGTTTCTGCTCTGGATGGCGATCGGCGTGGTGGTGTACCTCGCTTACGGCCGGCGGCATTCGGTCCTGGCCAACCGGGACGTCGCCACGGTTTGACCGCCCCTGCCGGGCGGCGTGACCACTCTGATTGACAACCCGCGTACCCGGGCTGTGACGCCGCGCACTCACAGCTCTTTACAAAACATAGGCAAATGTCTAGACAGGCGACATGTTGCCGCATATAGTCAAGCCATTGCAGTGATAGCTCTCACACAAGGAGGCTCATCGTGGTGGCGGAACTCTCGAACGGACCGGACGTCGCAGACGTCGGGCAGTGGCGGGACAAGAAGCGGCATCTGTGGCTCATGGGGCTGATCGCCCCGACGGCGATCTTCGTGATGCTGCCGCTGGTCTGGGCGCTCAATCAGGCCGGCTGGCATGCCGCGGCGCAGGTGCCGCTCTGGATCGGCCCGATCCTGCTCTACGTTTTGCTGCCGCTGCTGGACCTGGGGTTCGGACCCGACGGCCAGAATCCGCCCGACGAGATGATGGAGCGGCTGGAGAACGACAAGTACTACCGGTACTGCACCTACCTCTATATCCCGTTCCAGTACGCGAGCGTCGTGATGGGTGCGTACCTGTTCACCGCGTCCGACCTCAGTTGGCTCGGGTTCGACGGCGGGCTGGGCTGGCCGGCCAAGATCGGCATCGCACTGTCGGTGGGTGTGCTCGGAGGGGTGGGCATCAACACCGCACATGAGATGGGGCACAAGCGTGACTCGCTGGAGCGCTGGCTGTCCAAGATCACGCTGGCCCAGACCTGGTACGGCCACTTCTACATCGAGCACAACCGCGGGCACCACGTGCGGGTGGCCACTCCCGAGGATCCCGCGTCGGCGCGTTTCGGCGAGACCTTCTGGGAATTCCTGCCGCGCAGCGTGTTCGGCAGCCTGCGCTCGTCGTGGGAGCTGGAAGCCCAGCGGTTGCGCCGGCAGGACCGCTCGCCGTGGCACTGGTCCAACGATGTGCTCAACGCATGGGCGATGTCGGTGGTGTTCTGGGGCGCGCTGATCGCGATCTTCGGCGTCGGTGTGGTCCCGTTCATGGTGATTCAGGCGATCTACGGCTTCAGCCTGTTGGAGTCGGTGAACTACCTCGAGCACTACGGACTGCTGCGGCAGAAGGCCTCCAGCGGCCGCTACGAACGCTGCGCGCCGGTGCACAGCTGGAACTCCGACCACATCGTGACCAACCTGTTCCTGTATCACCTGCAGCGCCACAGCGATCACCACGCCAACCCGACACGCCGGTACCAGACCCTGCGCAGCATCGACGGTGCGCCCAACCTGCCCAGTGGGTATGCGTCGCTGATCGGGCTCACCTATCTGCCGCCGTTGTGGCGCAAGGTGATGGACCACCGGGTGCTGGAGCACTACGACGGCGACATCACCAAGGTCAACATCCAGCCGCGGTTGCGGGAGAAGGTCTTGGCCCGGTACGGGGCTTCCGACACGGGCGCCGCGGCATGAGCGCCTACCGGTGCCCCGGGTGCGGCTACATCTACGACGAGGCCAAAGGCGCTCCGCGCGAAGGCTTTCCGGCCGGAACGGCATGGGATGGCGTACCTGACGACTGGTGCTGCCCCGACTGTGCCGTACGGGAGAAGATCGATTTCGAGGCAATAGGAGTAGTGACGTGAGCGAGCCATACAAGCTGTTCGTCTGCGTGCAGTGCGGATTCGAGTACGACGAGGCCAAGGGCTGGCCCGAGGACGGCATCGCCCCGGGCACGCGCTGGGACGACATTCCCGAGGACTGGAGCTGCCCGGACTGCGGCGCGGCGAAAGCCGATTTCGACATGGTCGAGGTCGTTCGGCCTTGACGGCTTCGTGCGACGCGCTCGAAAGCGGCCCGGAAAGCGATATTGTCGCCCGTGTGAGTCGGCCGCGAGACAAGCAGCGCATCCCGTATGCGGAGGCATCGCGAGTGCTGTTGCGCGATTCGATTCTCGACGGCATGCGGGAGCTGCTGCTGACCCGTGACTGGTCGGCCATCACGCTCTCGCACGTGGCTCAGGTCGCGGGTATCAGCCGTCAGACGATCTACAACGAGTTCGGTTCACGCCAGGGCCTGGCCGAGGGATATGCCATGCGCCTGGCGGACCGCCTCGTCGATGCGGTCGACGAGGCCATCAACAACAACGTCGGCGAAGTGCACGCGGCGTTTCTCGAGGGCTTCCGCGCGTTCTTCCTCGAGTCCGCCGCCGATCCACTGGTGATCTCGTTGCTCACCGGTGCCTCCAAGCCCGACCTACTGCAGATCATCACCACCGGCAGCGGGCCGATCATCTCCCGTTGCTCGCAACGGCTGACCGGAACCTTCCAGAACAGCTGGATGAAGGCCAGCGACGAGGACGCCGGGGTACTGGCCCGGGCGATCGTGCGGCTGGCGATGAGCTACGTGTCGATGCCGCCCGAAGCAGACCACGACGTGGCCGGTGACCTGGCCCGACTCATGACGCCATTCGCCGAGCGCTACGGTGTCATAGATACCCCCTAGCTGTCAGAGCGCCGCCGCTGTCAAAAACACATGAGCGCCTGTCCCGCGAGCCCGCAGGCTAGAGGTATCTGCACGTGGCGTCGCTTTTCGGCGTGCCCGTGCGCTGGCAAGCAATCACGAATGGAAGAGGGCTCTACATGACTGAGTTGAAGGCTGACAGCCGGGGCGGCATCGACTTCAAGGTCGCCGACCTGTCGCTGGCCGATTTCGGCCGCAAGGAGATCCGCCTGGCCGAACATGAGATGCCAGGCCTGATGGCACTGCGTCGTGAGTACCACGACGTGCAGCCGCTCAAGGGTGCACGCATCTCCGGCTCGCTGCACATGACCGTGCAGACCGCGGTGCTGATCGAGACGCTGGTGGCTCTCGGCGCCGAGGTTCGCTGGGCCTCCTGCAACATCTTCTCCACCCAGGACCACGCGGCCGCCGCAGTGGTGGTCGGCCCGCACGGCACCCCCGAAGATCCCAAGGGCACCCCGGTCTTCGCCTGGAAGGGCGAGACGCTGGAGGAGTACTGGTGGGCCGCCGAGCAGATGCTCACCTGGGAGGGCGAGCCGGCGAACATGATCCTCGACGACGGTGGCGATGCCACCATGCTCGTGCTGCGCGGCGCGGAGTACGAGAAGGCCGGCGTGGTTCCGCCTGCCGAAGAGGAAGACTCGGCCGAGTGGAAGGTCTTCCTGTCCCTGGTGCGCAAGCGCTTCGAGACGGAGAAGGACAAGTGGACCAAGATCGCCGCGTCGGTCAAGGGTGTCACCGAGGAGACCACCACCGGCGTGCTGCGGCTGTACCAGTTCGCCGCCGCGGGTGAGCTGGCGTTCCCGGCCATCAACGTCAACGACTCGGTCACCAAGAGCAAGTTCGACAACAAGTACGGCACCCGGCACTCGCTGGTCGACGGCATCAACCGCGGCACCGACGCGCTGATCGGCGGCAAGAAGGTGCTGATCTGCGGCTACGGCGACGTGGGCAAGGGCTGTGCCGAATCGCTGGCCGGTCAGGGCGCGCGCGTGCAGGTCACCGAGATCGACCCCATCAACGCCCTGCAGGCGCTGATGGACGGTTACGACGTGGTGACCGTCGAGGAGGCGATCGGCAACGCCGACATCGTGGTGACCGCCACGGGCAACTTCGACATCATCCTGCTCGACCACATGAAGGCGATGAAGGACCACGCGATCCTGGGCAACATCGGCCACTTCGACAACGAGATCGACATGGCGGCGCTGGAGAAGTCGGGTGCCACCCGGCTCAACATCAAGCCGCAGGTCGACCAGTGGACCTTCGGTGACTCGGGCAAGTCGATCATCGTGCTGAGCGAGGGCCGTCTGCTCAACCTCGGAAACGCCACGGGCCACCCGTCGTTCGTGATGAGCAACAGCTTCTCGAACCAGGTGATCGCCCAGATCGAGCTGTGGACCAAGAACGACGAGTACGACAACGAGGTCTACCGCCTGGCCAAGCACCTCGACGAGAAGGTGGCGCGCATCCACGTCGAGGCACTCGGCGGCACGCTGACCAAGCTCACCAAGGAGCAGGCCGAGTACATCGGCGTCGACGTCGAGGGCCCGTACAAGCCGGAGCACTACCGTTACTGAGTAACCCCTTCTGCGCGAGCAGATGCGAAAGTCCCCGAGATCCAAGGATTTCGGGGACTTTTGCATTGGTGGTGGTGCCGGTCCCATGTTGACTGCGCCCTTTCCGGTTCGGCGACCGAGCGGCAGGGTGGAGGCATGAAGTTCGGTGTCAGCACATTCCTCACTGACCGGGGCCTGGCGCCCACGAAACTGGCGATAGCCCTCGAAGAGCGGGGATTGGACTCACTTTTCGTCGCCGAGCACACTCATCTGCCGGTGGCTGGGCCGGTACCGCCCGAAGGCGACCTGCCGCCGCACGATTACTACCGGTCGCTGGATCCCTTCGTGGCGCTGTCGGCGGCCGCCGTCGTCACCGATCGACTGATCCTCGGTACCGGGGTTGCGTTGGTGGTGCAACGGGATCCGATCACGCTCGCCAAGGAGGCGGCGAGTGTGGATCACCTCTCCGGCGGTCGTTTCCAGCTCGGCGTCGGCGCCGGTTGGCTGCGTGAGGAGATGCGCAATCACGGTACCGAGCCGAGGACCCGGCTGGCGTTGATGCGCGAGCGGGTGCTGGCGATGAAGGAGATCTGGACCGCTGAGAAAGCCGAATTTCATGGCGAATTCGTCGATTTCGACCCGATCTACTCATGGCCCAAGCCGGTCGGGCGGCCCCACCTGCCGGTGCTGGTCGGCGGCAACGGCCCCACCGTGTTGGAACGGGTGCTCGAGTACGGTGACCAGTGGGCGCCGAATCTTGTTGGCACACCTGAGGAGCTGGTGACCCGGGTCAAGGAACTTCGGCGCCGGGCCGGCGAGCGCGGACGTGACCGGATTCCGGTGACGCTGATCGGTGCCGACCAGCGCGGCTACCTGGGGCCCGACCGGCAGAGCACGATCACGCCGTTGACCCGTCGCGAGCTCGAGGTGTTGGCCGACGGCGGCGTCGACCATTGCGTGTTCTTCCGCGATGCCGCGGCCGCGGAGACCGAGGCGTTGCGCTATCTCGACGAACTTGCCGAGCTGACCAGGCCGTTCCGCGACTGAGCCTGCATCAGGGCAGCGAGCCGTTCATCGGTGCCGGTCCCGGGTCTCGGGTTGTACAGCACCAGGTGCCGGCCCGGATGGTCGGTGACGGCCAGGGTTGTCTTGTCGAACACCAGCTCACCGACCTGAGGATGCAGCACGGCCTTGATCGCCTGTGAATGGTGACCCACGTCGTGCCGTTCCCACAGCTCGACGAACTCGGGGCTGACCGCGCCGAGATCATCGACGATCTCGGCGAACCGGACATCGTCGGGATACCGTGCCGCATCGGCGCGGAACGCGGACACCACCCCCGGCGCCGCCGCTGCCCAGTGGAGGTACATGTCGCGGTAGCGGCTGTTGGTGAAGAACGTGACGAGGCAGTTGCGATCGGTGGCGCCGTAGCCGAACACCCGCCGGGTCGCTTCGTTGACCGCGAGCAGATTCCAGTACCGGTCCTGCAGCATGGCCGGTCGCGGCGACCACGCCTCGAGCAGATGGAGAAGCTCGGGAGTGACTTCGGTTGCGCGCTCACCTGCCGGCGGGGGATTCAACCCCGACAGCGAATACAGGTGCGACCGTTCGGGTTGCGAGAGCTGTAGGGCAGCGCTGATCGCGTCCAGCACGCTCGACGACACGTTGATGTCGCGGCCCTGTTCGAGCCACGTGTACCAGGATGTTCCGACACCGGCCAGCAGGGCAACCTCCTCGCGGCGCAGTCCCGGGGTCCGTCGCGTGCCGCCGACCGTCAACCCCACGTCGGTCGGCTTGAGCCGGGCACGCCGGGTACGCAAGAAATCGCTGAGCTGCTCGCGCTTCATAAATCGATCGTAGAAGTGCCGCCAGGGCCGGCGCGCGCGTCGGCCTGGTGGTGTCACCACCTGGATCGGGCTCGGACGAGGTGTGCGAACGCGCGGTGGGCCCCTCCGGAGCGGGGCCCACCGTCGTGACTCCGGCTTGGCTACTTCATGTCGTCGTGCTTGCTCTTGCTGCCGGCGGTCAACCCCTGCAGCTACTTGACGATGTCGTTGACGGCGGCGGTCTTGAGCATGCCGCGCAGCTTGGTGACGCCGGCGCTTTGTGCGGTAACGCTCAGCGCGTCACCCGTCGCGAGCGGGTGCAGTCCGAACAGCGGGGGCTTGGGGGCGGGGCATTGGCCTTGCCGTCCCAGTCGTCCCATCCGCTGCCGAGCAGCACGCCGACCGTCGGCGATCTCGGGCACCGAGCGACGGTACCGGAAGAAATGCTAAGCATGGCTATCTTTGCGGGAACGTACGCCCGCGTTAGGCTGCCCGCGTGCTCATAGCGATCGAGGGTGTCGACGGCGCAGGCAAACGTACGCTGACCAACGGACTGCGGGCGGCGTTCGAGGCCGATCGCAAGTCCGTCGGCAGCCTGGCGTTCCCGCGCTATCACCACTCGGTGCCCGCCGATCTGGCCGCCGAGGCGTTGCACGGGGCGCACGGGGACCTGGCCGATTCGATCTACGCGATGGCCACCCTGTTCGCGCTCGACCGGGCCGGCGCGCGTGAGGAGATCGAACACCTGCAGGGCGCCTACGACGTCGTCATCCTGGACCGCTACGTCGCCTCGAATGCCGCCTACAGCGCGGCCCGGTCGCACCAGGGTGCCGACGGTGAAGTGGTGGCCTGGGTGCGTGAGCTCGAGTTCGACCGCCTCAAACTGCCCAGGCCGGATTGGCAGGTGCTGCTCGACGTCCCGACCGAGCTGGCCGCGCAGCGCGCCGAGCACCGGGCCAACACCGAGGCCGATCGCGCCAGAGACGCGTACGAGCGCGACGGCGGGCTGCAGCAGCGCACCGGTGAGGTCTACGCCGGGCTGGCTGCGGCCGACTGGTGCGGGCGATGGGCCATCGCGGGCCCGGATGTGGACCCGGACGCCCTCGCGGGTCGGCTAAGCAGCAGATAAAGCGGAGAAACCCGCGTGTGGTACCCCGGTTTTATCGCGATCGGGTGACACCATGGACACTATGAGGCAAAGGATCCTTGTCGTCGACGACGACCCATCGCTGGCCGAGATGCTCACCATCGTCTTGCGTGGTGAGGGATTCGACACGGCGGTCATCGGAGATGGCAGCCAGGCACTCACCGCGGTCCGCGAACTACGGCCCGATCTGGTCCTGCTGGACCTGATGCTGCCCGGCATGAACGGGATCGACGTGTGCCGGGTGCTCCGTGCCGACTCCGGCGTGCCGATCGTGATGCTGACGGCGAAGACCGACACCGTCGACGTGGTGCTGGGCCTGGAATCCGGCGCCGACGACTACGTGATGAAGCCGTTCAAGCCGAAGGAGCTGGTCGCCCGCGTGCGCGCGCGGCTGCGCCGCAACGAGGACGAGCCCGCCGAGCTGCTGTCGATCAACGATGTCGAGATCGATGTGCCGGCCCACAAGGTGACCCGTCAGGGCGAGCAGATTTCGCTGACGCCGCTGGAGTTCGATCTGCTCGTGGCGCTGGCACGCAAACCACGCCAGGTGTTTACTCGTGATGTGCTGCTCGAACAGGTGTGGGGATATCGCCACCCCGCTGACACCCGTTTGGTGAACGTGCATGTCCAGCGGTTGCGGGCCAAGGTTGAGAAAGACCCGGAGAACCCGCAGGTGGTGTTGACCGTTCGAGGAGTGGGATACAAGGCCGGACCCCCGTGATCTTCAGCTCCAGACGGCGCATCCGTGGTCGCTGGGGAGGTTCCGGCCCACTGTTGCGCGGATTGGGGACGCTCGGCAGAGCGCTGAGCATGGTGTGGCGTCGTTCGCTGCAACTGCGGGTGGTCACGCTGACGCTGGGGCTGTCGCTCGCCGTCATCCTGGTTCTCGGTTTCGTGCTGACGAGCCAGATCACCGACCGCATTCTCGAGGTCAAGGTCAAGGCTGCCACCGAGGAGGTCGAGCGCGCCCGCATCACCGTCGGCGGCATCGTCGGTGGTGAGGAGAGCCGCTCGCTCGACAGCAGCCTGCAGTTGGCCCGGAACACCCTGATCGATCGCAAGGCCGACGCCCGTGCGGATGTGGCGGGGGCGTTCGACGCGGTGCTCATCGTTCCCGGCGACGGCCCGCGTGAAGCCGCCGCGGCCGGGCCGGTGCAGCAGGTGCCGAAGGCGTTGCGGGACTTCGTCAAGGCCGGGCAGGTCAGTTACCAGTACGCCACGGTGCATACCGATGCGTTGTCCGGGCCGGCGTTGATCGTCGGCAGCCCGGCGTCCTCGTCGGTGCCCAATCTTGAGCTGTACCTGATCTTTCCGCTGAACAACGAGGAAAGCACCATCTCGCTGGTGCGCGGCACCATGGCGACCGGCGGCGTGGTGCTGTTGGGTCTGCTGGCCGCCATCGCCCTGGTGGTGGCCCGGCAGATCGTGCAGCCGGTGCGCTCGGCCTCGCGGATCGCCGAGCGGTTCGCCGAAGGCCACCTCACCGAGCGGATGCCGGTGCGCGGTGAGGACGACATGGCCCGGCTGGCGGTGTCGTTCAACGACATGGCCGAGAGCTTGTCGCGCCAGATCCAGCAGCTCGAGGAATTCGGTAACCTGCAGCGCCGCTTCACTTCTGACGTCAGCCACGAACTGCGCACCCCGCTGACCACGGTGCGCATGGCGGCCGACCTGATCCACGACCACAGTGAGGATCTGGACCCTGCCTTGCGCCGGTCCACCGAACTGATGGTCAACGAACTGGACCGCTTCGAGACCCTGCTGGCCGATCTGCTGGAGATCTCCCGTCACGATGCCGGTGTCGCCGAGCTGTCGGTGGAGTCGGTCGATCTGCGTTCCACAGTGCAGAGCGCGCTGGACAACGTGGGGCACTTGGCGGCCGACGCCGAGGTCGAGCTCGACGTCAACATGCCCGAGGGCGAGGTGATCGCCGAGGTGGATCCTCGCCGGGTGGAACGGATCCTGCGCAATCTCATCGCCAACGCCATCGACCATGCCGAACGCAAACCGGTCCGAATCCGGATGGCCGCCGACGAGGACACCGTCGCGGTCACCGTCCGCGACTACGGCGTCGGCCTGCGTCCCGGCGAGGAGAAACTGGTGTTCAGCCGCTTCTGGCGGTCGGATCCGTCGCGGGTCCGGCGTTCCGGTGGCACCGGGCTCGGCCTGGCCATCAGCATCGAGGATGCGCGCCTGCACCAGGGCCGGTTGGAGGCCTGGGGTGAGCCGGGCAAGGGCGCCTGCTTCCGCCTGACGCTTCCGTTGGTGCGTGGCCACAAGGTGACCACCAGCCCGCTGCCACTCAAACCCGTTGCACCGCAGCAGAAGCAGCGGCAGCGTCCCAACCGTGACCGGGAGCATGCGGAGGAGAACGTGTGAAGCGCCTGCTGACGGTGATGATCGTCGGTCTGGTAGTTCTGGTGTCCGGGTGCGCGGGAATTCCGAATTCGTCTTCCCCGCAGGCGATCGGCACGGTCGACAAGCCGGCACCACCGAATCTGCCCAAGCCGGCGCCGGGGATGGACCCCGACGTGCTCCTGCGTGAATTCCTCAAGGCCACTGCCGATCCCGCAAACCGGCATCTGGCGGCCCGGCAGTTCCTCACCGAGTCGGCGTCCAGCTCATGGGACGACGCCGGCAGCGCGCTGCTGCTCGACCGGGTGGTGTTCGTCGAAACCCGTGGCTCGGACCGGGTTTCGGTGAACATGCGGGCAGACATCCTCGGGTCCCTGTCCGATATGGGAGTGTTCGAGACAGGGGAGGGGGCACTGCCCGACCCCGGTCCCATCGAGCTCGTCCAGACCCCGGGCGGCTGGCGCATCGACAAGCTGCCCAACGGAGTTTTCCTCGACTGGCAACAGTTTCAGTCGACTTACAAGCGCAACACGCTCTACTTCGTCGACCCGACCGGAACCACCGTCGTGCCCGACCCGCGCTACGTCGCGGTCTCCGACCCCGACCAGCTGGCCACCGAACTGATCTCCAAACTGGTGGCCGGGCCACGTCCGGAGATGTCCAGAGCGGTGCGCAACCTGCTCGAAGCGCCGCTGCAGCTACGCGGTCCGGTAACCCGGGCCGACGGTGGCAAGACCGGGGTGGGCCGCGGTTACGGCGGTGCCCGGATCGATCTCCAGAACCTCTCGACCACTGATCCGCACAGTCGTCAACTGCTTGCCGCACAGGTCATCTGGACCCTGTCGCGGGCCGGGATCAGCGGGCCCTACGTGATCAACGCCGACGGCGCGCCGCTGGACGACCGCTTCGCCGACGGATGGGAAACCTCCGATGTCGCGGCCACGGATCCGGGCGCGGTGCCCGGTGCCGCCGCGGGCCTGCATGCGCTGGTGGGCGGCTCACTGGTGGCGCTGGACGGGCAGAGCACCAGCCGGGTGCCCGGGGCCTTCGGTTCGGCACCCAATCAGAAGTCGGCTGCGGTGTCGCGCAACGGTCAGAACGCGGCGTCGGTGGTCGTGCTGCCCGATGCCCCGGAGGCGACCGCCGCCTCACTGTGGATGGGACCGCTGGGCGGGCCCACCGCCATGGCCATCGAGGGCCGAACCCTGACCCGGCCGAGCTGGTCCCTCGACGACGCGGTATGGGTGGTGGTCGACGATGCCAACGTGGTGCGTGCCATCCGTGACGCATCCGGTGTGCCGGCCCGCATTCCGGTCGACGTGGCCGCGGTGGCCACCCGCTTCCCGGGCCCGATAACCGAACTGCAGCTCTCTCGCGACGGCACCCGGGCGGCGATGGTGATCGGCGGACAGGTGATCCTGGCCGGGGTCGAGCGAACCCCCGAGGGACAGTTCCTGCTGACCTACCCGCGGCGCCTCGGCTTCGGCCTGGGCAACACCGTGGTGTCGCTGTCCTGGCGCACCGGCGATGACATCGTGGTCAGCCGGACCGATCCGGCGCACCCGGTGTCGTACGTCAACCTCGACGGGGTGAATTCGGACGGGCCCAGCCGAAATCTTGTGGCCCCGGTGGGCACGGTGGCCGCCAATCCGTCGACGGTGTACGTCGCCGACCAACGCGGTGTGATGCAGCTGTCCGCGTCGGTCAGTGAGGACAACCCCGGGTGGGTCGAGGTGCGCCCACTGATGGTTCCCGGCTCGCTGCCCGTGCTGCCCGGCTGAGGCATTGGCCAAATCGGCTGAGGCTCTGAGGCTCTGCAAAAAAGAGGTGTCGTTACCCGCTCACGGTCAGACATAGGCTGAGGGCGACCGAGGGGGCGGCATGGCAGAAGATCGTGACAACGCGTATCCGGCAATGACGGCCGACGAGATGGCGCATATTCGGCGCCTCACGCTGCAGGTGCTGGCGGCGCGTCGGGTCGAGGCGGTGTTCGCCGCGGACGGCGCCACGGTGAAGTGTTCGGACGGGTCGAGTTACGGCCTCGACAACCTGGTCCGCACGTGTCGCAAGGCAGGGCAACAGGATTGGCCCGCACTGGTGGACAAGCACTTCGCGGACATGCTCGCCGCGCGGGACCGCCCCAGGGTCGAGGACATGGACTTCTCCGAACTGCTCGAACGGGTGCGGGCCAGGGTGCTGTCGACCGAACAGGTCGAGTCCTCACCAGGGGGCATGCTGTCGTACGGATGGCCTGTCGCCGACGGCCTGACCGAGGTGCTGTGTATCGACTACCCGGACGTCGTCGCCTACCTCAACACCGACCAGGTCTGCGCCCGGGACGCCGGCCGGTTGCGCGAGGCGGGTCGGTGCAACACCGTCGCCGAGCCGATCGACGAGGTCATCCGCCGCAGTGACGATGATGCGGAATTCTCGATCCTGGCAGGCGAATCGGTGTTCGTCGGCTCGAAGATCCTCGACATCGGGGCCTTGGTGCCCGATTACCTGCCGGTGACGCCGCACGGCGCGATCGTCGGCGCGCCGTCGCGAAACCTGCTCATGGTCCATCCGATACACGCCGCGGGCCCGCTGCTCGCGGCGGTGAACGCCATGGCGCACCTGTGCCAGACGCTCAGTGCCGGCAACCCGGGCCCGATCAGCGGCGACCTCTACCACTGGAACCGTGACCTGCAGCGGATCACCTCGCTGGACCCGCAGACCCAGACCATCTCGGTACTGGCCCAGGGGGCGTTCGGCGACGTGCTCACCGCACTGACGGGCTGAGCACCGTCGCATGTTCGACCTCATCCTGCCGCTGGAGTGCGGCGGCTGCGGCGCGCGCTCGACCAGATGGTGCGCGTCGTGCGCCGGACAACTCCGGGTCGGTGACGACGAGCCGCACCTGTTCACCCCGCGAGCCGATCCGGGAGTCCCGGTCTTCGCGCTCGGCCGCCACGCCGGTGCCCGCAGGCGCGCCATCGTGGCGGTCAAGGAGCACGGTCGGACCGACCTCATCACCCCGCTGGCCGGCGCGCTGAACACCGGCCTGCGGCACCTGCTGACCTGGGGGATCATCGGCACTCCGGTGACCGTCGTACCGGCTCCCACCCGGCGCGCCGCAGCGCGTCGTCGCGGTGGTGATCCGGTCGGCCGGATCGCGACCTCGGCGGCGGCCGGGCTGCCCGGCGTCCACGTCGTGGCGGCCCTGCGCCTGCGGCCGTGGGTGCGTGATTCGGTGGGCCTGTCGGGCGCCGCACGCCAACGCAACATCTCCGGCCGGGTCCGTCTGATCAGACCGATCGAGGGCGAGGTGGTGTTGGTCGACGACATCGTCACCACCGGGGCTACGGCAGCCGAATCGGTGCGGATGCTCACCCGCGCCGGGGCGCAGGTGTCTGCTGTGCTGGCGCTTTCGCACGCCTGACGCGTCTGTCATTTCGGTGGGATCAAACCCACATGAAGAACTGAAAACACGTATTTGAAATTGGTGGCACGAGTGGGTGAACACGGACTACCGTCGGCAGCAACCACCCGTGAATGACTCACGGCGGCGCTCCCGCAACGCAGCGCCACTTCACCGCCAAACGGTAGGAGGTGAGTACCCGACACCTTTCGCCGATGGGTGGAGCAAACTATTCGGCCCATCGGCACCATCACGATTCGTTGAGAAGTAGGGCACGCACAATGCGTGTGACAACTGAGAGAAACGAGTTGCCGAGTATGTCAACCCATTCCCCGGAAACAAGCGCCACCATGGTGGTCGACCCCGACGAGCAGGTCGGCGACGCCACCCCGGAGCCGAACGCAGAGGTTGTGGTCAAGGGTCGAAACGTCGAAGTTCCGGACCACTTCCGTATCTACGTCTCGGAGAAGTTGTCGCGCCTGGAGCGGTTCGACCGCACCATCTACCTGTTCGACGTCGAGCTCGACCACGAACGCAACCGCCGTCAGCGCAAAAACTGCCAGCACGTCGAGATCACGGCCCGCGGCCGCGGACCGGTGGTGCGCGGCGAGGCCTGCGCCGACAGCTTCTACGCCGCTTTGGAGTCAGCGGCCGGCAAACTCGAGAGCAGGCTGCGCAAGAGCAAGGACCGCCGCAAGATCCACTACGGGGACAAAACCCCGGTCTCGCTGGCCGAAGCGACCGCACACGAGACGCTTTTCGAGAACCAGCCGACGGCGACGGCCGACGCCGGACTGGCCGACGGCCTCGACGACCATGAGCCGGGCCGGATCGTGCGGACCAAGGAACACACGGCGACGCCGATGACCGTCGACGACGCCCTCTACGAGATGGAGCTGGTGGGGCACGATTTCTTCCTGTTCCACGACAAGGAGAGTGACCGGCCGTCGGTGGTATATCGCCGCCACGCCTATGACTACGGGCTGATCCGCCTGGCTTAGCGCGTCTCGGCCAGAGACCAAGAAGCAAAACCGCACCTCGGAGCATTCCGGGGTGCGTTTTTGCTTCTTCGCGCCAGCAGAACCAGCGACTTCGACCGGTCACCTACGATGGAGGCCAACAAGCCCGACCGATCCCACCCACGGGATCCATCGAACCCACAGGGGAAATAGCGTGCTGTCGAAGTTGCTCCGTCTCGGTGAAGGCCGCATGGTCAAGCGCCTCAAGAAGGTGGCCGACTATGTCGACACCTTGTCCGACGACATGGAGAAGCTCTCGGACGCCGAGCTGCGAGCCAAGACCGACGAGTTCAAGAAGCGGATCGCCGACGGGGAAGACCTCGATGACCTGCTGCCCGAGGCGTTCGCCGTCGCCCGTGAAGCCGCCTGGCGGGTGCTGAGCCAGAAGCACTTCGAGGTCCAGATCATGGGTGGCGCGGCCCTGCACTTCGGCAACGTCGCCGAGATGAAGACCGGTGAGGGCAAGACCCTGACCGCGGTGCTGCCCGCCTACCTCAACGCGCTGGGCGGCGAGGGCGTGCATGTCGTCACGGTCAACGACTACCTGGCCAAACGCGACAGCGAGTGGATGGGCCGCGTGCACCGGTTCCTGGGCCTGGACGTGGGTGTCATCCTGTCCGGGCTCACCCCCGAAGAGCGCCGCGCGGCGTACGCCGCCGACATCACCTACGGCACCAACAACGAGTTCGGCTTCGACTATCTGCGTGACAACATGGCGCACTCGGTCGAGGACATGGTTCAGCGCGGCCACAACTTCGCGATCGTGGACGAGGTCGACTCGATCCTCATCGACGAGGCCCGTACCCCGCTGATCATCTCGGGCCCCGCCGACGGAGCGTCCAACTGGTACAGCGAATTCGCCCGGCTGGCCCCGCTGATGGAGAAGGACACCCACTACGAGGTCGACATCCGCAAGCGCACCATCGGTGTGCACGAGCTGGGTGTGGAGTTCGTCGAAGACCAGCTGGGTATCGAGAACCTCTACGAGGCCGCCAACTCGCCGCTGGTCAGCTACCTCAACAACGCCATCAAGGCCAAGGAGCTGTTCCAGCGCGACAAGGACTACATCGTCCGCGACGGCGAGGTGCTCATCGTCGACGAGTTCACCGGCCGTGTGCTGCTGGGCCGGCGCTACAACGAGGGCATGCACCAGGCCATCGAGGCCAAGGAGCACGTCGAGATCAAGGCCGAGAACCAGACTCTGGCCACCATCACGCTGCAGAACTACTTCCGCCTCTACAACAAGCTCTCCGGCATGACCGGTACGGCCGAGACCGAGGCCGCCGAGCTGCACGAGATCTACAAGCTGGGCGTGGTGCCGATCCCGACCAACCGGCCGATGGTCCGCCAGGATCAGTCCGACCTGATCTACAAGACCGAGGAAGCCAAGTACATCGCGGTCGTCGACGACGTGGCGGAGCGCTATGAAAAGGGTCAGCCGGTCCTGATCGGTACCACCAGCGTCGAGCGCTCGGAGTACCTGTCGCGCCAGTTCACCAAGCGCAAGATTCCGCACAACGTGCTCAACGCGAAGTACCACGAGCAGGAGGCGAACATCATCGCCGAGGCCGGCCGGCTCGGCGCCATCACCGTCGCCACCAACATGGCCGGTCGCGGTACGGACATCGTGCTCGGCGGCAACGCCGACTTCCTGGCCGACAAGCGGCTGCGCGAAAAGGGCCTGGACCCGGTGGAGACCCCCGAGGAGTACGAGGCCGCCTGGGACGACACCCTCACGACCATCAAGGAGGAGGCCGGCAAGGAGGCCGAGAAGGTCGTCGACGCCGGCGGGCTGTACGTGCTGGGCACCGAACGCCACGAGTCCCGGCGTATCGACAACCAGCTGCGCGGCCGCTCCGGCCGCCAGGGCGACCCGGGCGAGTCCCGGTTCTACCTGTCGCTGGGCGACGAGTTGATGCGACGGTTCAACGGCGCGACGCTGGAGTCGCTGCTGACCAGGCTCAACCTGCCCGACGATGTGCCGATCGAGGCCAAGATGGTCACCCGCGCCATCAAGAGCGCCCAGACACAGGTCGAGCAGCAGAACTTCGAGGTCCGCAAGAACGTCCTCAAGTACGACGAGGTGATGAACCAGCAGCGCAAGGTCATCTACAAGGAACGGCGGATGCTGCTGGAGGGCGAGAACCTCCAGGAGCAGGCCCACGACATGCTGGTCGACGTGATCACCGCGTACGTCGACGGTGCCACCGCCGAGGGCTACGCCGAGGACTGGGACCTGGCCAAGCTGTGGGAGGCGCTCAAGACGCTGTACCCGGTCGGTATCGACCACCACGACCTGGTCGACACCGATGCGGTGGGCGAGCCCGGTGAGCTGACGCGTGAGGAACTGCTCGACGCGTTGATCAAGGATGCCGACCGCGCCTACGCCGAGCGTGAGAAGCAGCTCGAAGAACTGGCAGGCGAGGGCGCCATGCGTCAGTTGGAGCGCAACGTCCTGCTCAACGTGATCGACCGTAAGTGGCGCGAGCACCTCTACGAGATGGACTACCTCAAGGAGGGCATCGGACTGCGGGCGATGGCGCAGCGCGATCCGCTGGTCGAGTACCAGCGCGAGGGCTACGACATGTTCGTCGGCATGCTCGATGCGCTGAAGGAGGAGTCGGTCGGATTCCTGTTCAACGTTCAGGTCGAGGCCGCGCCGGCGCCTGCCGTCGCACCGGTGGCCGCGCCCAGTGGTCTGGCCGAGTTCGCTGCGGCCGCCGCGGCGAAGGCCGGGGAGGCCACGGCCGCTGACGCGGATTCGGGTGCGGTGGCCACCAAGGAGCGGCCGGCGCCTGCGTTGCGTGCCAAGGGCATCGAGAACGACGCACCCCCGCTGACCTACACCGGACCGTCCGAGGACGGCACCGCCGAGGTGCAGCGCTCGGGCGGAAGTGGACGGCATTCCGCTTCGTCCGGTGGCACCCGGCGCGAGCGTCGCGAAGCGGCCCGCAAGCAGGCCAAGACCGGCCGGCCGGCGAAATCGCACCGTAAGAGCTAGCCCAGCTGTAGCGCAGTGAGTTGCCAACGGCCACTGCGTAATTCGATACGCCCTGCGATGGCGCGCACCCGCGCTCCGCGGGTGTAGGTGGCGAACAGCTCGGCAGCCTCGGCTGAGGCTGCCGGGCGTAGTCCCACCCGGCGAAGGCTCGCCGTGGTCCGGTGGCGTGCCCCGGCGGCGGCGACGACCGCGTCGACCAGCAGTTGGCTCATCAACGACCTCAGCTGGGCCGGAGGCCTGCGCCGGTCGACGACCTCGAGGACCCGGCGCAGTGCCATGTCGGCGAACTGCGCGGCACCGGGCTGCACTTGCCGTTCCGGCTCGGCGCCGACCAGGCGCGACCGGCGCGGGGTATGCCCGTGCAGCACTGTCGGTGCCTGGCAGGCGGCCGGCACGACAACTGGAGCCGGTGGCATTCCCAGCGGCAGCGCGGGCGGCTCGCAGTCGATGACCGGGGAGGTCAGCGCGGCGGGTTTCGGGATGGGCACAGACAACCTCCAGCGGTCGGCATTGCGGACGACATCTGCTGGAGAGGTGCAGACCTCCTCATGATCGCATGGGTTCGGCGTGCCGGAAGCACGGATCATCGGGCACCCAGTTTCGCCGGTTAGCGTGGCGAGAGTCGTCGAACCAGGGGGACAGATGGTTCAGCCCAGCATCGATTGGCCGGCGGAGCCGCTGCGCTCGCTGATGTGGACGTTGCAGGCATGGGTGATCACCCTCGTGGTGTTTCTCGCCGTGGCGGTGCTCATCGCGAGGTTCACCCGGTGGGGACGGCAGTTCTGGCGGGTCAACGCACCGTTCTTCAGCGGCCGGGGCAGTTGGCGCACCTGGGCGCTGCTGGCCTTCATGCTGTGGCACACCGTGTATTCGGCGCGGGTGGTGGTGATCTTCACCTACCAGTACGCGGATCTGATGAACGCGGTGCAGGCCGGTTCGGAGGCGCTGGCCACCCACGACCCGGCCAAACTGGATGCCGCGCGCAGCGCGTTCATGACGTCGTTCGCGATCAGCGGGATCCTGGTGGCGCTCACGGTGATCTATACGGTGGTCGACCTGTTCCTGCGCCGGGTCTTCTCGATCCGTTGGCGGGTCTGGCTCAACACCCGACTCGTTGACGACTGGATGGCCGGTGATGCGTTCTACCGCAACCGCTTTCTGGACCCGCCGGTGGAGAACCCCGATCAGCGCATCCAGACCGACGTCGAGACTTTCACCACCAAGTCGGTCGACCTGAGCATCGGGGCGGTGAGCAAGTCACTGCTGATCGTGATGTTCACCGGCGTGCTGTGGCAACTATCGGGGCCATTGCAGTTGGGCGGCTGGGTGATTCCGCGGGCCATGGTGTTCGTGGCGTTCATCTTCTCGATCACGGTGACCGTCATCGCATTCTGGATCGGCCGCCCGCTGGTGCGGCTGAACTTCCTCAACGAACGGTTCAGCGCCAGTTTCCGGTATGCGCTGGTGCGGCTGCGGGACAGCGCCGAACGAGTGGCCTTCTACCGGGGCTCCGAGCGGGAACGGCAACTGCTGCACTCCCGGTTCGCCGAGGTGATCGCCAATATGTGGCGCATCGTGTTCGCTCAGCTCCGGCTCAACGGCTGGAACCGCGGCGTCGGTGACGTGACGACCGGCATGATCCCCTACATCGTGCAGGCCCCCCGGTTCTTCAGCGGCCAGATCACTCTCGGCGGACTGCTGCAGACCGTCGCGGCCTTCGGAAATGTCTGTGCCGCAATGGCGTTCTTCCGTGACAGCTATGACGAGTTCACGGTGTACCGGGCCGCCCTGATGCGCGTCGACCAGATGCTCGACAGCGATCACCGGGCCAGGGAGCTACCCCGCATCTCGGTGGGCACCACGCGAGATTCGCTCGGGCTGACCGATGTGCGGGTCGGTGACCTGCGGGGGCGCCCGCTGATCACCGACCTCACGATGATGCTGAACCCGGGGGACAGTGTGGTGGTGAAGGGTCCGTCGGGATGCGGCAAGACCACCCTGCTGCGAAGCCTTGCCGAGTTGTGGCCGCGGACATCCGGACTGGTCGAGTATCCGCCCGGATGGGCGACGCTGTTCCTGCCCCAGCTGCCGTACCTGCCGCTCGGCGATCTGCGAGCCGCCGTGGTGTACCCGCTTCCGATAGCCGACGTGAGCGACAGCGAACTCCGGGACACGTTGCGCGCGGTGGCCCTCGGACATCTGACGGAACGGCTGGAGGAGGAGGCCGACTGGGCATCGGTGCTGTCGCTGGGCGAACAACAGCGGGTCTCGATCGCGCGGGTGCTGTTGGTGCGCCCGCGGGTGGTGTTCCTCGACGAGTCGACGTCCGCGTTGGACGAGGGACTTGAGGACGCCATGTATGAGTTGATGCGTGAGCGGTTACCCGGGTGTGTGGTGGTCAGCGTGGGACACCGGTCCACGATCGACCGTCATCATCGGTCCCGGCTGAGCCTGGAGGGCGATGGGCGATGGGAGCTCTCGGCGATTTCGGCATGAACGCCCGGGACCTCCGACATGAACGCCGGCGCGAAATTGACGCGCGGCAGCACCCGTGATGCGCGGTGGCCGAATCGCCGGTTAACGTGACGGGGTTCAGGGGGGCGAGAAGGGGAGGTTGGCGCCGCATGGTGAACAGACTGTCGGCGTCCGACGCAGCGTTCTACCACTTGGAGAACACCGCGACGCCGATGTACGTCGGGTCTTTGTCGATCCTGCGGAAGCCGCGTGCCGGCTTGAGCTACGAGACCCTGCTGGAGACCGTCGAGCGCCGTTTACCCCAGATTCCGCGTTACCGGCAGAAGGTGCGTGAGGTGACGCTGGGCTTGGCCCGGCCGGTGTGGGTCGACGACCGGGATTTCGACATCACGTACCACATCCGGCGCTCGGCGCTGCCGTCTCCGGGCAGCGATGCGCAGCTGCACGACCTGATCGCCCGGCTCGGCTCGCGGCCGTTGGACCGGACCCGGCCGCTGTGGGAGATGTACCTGGTCGAAGGGCTGACCAAGAATCGCCTCGCGATCTACACCAAGACCCACCAGGCTCTGGTCAACGGCATGACCGCACTCGAGATCGGGCATGTGATCGTCGACCGCGCGCAGAAGCCGCCGGAGTTCGGCGAGGACATCTGGATTCCGGCCCGCGAACCCAGCGACCGCCAGTTGATGCTCGGCGCGATCGGGGAGTGGATCACCCGGCCGACCAGCCAGCTGACCGCACTGCGGGACACGGTGACCGAGGTGGCCACCAGCGCCACCGAACTGGCCGCGGTGGGCCGGCGGGTCGCCGATGTGGCGCGCACGGTGGCGCGTGGCACGGCACCGAGCAGCCCACTGAACACGACCGTCTCGCGCAACCGCAGGTTCTCGGTGGACCAGCACCGGCTGGACGACTACCGGCTGGTGCGGGCCCGCTACAACTGCGACATCAACGACGTCGTGCTGGCCGTGGTGGCCGGCGCTCTGCGCAACTGGTTGCTGTCGCGTGGGGAGCCGGTGACCCCGACCACCACTGTGCGGGCGATGGCGCCGATGTCGGTGTATCCGGACGCCGAACTGGACTCTTCGGGCCCGGGGCAGGCCATCAGCGAGGTTTCGCCGTTCCTGGTCGATCTCCCGGTCGGAGAGGGTAACCCGGTGGTGCGGCTGTCGCAGATCGCCCATGCCACCGAATCGCACTCCACCGCGGCCAGCCTGGTCGACGCGCGCACCATCGTGACGCTGTCCGGGTTCGCGCCGCCGACGTTGCACGCCATGGGTATTCGCGTGGCGACAGGGTTTTCGGCCCGGCTGTTCAATCTGTTGATCACCAACGTGCCCGGGGCCCAGAAACAGATGTACATCGCGGGCACCAAGTTGCTGGAGACCTACGCGGTGCCGCCGTTGCTGCAGAACCAGGTTCTGGCCATCGGGGTCACGTCATACGACGGCATGTTGTATTTCGGGATCAACGCCGACCGGGACGCGATGAGCGACGTCGACGTCCTGCCGAGCCTGTTCCGTGAATCTCTGGATGAGTTGCTCGAGGCCGCCAAGTAGACCTGGCAAAACGCGTGACGTGTTTGACCTGAGCTGCAATTCGCGGTCTGATGAATTGATCATGCCAGCTGAGATACGAAAAAGTAGATCTGACAAGAACACGCAAGAAGCCGACGAAACCGCAGTAAAGAAAACGCAGGGCGCGCTCAAGTCGCGCGTCACCGATGTGGTGCCGCACCATCCGGCGCTCGACATTCCGGTGGAGCAGAAGGCCTATACCCGCCGAGCCGGTGTTGACTGGGTGGTCTTCGGAGTCACCGCCGCCATCGCGCTCGCATTCCTGGTCTGGGGATTCGTCAGCACGGATTCGCTCGCCACGGCGTCGTCGAACGCGCTCAGTTGGGTGATGGCCGATGTCGGTTGGCTGTTCGTCCTGACAGCGTCCGGGTTCGTGGTCTTTGTGATCTGGCTGGCCATGAGCCGTTACGGCAACATCCCGTTGGGTCGTGACGACGATGAACCGGAGTTCCGCACGGTGTCCTGGGTGGCGATGATGTTCAGCGCCGGCATGGGCATCGGTCTGATGTTCTTCGGGGTCTCCGAGCCGCTGTCGCATTACGCATCCCCGCCACCGGGCACCGGCGAACCCGGCAATCCCGAGGCCGCGCAGACCGCGATGGCGACCACGATGTTCCACTGGACCCTGCATCCGTGGGCGATCTACGCGGTCGTCGGCCTGACCATCGCCTACGGCGTGTACCGCAAGGGCAGGTTGCAGTTGGTCAGTGCGGCGTTCGAGCCTCTGCTGGGCAAACGTGCCAACGGGCCGTGGGGCAAGGTGATCGACATGCTGGCGATCTTCGCCACGCTGTTCGGGTCGGCCGCGTCCCTGGGGCTCGGCGCGCTGCAGATCCGCAGCGGGCTGCACATCGTCGCCGGGATCGGTGAAACCGGCAATGCCATCTTGATCATCATCATCACGGTCCTGACCATCGCGTTCGTCCTGTCGGCGGTGTCAGGCGTCGCACGCGGGATTCAGTGGCTGTCCAACACCAACATGGTGCTGGCGGTGGCGATGGCCTTGTTCATCTTCCTGGTCGGTCCGACGATGTTCATGCTGAACATGATCCCGACGGCGATCGGCAGTTACGTGGGAGACCTCCCGCAGATGGCGGCCCGGACCGGCGCGGAAGGTCCCGAGGTCAGCGCCTGGCTCCAGGACTGGACCATCTTCTACTGGGCGTGGTGGATCTCCTGGACCCCGTTCGTCGGTATGTTCATCGCCCGGATCTCGCGGGGCCGCACCATCCGGCAATTCGTGACCGGGGTGCTGCTGGTGCCCAGCGTGGTGTCGCTGGTCTGGTTCTGTGTGTTCGGCGGTGCGGCCATCTTCGAGCAGCAGAACGGTGTGGACCTGGCCGGAATGGGCAGCCAGGAGCGACAGCTGTTCAGCCTGCTCGGTGAGTATCCGATCGCAACCGTCACCAGCGTCGTGGTGATGGTGCTGGTGGCCATCTTCTTCGTGTCGGGCGCCGACGCCGCGTCGATCGTGATGGGTTCGCTGTCCGAGCGCGGCACCATCAAGCCGACCCGCCCGACGGTGATCTTCTGGGGTGTCGCCACCGGTGCGGTCGCGGCGGTGATGCTGCTGGTCGGTGGTGCCGACGCCCTCAATGGTCTGCAGTCGATCACCATCATCGTCGCGGTGCCGTTCGTGCTGGTGATGATCGGTCTCGCGGTGGCACTGGTCCGCGACCTCCGGCAGGATCCGTTGGTGGTTCGTCGGCAGTACGCGGTGGAGGCGGTGAGCAGTGCCGTGGTCAGCGGTGTCATCCAGCACGGCGACGACTTCGTGATCTCGGTGGAGAAGGACCCGCAAGCCGACGAGAAACAGGCCGACGCCGAAAAGGACGCCGAAGCCGATTAATCTCGCGGTGTGCGCGTCTACATCCCGACGACTCTGGTCGCCCTGCAACAGCTTGTCGCCGACCGCCACCTGCTCGTCGTGAACGGGACCGCCTTCGCGGTCACCCCGACGCTGCGGGAGGCCTACGCCGAGGGCGACGACGACGAACTCGCCGAGGTGGCGTTGCGTGAGGCCGCACTGGCCTCGCTGCGCTTGCTCGGGGGTACGGATCTGCAGCCGGGTTCCGGCCTGCCGCCGCGCCGTGCCGTGGTGGTGGCCGATACGGGGGCCGATGTCGAAGTCACCGTGCGGCCCGACCTCGACGACGCCGTAGTGCGGTTGTCGGGGCCGTTGCCGATCGACACGGTCGTCGCGGTGTACGTCGACAACGCAGACGCGGAGCCGGCGGTGCTGGCCGCTGTCGACGCCATCGACGACGCGGATCTGGGGGACGAGGACGCCGAACTCACGGTGGGCGACGCCCAGGATCACGACCTCGCGTGGTATGCGCCGCAAGAATTGCCGTTCCTGCTCGAACTGCTCTGACCGACCAGACAAGGATCTTGATGCGCGCATTCGGGCTGTTGGCGTCGTTGGCTGTGATCCTGGCCAGTGTGTCGTGTTCGGCCGGTGACGGAGACACCTCATCGGCCGGATCTTCAGAGCCGGGCCGCCCCGCGGACTCCGCGCAGGCCCCGCCGCCTCCGGCACCTCCTGCCGACGGGGTGGCCACCACGGACTTCCGCAACGTCAAAATCTTTGACGGCCACAGTGATCGGCTGTCGGCACCGTCGAACGTGCGGGTCAAGGGCAACCGGATCGAGCGGATCTCCACCGAGGCGTTGCCGGACGAGCCGGGGGCGACGGTGATCGACGGCGGCGGCCGGACGTTGATGCCGGGCCTGATCGACAACCACTGGCACACGATGCTGGTGAGGCCGCCGGTGACACAGTTGACGACCTTGGATCCGGGGTACCTCAACCTGCTGGCCGGCGCCGAGGCCAACGACACCCTGATGCGCGGGTTCACCACGGTGCGCGATCTCGGCGGCCCGAGCTTCGGTCTCAAGCAGGCCATCGACGAAGGCGTCATCGACGGACCGCGCATCTACCCGTCCGGCGCGATCATCACGGTGACCAGCGGCCACGGTGACTTCCGTACGCCCGCGGACCTTCCGCGCAATCCGGGTGGCCCGCCGTCGCGCCAGGAGGAGCTCGGCGCCGCCATGGTCGCCGACAGCCCCGACGAGGTGCGGGTGCGCGCCCGCGAGCAGTTGTTCCAGGGCGCGTCGCAGATCAAGCTGACCGCAGGGGGCGGGGTGTCCTCCCCGCACAGCCCGCTCGACGTCACCACCTTCACCGAGTCCGAATTGCGGGCGGCCACCGAAGCCGCGGGCAACTGGGGCACGTATGTGACGGTGCATGCCTACACCCCGCAGACGATCCAGCAGGCGATCCGCGCCGGCGTCACGTGTATCGAGCACGCTCATCTGATGGACGAGGCGACGGCAAAGCAGATGGCGGACAAGAACATCTGGCTGAGCACGCAGCCGATCCCGGCCGAGATGATCGGTGCGTTCCCGCCGGGCTCCGACGAGGCCGCCAAGGCCAAGGAGATCGTCGACGGCGTCAACAACGTCTACCAGTTGGCCCGCAAGTACAAGCTCAAGACGGCCTTCGGCACGGACATCCTGTTCTCGCCGCAGCTGGCACCGAAACAGGGGGCGCTGCTGGCGGGGCTCGGCAGGTGGTTCTCGCCCGCCGAGACGTTGACGATGGCCACCGGAACCAATGCCGAACTGCTGGCGATGTCGGGCAAGCGCAACCCGTACGCCGGCAAGCTGGGTGTGGTTCAGGAGGGTGCGCTCGCGGATCTGCTGCTGGTCGACGGCGACCCGTTGGCACGGCTGGACCTGGTCGCCGATCCGGAACGAAACTTCAAAGTGATCATGAAGGACGGGAAAACTTTCAAGAACACTTTGGCTTCCTGACCTGCGACAGCCGTCGTGCGACTAGCTACGTGGCAGTAACCTACGGTACCGTAGGTTCATGGCCAAGAACGATATCAAGGTCTCGGCCAATGTGGCCGACACGCTCCGTCCCGCCGTCGCCGGCGCCGAACGGCGTCCCGCGTGGAATGTTGTCCGCCGAATCGTCGGCCAGGTGACCACCCCGCTGCTGCCCGATGACTACCTCAAACTGGCCAACCCGTTGTGGTCGGCGCGGGAGTTGCGCGGCCGGGTGGTGGAGGTTCGGCGGGAAACGGCTGACTCGGCGACGCTGGTGATCAAACCGGGCTGGGGATTCTCGTTCGACTACGAACCCGGCCAGTACGTCGGCATCGGGGTGCTGATCGACGGGCGCTGGCGCTGGCGGTCGTATTCGCTCACCTCGACACCGGAGAAGGCCTCTGCGGCTGGTGCGCGCACCATCGCGATCACGGTCAAGGCGATGCCCGAGGGGTTCTTGTCGACGCATCTGGTCGATGGTCTGCGGCCGGGGACCGTGGTGCGGTTGGCGGCCCCACAGGGCAACTTCGTCATGCCCGATCCGGCGCCCGCGACGGTGTTGTTCGTGACGGCCGGTTCGGGGATAACTCCGGTGATGTCGATGCTGCGTACCCTGGTGCGCCGCGACCAGATCACCGACATCGTGCATGTGCATTCCGCGCCAACGGAATCCGACGTGATGTTCGGCCAGGAGCTGGCCGCGCTGCACGACGAGCATCCCGGCTACCGGCTGCTGTTGCGCAGCACCCGGACCGAAGGCAGGCTGGATCTGGCGCACATCGGCGACGTAGTCCCGGATTGGCGTGAGCGTCAAGCCTGGGCATGCGGGCCGGAAGGCATGCTCGATGACGCCGAACGGGTGTGGGCGGGCGCGGGTATCGCCGACAGCCTGCACCTGGAACGGTTCGCGGTGTCGCGGGCTGCCCCGCACGGCGCCGGGGGCACGGTGACATTCGAGCGCAGCGGCAAGGAGGTCACGGTCGACGGCGCGACGCCGTTGATGGACGCGGGGGAGCAGGTCGGGATCCGGATGCCGTTCGGCTGCCGGATGGGGATCTGTCAGTCGTGTGTGGTGGGCCTGGTCGACGGGCACGTGCGCGATCTGCGCACCGGCGTCGAGCACGACCCGGGCACCCGGATCCAGACGTGTGTTTCGGCCGCTTCCGGCGACTGTGTTCTGGACGTATAAACTTTACTGGCTGGTAACCTACGGGATCGTAGGTTACGCTACCGTAGGTAATCGAGAGGAGGCTGACGATGGCAGTTACCGACGTTCCCGCATTCGCGCATCTCACCGATGCCGATATCGAGAACCTGGGCATCGAGCTCGACGCGATCCGGCAGGACATCGAAGACTCCCGCGGTGAGCGCGACGCGCGCTACATCCGCCGCACCATCGCGGCGCAGCGTGCGCTCGACGTAGCCGGCCGCGTCATGCTCGCGGCGAGCTCCAAGCGCTCCGCGTGGTGGGCGGGCACCGTAACCCTGGGCGTGGCCAAGATCATCGAGAACATGGAGATCGGCCACAACGTCATGCACGGCCAGTGGGACTGGATGAACGATCCCGAGATTCACTCCTCGTCGTGGGAGTGGGATATGAGCGGGGCGTCCAAGCACTGGCGGTTCACCCACAACTTCATGCACCACAAGTACACGAACATCCTCGGCATGGACGACGACGTGGGCTACGGCGTCATCCGCGTCACCCGGGATGCCAGGTGGAAGCCGTTCAACCTCTACGGCAACCTGCTGTTCAACACCCTCCTCGCGATCGGTTTCGAGTGGGGCGTGGGGCTGCAGCACCTGGAGCTCGGCAAGATCTTCAAGGGCCGCGACGACCGCAACGCCACGCTCGTCCGCGTGCGCGAGTTCGGCGTCAAGGCCGGGCATCAGCTGGCCAAGGACTACGTGGTGTGGCCGGCGCTGACGGCGCTGTCGCCGGGAGCGACCTTCAAGTCCACCTTGAAGGCCAATGCGGTCGCCAACGTGATCCGCAACGTGTGGGCCAACGCGGTGATCTTCTGCGGCCATTTCCCTGATGGCGCAGAGAAATTCACCAAGACCGACATGGTCGGTGAGAGCCGCGGCCAGTGGTACCTGCGGCAGATGCTGGGCAGTGCCAACTTCAACTCGGGTCCGGCGCTGGCCTTCATGAGCGGCAACCTGAGCTACCAGATCGAGCATCACCTGTTCCCGGATCTGCCGAGCAATCGGTACGCCGAGATCGCGGTCCGGGTGCGGGCGCTGTGCGCCAAGTACGACCTGCCCTACACCACGGGACCGTTCCTGGTGCAGTACGGCAAGACGTGGCGCACCATCGCCAAGTTGTCGCTGCCTGACAAGTTCCTGAAGGACACGGCCGACAACGCACCCGAGACCCGCAGCGAGCGGATGTTCACCGAGCTCGAAGGGTACGGGGTCACCGATCCCGCGACCGGGCGTCGTCGTGGCCTGAAGACGGCCATCGAGACGGTGCGAGGCTGGCGCCGCAAGTAGTTTCAACTGGGTTATCGAACGAATGTGGGCTTGTGTCCGAGGATCTGCCGAGATCTGAGAACACAAGCCCACATTCGTTCATGGCCCGATCGCCCAAATTCCAAGCAACCACCCGCCGTACTCCCAGGGTCCTCGCAGACGCCGCCAATAACCTTCTGGCTCACAGGGCGGGGACAGGCGAATCGGAGGTTGTTATGAGGAAGCTGCTCGCGGCGGCCATGGTGCTCGGCGCTTCCGCCGTCCCGGTCGGGGCGTTGGCCACCGGTGTCGCGGCGGCTGACGACTACGCCGGGCAGAAGTACTCGGATGCGCAATCGGCATTGGCTGACGCCGGGATGAAGGGTGTCGTGGCGACCCGCTCCGGCGACTCGGAGGCCGACGACGACTGCGTCGTCACCAGCTCCGAGAAGGCGCCGTGGCTCAAGGGCGACAACTTCTCGCCGGTCACCGACACCGTGCTGCTCAACCTCAACTGCAGCGCAGGCGTGGCCTCGGCCAAGACGCCGGGTAATTCGGCGGCCAGCCCAGAGGGACGCGCCGCCATCGCAGCGGCCAAGCAGCAGGCCGAGGAAGAGCAACAGCAGGCAGAGGCCGATCAGGCCAAGGCCAAGCACTGACGCTGCGCGTCACATGTTCAGCTCCCAGACCTTCGGCCAGTCCCTGCCGCGGACCGCTGCGTCGATCCCGCCGTCGACGAAGATGACCGACCCCACGAAGTAGCTCGCCTCGGGGCCCAGCAGGAATGCCACCAGTGCGGCCACCTCTTCGGGCCGCCCGCCGCGCCCGGCGGGAATGGTCTTGAGGAATTGCTCCATCCCCGCGCCGGTCAACGGGTCCTTGCGGCCCTCCTGGGTCATCGGAGTGTCGATGAGCCCCGGTGCGATCGCGTTGAGCCGGATGCCCTCGGCGATGTACTCCGCGGACTTGGTGCGGGCGTAGTACGCCAGCGCGGCCTTCGTCGCCGGGTAGGCCTGCAGTGCCGCGAAGTCGCCGTAGGTGGAGGCGACGGTGTTGGCGCCCACCTCGTCGCCGGCCAGGCACGCGTCCGCCAGCTCGGCCGGCCAATTGGGCTGAGTGGTGGTCGAATTCGAGCTGATCAGCACGACCGACGCGTTCTCGCGGTTGGCCAGAAGCGGGCGCAGGCCTTCCAGCAGCTCGATCGCGGCGAAGTAGTTGACGGCGATCAGCAGATGCGCCGGACGGCCGGTCGCGGCGGCCAGTCCGGCGAACGGGACGAAACCGTCGATACCGCCGTCAGCCAGCTCGGTGACCTTCGCGATCGCCTCGGCGCGCCCGTCCGGTGTGCTCAGGTCCACGTTCACGTCGGCATCGCGCAGGTCGACGCCGATCACCCGATGTCCGTCGGACTCCAGCCGCTTCTTGGTCGCAGCGCCGAGTCCCGAGGCGCTGCCGGTGAGAACATAAGTAGCCACAATCAGCGACCATAGCGCCGCGCGGTCGCCGAACGACGCGATGTGCCGCCCAGCGGTACGCGGGTAGGCGGTCAGCTTTCGTGCAGGACCGCCAACAGGCGGCGAGCCGCGCCGACGCGGCCGGCCGCCGGGCCGGACAACGTATCCAGGGCGCACTCCGGGTCGGCGGGCGGCCCCATGTGGCCGCAGCCGCGCGGACAGTCTTCGATGGTCTCCGCCAGATCCGAGAACGCCATGATCACGTCGTCCGGTTGGATGTGGGCCAGGCCGAACGAGCGGATCCCGGGGGTATCGATCACCCAGCCGGATCCGTCCAGCGGCAGCGCCACCGACTGGGTGGAGGTGTGCTTGCCCTTGCCCACTCCGGAAACCTCGCCCGTTGCCCGGTCTGCTTCTGGGACAAGACGATTCACCAGGGTGGACTTGCCAACCCCGGAATGGCCGAGGAGCACGGTGACCTGATCGCTCAGCAGCGGAGCGACTGCCTCCAGGGGATCTTCCCGGCCGGCGGTGACGATGGTCAGGTCCAGATCCTCGAACTGCGCGGCGAACGGCTCGGGGGCGGCCAGGTCCGACTTCGTCAGGCACAGAATGGGTTTCAGTCCACCGGCGTAGGCAGCGATCAAGGTGCGCTCGACGAATCCGGTGCGCGGGGGTGGGTCGGCCAGCGCCACCACGATCAACAGCTGATCGGCGTTGGCGACCACGACGCGTTCGGTGGGATCGGTGTCATCGGCGGTGCGGCGCAACACGGTTCGGCGCTCGCCCCGGCGCACGATGCGGGCCAGGGTATCGGGCCGCCCGGACAGGTCGCCGACGATGTCGACGTCGTCGCCGACCACGATCGGGGTGCGGCCCAGCTCGCGGGCCCGCATCGCGACCACGCGGTGATGCGGGTCGCGGTCGAGCGCACAGCCCCAGCGGCCGCGGTCGACGGTCACCACCATCGCCGACTGGGCGTCGGCGTGGTCGGGGCGGGTCTTGGTGCGCGGGCGCGAGCCTTTACCCGGCCTGATCCGGACGTCGGACTCGTCGTACTCCCGCGCTCCCAAGGTGGTTTACTTCCCCCTCGCCTGGGCGTCGCCCGCCAGCATCTGCACCCACATCAATGGGAAATCGGGAAGGGTCTTGGCGGTGGTCTCGACGTTCTCCACCTCCACACCGGGCACCCGCAGACCGATGATCGCCCCGGCAGTGGCCATCCGATGATCGGCATACGAGCGCCAGGTCCCGCCGTGCAGCGGCCGCGCCGTGATGAGCAGGCCGTCCTCGGTTTCGGCGCAATCGCCGCCGAGCCCGTTGATCTCGGTGGTCAGCGCCGCCAGCCGGTCGGTCTCGTGCCCGCGCAGATGCGCGATGCCCCGCAGCCGCGATGTCGCGCCGTCGCGGGCCAGGGCGGCCAGTGCCGCGACCGTAGGGGCCAGTTCGCCCACATCGTGCAGATCGGCGTCAAACCCGTCATAGCCTTCGGCGCCACTGACTTCCAGATGTGAATCACGCTGGTGGACAGTCGCATTCACCTTCGCGAGCAGGTCGAGGATCGTGTCGGCCGGCTGGATGCTCACCGTCGGCCAGCCGGCGATCCGCACCGTTCCGCCGGTGACGATCGCGGCAGCCAGAAACGGCGTGGAGTTGGACAGATCCGGTTCGATGTTCCAGTCCCGTGCGGCGACGGGGCCGGGGGACACCCGCCAGCGATTGGGGACCGAGTCGTCGACCTGCACGCCGGCGTCGCGCAGCATCGCCACCGTCATCGCCACATGCGGGGCAGAGGGCACCGAGGTGCCGGTGTGCACGATGGTGAGCCCGTCGGCGAATGTCGCACCGGACAGCAACAGCCCGGAGACGAACTGGGACGAACCCGACGCGTCGATCTCGACCGTGCCGCCGGCCACGGTGCCCCGGCCCCGCACCGCGAACGGCAGCGCGTCACCGTCGACATCCACGCCCAGGCCGCGCAACGCGTCGAGCAGCGGGGCGATGGGCCGGGACCGGGCCTGCTCGTCCCCGTCGAACGTCACCGAGGTGGTACTCAGCGCGGCGACCGGCGGTACGAACCGCAGCACCGTGCCGGCCAGCCCGCAGTCGATCCGGGCATCGGCCGCCGGCGCGATACCGCCGCTGACCGTCAACTCGGTGTCGTCGTGTTCGGCCGGTTGCACGGTGACGCCCAAGCCGCGGATGGCGTCGATCATCAGATCGGTGTCGCGGCTGCGCAACGCGCCCCGGACCGTCGAGGGGCCCTGCGGGGTGGCCAGCGCGGCCAGCACGAGCGCGCGGTTGGTCAGAGACTTCGAACCGGGCACCGTCACCGTGGCATCGACCGGGGTTGTCGCCGACGGCGCCGGCCAATGCTCCAATTGCTCCTGACGTCCGCTCACGCTCTACATCCTGCCTTGTCCGCGGACTCTGCAACCATGGGCACTATGTGTGGACGTTTCGCGGTGACCACCGATCCGGCGCTGCTGGCGCAGAAAATCCAGGCCATCGACGAGAGCGCGTCGAGCACGGCGAGCTCTGGGGACAAGGATGTCGCGGGCGGCAACTCCGCCCCGAACTACAACGTGGCACCCACCACGACCATCAGCAGCGTCGTCAAACGGCACGCCGAACCCGAGGACGAGTCGACGCGCCGGGTCCGCTCGATGCGCTGGGGACTGATCCCGCCGTGGGTGAAAACCGCCGAGGGCGGCGGCCCGGACACCAAGGGCCCGCTGTTGATCAATGCGCGCGCCGAGAAGGTCACCACGTCGCCGGCATTCCGCAACTCCGCGAAGAACAAGCGCTGCCTGATCCCGATGGACGGCTGGTACGAGTGGAAACCGAATCCCGGTGGCGACGGAAAGAAGACTGCCAAGACCCCGTTCTACATGTACGGCGCCGACGGTGAGCTGCTGTTCATGGCCGGACTGTGGACCACGTGGCGCCCCCAGGGTGCGCCGAAGGACGCCCCGCCGCTGCTCAGTTGCACCATCATCACCACCGACGCCGCGGGCCCGCTCGCCGAGATCCACGACCGGATGCCGCTGACCATCAGCGCGCCGGACTGGGACCGCTGGATGGATCCCGACGCCCCGATCGACGAGGGCCTGCTGCGCGGTCATGGCGATCTGGACCGGATCGCGGTCCGCGAGGTGTCGCGCTTGGTCAACAGCGTCCGCAACAACGGCCCGGAGCTCATCGAGCCGGCCGAACCCGAAGAGATGGGGCTGTTTTGAGCGGGACTGGGGGAGGCGTCGACGCTGGCCTTGTCGATGCGATCGGTGCCGACCTTCGTTCGGCCGGTTTCACCACCGACGGCGTGGCCGAACTCCTGGGCGCCGATGCCAACGCCGCGCTGAGCCGGGGTGTGTGGTGGCCGGCCCTGCGGGCGACCCACGCCGCGCCGGCCGGTCGTCAGCGGCTGGGTGTGTTGGTGCGTCTGCTGCTGTTGGGCACCGGGGAAACACCGCAGCTGGTCGAGGCGGCGTTCCCGTCGACAGACCTACGGACGCTGGCCGCCAACGGGGTTCTCGAGTTCGACGGTGACAAGGTGCGGGCTGCCCTGGACATCCGCCCGCACAGTGACGGGGTCCGCGACTTCTACGTGGTGTCCGATCAGGACGCCGCCGTGCGGCGCGGGCCGTTGCGCCACGATCATGTGCTGGGTATCGGCGGGGCATCGGTGTCACTGGCCCGTGCGGTCACGCGTAATCCCGTCGGCCGCGCGCTCGATCTCGGCACCGGATGCGGTATCCAGGCTCTGCATCTGAACGCGCACTGCGACGAGATCGTCGCGACCGACACCAACGAGCGGGCGCTGGCATTGGCCGCGATGACCGCGCGGCTGGGCGGCATGTCGTGGGATCTGCGGCACGGCAGCCTGTTCGAGCCGGTGGCCGGTGAGCGTTTCGACCTGATCGTGTCGAACCCGCCGTTCGTGGTGGGCTCCGGTTCGCGTGACTACATCTACCGCGACTCAGGTCTTGCCGGGGATGCGTTGTGCCAGAGCCTCATCGAGCAGGTCGGCGATCATCTGTCGCCGGGCGGCACCGCGCACATCATGGCCAACTGGATCGTGCGGGACGGTAAAGAAGGCCAGACCTGGCGCCAACGTGTTTCTGGCTGGCTGGCCGGCACCGGCCTGCACGCCTGGGTGGTGCAGCGGGAACTGGCCGACCCGGTCAGCTATGTGTCGCTGTGGCTGGCCGATGCCGGCGAGGATCTCGAACGGCAGGCGCAGCGGGGCGGGCAATGGCTCGACTGGTTCACCGAGCAGGGCATCGCCGGTATCGGCATGGGCATGATCTCGCTGCGGGTCCCGCGTGACGGGGAACGGCCCGAGCAGATCCTCGAGGAGATCACCGGCGCCGACGAGGCGCTCACCGGCCCGGAGGTGGACGCGTTCTTCGCCCGGCGGGCCTACCTGCGCGACACCACCGACGACGCGCTGCTGGCGGCCCGGCTGTCCACGGCGCCGGTTTTCCTGGAGGAGCAGTCGCTCCCCGGACCAGAGGGCTGGCAGGAGGTCGGGGCCGCGGTGCGCCGCCCGGGCGGCCCGGCCGCGGTGATCGGGGTCGACGAGGTGCTGCGGGCGCTGCTGGCCGGTTGTCGCGGCGAGGTGCCGCTGGGCACGTTGATCGAGCTGCTCGCCGCCCATCACGGGGTGGATTCCGATGCCCTGGCGCAGGCCGCGCTGCCAGAGGTCCGTGAGGCGATCGGTCGCGGAATCCTCTACCAGGCGGAGTGACGGGGTTCTAGAGAATTCCTCGGTTTTGCTAGAGTATTTCTCGTGCCGCCGTCCAGGGCCCGAGGTGCGCGAGACCGATTGATATCGGTTGCGCGTCGACGTTTCGCGGCCGAGGGGACAATCGCCCCGACGCTGGATGAGGTGCGGCGTGAGGCCGAGGTGAGCGTCGGATCGCTCTACCATCACTTCCCCGACAAGCCCGCATTGGCGGCGGCGGTCTACGCACAGCTCATGGCCGAGTACCAGGTGGGTTTCCTGGCCATGCTGCGCGAACAGGCCACCGCCGAAGACGGGATCCGTGGCGGTGTCCGCAACCATCTGAACTGGGTGGCGGCCCACCGCGGTGAGGCGGCTCTTCTGCTGGGCGATCGGCTGGACAGCCCGGAGCTGCGCGTTGCCAACCAGAACTTCTTCGCGACCATCCGGGACTGGTGGCGCCCGCACCACGCCTACGGGGCGCTGGTGGACATGCGGCCGGGTATCACGGCCGCCCTGTGGCTCGGTCCCGCACAGGAGTACGCCCGCTACTGGGTAGCCGGCGATACCGCCGACATGGACAGCGACGTCGTCGAGACATTCGCCGATGCGGCATGGAAAGCACTGCAGGCCAGACCAGTTGAGGAGGTCTCGTGATGGACAAGCCCTTGTATCGCAGCATGGTGGCCGACGGGGACGACCCGGACGCTCCACAACGGGTTCTCGTCGACCGCGGCGGTGATCGCGCGGTGGTGACTCTCGATGAACCCGACCGGCTGAACGTACTGTCCGCACCACTGGTCCGGCAGTTGCGCCGGGCTCTGGAAGATCTGGCTGCCGACAACGACATTCGCGCCGTGGTGCTGACGGGCGCCGATCCGGGCTTCAGCGCGGGCGGCGACCTGCGCATGATGCGGGCAGCCATCGAGAGCCGGTATGAGGGGGAGGGCACCGCGGACGTATGGCGCTGGATACGGCGTGAATTCGGTGGCATCGCCCGGCTCATCGCGGGTTCGGACACCATCTTCGTGGCCGCCCTCAACGGACCCGCGGCCGGCGTCGGGCTGGCCTGGGCGCTCACCTGCGATCTGACCATCGCCAGTGAGAAGGCAGTCATAGTGCCCGCCTTCGCGCGTCTCGGATTGATCCCGGAGGTCGGCACCAGCTGGGCGCTGACTCGGCGGCTCGGCTATCAGGGCGCGCTTGCCTACTACCTCAAAGGTGAGCACATCGACGCCGAAACCGCGCAGCGGCTGGGGCTGGTGCACGAGGTCGTCGCCCACGAGAAGCTGCTCGAAACCGCAGATGTGTGGTGCTCGCGAGTCGCTGCGCTGCCGCCGCACGCGGTCGCGATGGCCAAACCCCTGTTGCGCGCAGCGGCCGATGCCAGTTGGAACGATGCGCTCACGCTCGAGGAGTTCGCCGAACCGACCTGCTTCACCACCGCGTCCTTCGCCGACAGTGTCGAGACCATGTTGTCCGGCGGGACGCGTCCGAGCTAGGCCCTCCGTTGTCGTTCCCGTGCGTCGCGCAGGCGGCCGAGAGTTTCTTTGTCATGCAGCATGTTTCATGCCTTGCGGCGCGCGGTGACCACGGCATACGGTGCGTCGAAGGACACCCGGCCCTCATCGTCGGCCTGTGCGCCCAGCGCGACGGTGAACGCGTCGAGCAGACGGCCCCGCATCGGCTCGTCCAGCCGACTCAGCAGGTCCACATGCATCGGTGATTCGTCTGCGATGAAGCGGGCCGCGGACTCGACGGAGTCGAATTGCCAGGTATGTGAACCGGTCTCGAATTGCACATCGTCGAACCCGGCGGCGAGCCGAGACCGCACGACGTCGAGGTCGCCCCACTGATCAGGCGAATACACAGCGGCCGGCGGCCGGCCCAGGGTCTCGACGATCGGGGTGAAGAACGGGTTGCCCGCCTCATCGCGGACCCAGGTGGAGAACGCGAACACCCCGCCCGGGGTCAGCAGCCGGGTGACCTCGGCGACCAGGCTCGTGGGCTCGACGAAGATGATGCCCATGTTCGACACCACCGTGCTGAACCCGCCGTCGGGCAGGCCGGTGTGCGCGGCGTCGGCGACCACCCACTGCACCGCGTCAGCACCGGGCCGCTCGGCGGCGATGGCGATCAACTCGGCGGTGAGATCCACGCCGGTGACCTGGGCGCCGGCTTCTGCGGCTGCCAGCGCCGCGCTTCCGGTACCGCAGGCCAGGTCGACGACCGCGGTGTCACGCACCGGCCGTAATCCATCTGCTGCGCCGACGACCTCATCGGCGATGACTGCGATGCGTTCGGCGACGGCCTGGTAGCGGCCGGCGGCCCAGTTGGTGACTTGTGGGTCAGGCATGCAGACGAGCCTAGATGGGGTATGCGGATACGCTGTCGTTCCCCGGGCGGCGGGCGGATGCTGAGTGAATGACCGAGCCGCATACAAAGCCGATGACGTGCCGGGCCGCAGTCTTGCGTGGCGTCGGCCAGGACTGGGAGATTACCGACGTCACGCTCGATCCACCCCGTGAGGGTGAGGTCCTGGTGAAGATGGCGGCGTCGGGGATCTGCCATACCGACGACCATTTCGCGTCCGGGGACAGCGTCCCGTCCCCGGAGTTCGTGGCAATGATGGAGGCCAACGGGATTGCGGTGCCCGATTTCTTTCCCCTCATCGGCGGCCACGAGGGCGCCGGCGTGGTCGCGGAGGTCGGGCCCGGTGTTCGATCTCTGAAACCTGGTGATCGGGTGGGAGTTTCATGGATTCCGTCGTGCGGAACGTGCCGGTTCTGCGCGTCCGGCCTGACGTATCTGTGTGACCAGGGCGCCGCGATATACGCCAAGGAGATGGTCACCGACGGCACGGTGCGCCGTCACGTCGGCGACGAAATACCCATGGCCATTGCCCAACTCGGCACCTTTGCCGAATACATCGTCAGCCCCGAACGATCGCTGATCCCTATCGATGACGAGATCCCGTTCCACGCCGCGTCGCTGGTGTCGTGCGGGGTCACGACGGGCTGGGGGTCAGCCACGGTGTCGGCAGGCACGGAACCCGGCGACACCGTCGTCGTGATCGGCACCGGCGGCGTCGGCATGAACGCCCTGCAAGGTGCTCGTGCGGTCGGTGCCGGGAACGTGGTGGGTGTGGATCCGGTCGAGTTCAAGCGCGATGCGGCACCGTCATTCGGTGCGACCCACACCGTCGAATCGGTCGAGGCCGCCATCCCGCTGGTACAGGAGTTGACCCGCGGTGTGATGGCCGATCGGGTAATCATCACCGCCGGCGTCGTGCACGTCGATCTGCTCGCTCCGGCGATGATGCTGACCCGCAAGGGGGGGACCTGCGTGCTCACCGGCCTGGTCCCGAATGGCGAGGTGATGGTACCCCTGGTGCTCGCCGAGATGACCTTGTCGCACAAGCGGCTTCAGGGTGCGCTCTACGGCGGCATGAACCCGCGCGCGAGCATGCCCATGCTGCTGGACATGTACCGCAACGGCCACCTGAAGCTCGATGAACTGGTGACCCGGCGGTATCGCCTCGATCAGATCAACGACGCGATCACCGACATGCGCGAGGGACGCAACATCCGCGGGGTGATCGAGTTCGACTAGTACGGAGGGGGTTTGTCGAGCTCGGCGTTGAGTCGGCGTTCGGTGTTGATGCGTTGGGTGCGGGATTGTTGGCGCGTGCGTTGACGGACCGGCATTCTCATGTGCCGGTCGACGGTGGGCGTGGGGGTCGACTTCGCGGGTGGAGACGGAGTGTGGCTGGTCCTGCCGGGGAACAGAATCTGGCTGAAGGGTGTGGTCTGGTAGGTGTGTCCGGTCGGCGCGGTCCAGGTGTGGCTGCCGTCAGGGTGTTGAACATCGGCCCAGCCGTTTTCGCCGGTCTCAAAGGTCTTGATCAGGTGGTGGGTTCGGCATTTCGGTCCGAGGTTGCCGGGGTGGGTGGCTCCGGCAGGCCAGGGAGTGGTGTGGTCGAGGTCGCAATTGTGGGCTGCTACTCCGCAGCCGGGGAACATGCACACGAGGTCGCGCATTTGGACGAACGTGGCCAGCTTTGTCGAGGGCCGGTAGTGCGGTTGGGCGGTGAGGTCCTCGGGGTGGGTGACGTGTTTGACGGTGGCGCCGGTGGCGATCAGTTCGGCGAGCAGAGGCACGGGCACGACCCCGCCGCCGAGAATGACTGCGGGACTCCCGGATACGGCTGGTGTGCGATCGGCGGGGTAGTCGCTGGGGTCGGGTCTGCCGTGGATGCGTGGGTCCCGGGGTAGTTGTGCCGGGCCCGCGGGTGTCTGGGCCTCCTCATCGCTGTGGGCGCTGGTGGCGGACTCGGGCAGTACTTCCGCGAGGAGGTGGATCACCACAGCGCGGGAGCGGGGGTCGATGCCGGTGGCTTCGCAGTCGGGGGTGCCGCATTGGCAGGTGAGGTGATCGGCTCCGGCGCCGATGGCGCCCAGTGCGTCGGAGCGGCGTTGCCCGATGGTGCGCGGGTCGTTGTCGCACACTCCTCGGGTCATGGTGTTGAGCAGGTTTTTGATCAGGGCCGCGTCGGTGGCCAGCAGCCGTCCCCAGATGGAGACGGTGCCGTTGGGATCGTCAGGGTCGCCGAAGTGGATGTCACGCTCGCGGGCGGCGGTACGGGTTTTCCGCACGGCGGCGGGGTCGAACTTCTCCACCCATACGTCGATGGCTTGTTCGGCTTTGGTCGCGGTCAGCGCACCGTAGGTGGTGGCGGCGCCGGCCAGGGCGGTGTCGATCAGTGCCAATGCGTCATCGTCGGTGACGAGCTGGGTGCGCCAGGTGATGGTGGAGACGACTTTCGCCGAGATGTCTCCGCGGGCGAAGACGGCGGCGACTTTGGGGAGCCGTTCGCGCAATGCCTGGGCGATGCGCATCTGGGCGGACGCGGCGCCGCGACTGAGGTTGCAGGCCGCGCTGACAGCGGCGGTCGCGGTTTCCCAGCCGTCGATCGTCCGGTGGGCGGACGCGTCGTCTTCGTCGTCGCAGTGGCGGGCCACGATCTCGGCGATGACGGCCAGCCGCCCGGCGGCCTCGACCGCTTCGGCGCGGGTGCGGTGCTCGACAGCATCGATCAGCGCGGCGTCGGTGAGTTCACCGAGCGCCTGCCGATCGAGCAATTCGAACACATGTTCGATTATAGTCGTGAACCTGCACGCCAGCAACGTTTTTCAGGTGGTCGCTGAAGGCGCCGCGCCTGGCTACGGCTGAACGTATCCCGGCGGGTTCGGGGTGTCCACCCACAGGTCCACGCCAAGGTCCGACCCGGGCACGCAGTCGTACACGGACAGATCGGTCACGCCGTTGTCGAGCAGCACGTCCTCACAGAGCAGGCTCTGCCCGGTGTACTCCCGCGCCGGCTTGTTGAAGATCGTGTAGGCGGCATCGGCGTAGACGTCGGGCTTGCGGGCCCGGCCCATCGCCTCGTCACCGCCGAGCAGGTTCTGCACCGCTGCGGTGGCCACCAGGGTCCGCGGCCACAGCGTGTTCGAAGCGATCCCGGCCTCGCGCATCTCTTCGGCGATACCCAACGCACACAACGTCATTCCGAACTTCGCCATCATGTAGGCGGTCGGCTTGAGCCACTCGGACTCCAGCCGGATCGGCGGGGACAGGGTGAGGATGTGCGGGTTCTCACGGCCCTTCATGTGCGGGATACACGCCTGCGACACCGCGTAGGTGCCGCGGATCTGGATGCCGTTCATCAGGTCGAAGCGCTTGAGCGGCACTTCCTCGATCGAGCCGAGGTTGATGGCCGAGGCATTGTTGACGCAGAGGTCGATGCCGCCGAACTGCTCGACGGCCTTGGCGACCGCGGCTGCCACCGAGTCGCCGTCGCGGACGTCACCGACGATCGGCAGGGCCTGCCCGCCGGCCTCCTCGATCTCCTTGGCGGCGGTGTAGACGGTGCCTTCGAGCTTCGGATGGGGCTCGGCCGTCTTGGCGACCAGCGCGATGTTGGCGCCGTCGGCAGCGGCCTTCTTGGCGATGGCCAGGCCGATACCGCGGCTGGCGCCGGAGATGAACATGGTCTTCCCGGACAGAGTCATAGACACACGATATGCGACCGATTTGTATTGATTTCGCCGGTTCACCGCACGGAAAGCGAGGACGATGGGACCAGCCCGCCGGCCGCCGACAAATTGGAGGAGACATGAGCGTTGTCCCGGCAGGGACGGTGCTGACCTGTGCTCACCAGGGGTGTGGGTGCCGGATCCGCGTCGAGACCGAGTGCCATTGCGAAGGCCCGGAAAGCAGCTACAAGTGCACGTGCGGCGCCGATATGGTGCCGGTCACCGAATAGGTCAGCCCGCGGCGTTGGGCTGCAGCGGGGGACAGTTGCCCGCCGGGTCGGCGACGAGTTCGAAATGCCACAACTCGTTGGCATAGATCTGGCACAGCCCGAAGCGCGCACCGTTGGCGATCAACCAGTGATCGGCCTGCGGACCGCCGACGTCGACAGCCTCACCGGTCACATGCCGGGACGCAGTCGGCGTCTGGACGTATTGGCGTGCGGCCGCGAGGCTGCCGTACGTCTGCACCCCCTGGTCGAGCAGCGCCTGCTGGAATTCGGCCGACCGCCACCCCGAGTTGATCGTCATGGTCACGCCGTCGGCAGCCGCGGCATTGGCGGCGTTCTGGATGGCGGCCAGCAGCCGCGGATCCAGCCGGCCGATCGCCGGGTTCTGCACGTCGAACGGGGTCAGGACCTGCCCGTCTGCCAGTGAGCCGTCGCCTTGGGTCATCGGGACGGTGTCGTCGACGAGACGGACCTGCGGTGCGGGTGCCGACGTGCCGAGCAGGGCCGCCAGTGCGGCGACGCTCGAGACCACACTTGCCCCCACCATCATCGGCATCACCGGGACCACATTACTGCGCCCGCGCACGGGTCAATACCACCGCCAATTCAGCCACTATCGCCTCGATCTCCGCCGGGTTCTTCAGCCGATCGGGCACCCAGGCCAACGCGATCCGGGCCGGTGACCAGGTGCTCTCGTCGATGGGCACCAGCGTGAAATCCGGCGGGGAGAAGATCTTGCCGATCAACGATTCGGGTGCATAGGGCACCAGCGCGACGAGGTGTCGGTTGGACACCTGGGCGGCCATCTCCAGTTCGCCGCCGAACTGGTTGGTGGTGCGCACGATGCGGGTCACGCCACGAGCGTTGAGCGCACGGGTCAGGCCGGCCAGCATGACGGGATTGGGCCGGGCGAAGTCGATCACGACGTCGCGATCACGCAGTTCCTCGATCGACACCAGATCCTTGGCGGCCAGCGGATCGTCGAAACGCACCGCCACCCCGCCCTGGAAGGTGGCCACCACGCGGTACTGCAGCCGTTTGTCGGAGGTGGGCAGATGGATCAGCCCGAGGTCGAGGTGCCCGGACACCAGCTTGGCCGTCACCTCCGCGGCCGAGCCGGGGACGCTGAATTCGGTCGGCACTGCCAGGCCGGCGACGGCGGTCTCGACCTGTGCCACGAAATCCGACGGTGCATAGGCCGTTGCCCCCACCCGGATCGTCGCTGCTCCCTCGGTGAGCCGGACGGCGGTGGCCTTCAATTCGTCGACCTGGCGCAGGATCTCACGGGCGGGACCGAGCAGTTTGGCACCCAGCGGCGTCAGGCGGACCTCGTGGTAGTTGCGCTCGAAGAGCTGCCCGCCGAGCTCCTTCTCCAGCAGCTTGATCTGCTTGCTCAGCGGCGGCGGCGTGATCATCAGCCGGTCGGCGGCGCGCTTGAAGTGCAGTTCCTCGGCGACCGCCACGAAATAGGAGAGTCTGGTGAAGTCCATGCGGTCATTTCCGGCTGTGCGAGGGCGGTATTCGACGGGGTGTGATCCACGAATCGTACGAGACGCGTGATCAGCGTCCCGCCGCTTGCACGGTCTGTGGAACTTCGAGGACCCCCGCGGCGATCAGGTCATCGATCGCGGCGTCGTCCATACCGAGCAATTCGGCGGCGATCTCGCGGGTGTGCTCACCGAGCAGCGGTGCCTGAAGCAGTGGCGGATCGGCGATGCGATCCGAATGGATCTGCACGTTCTCCATCGTGAACGGCTCGTCGGCGTGCGGGTGCAGTTCCTCGCGGAAGGCGCGGCGCTGCACGTAGTAGTCCCAGTCGGCGACCTCGGCGGCACGCAGAGCGGCACCGGCCGGAACACCGGCCGCCTGCAGCAGATCCATCGCCTCGGTCGCCGGGCGCTGTGACGTCCAGGCACGCACGGCCTCGTCGACGCGGACGCGGTGGACATCCCGTCCGGTCCGGGTCGCCAGCTGTGCATCGGCGCCGAGATCCGGACGGTCGATCACCTCGCACAGCGCGTGCCAATCGGCGTCGTCGCGCACCGTCACGGCGAGCCACCGGTCCTCGCCTGCGGCCGGGAACAGCCCCCATGGCGCATCGTGGACCGGGCGGATCGAGGCTTCGTGCCCGCGCCGCACCAGGACCTCGGCCGCGATCTCGCCCGCCAGGTGGCTGAGCATCACCTCCGATTGCGCGACGCTGACCGAGCCGCCGGCACCTGTGCGTTCACGGCGCAGCAGCAGGGCCAGCGCGCCCAGTGCACCGATCCGGGCGGCCACGTGATCGGGGTAGACGGTGACCGTGTCGCAGAACGATTCCGGTTCGCCGGGGTACACCCACAGGTCCGTGAACCCCGCTGCCGCCCGCACCAGCGGGCCGTAACCCATCCGCTTCGCCCACGGCCCGGTGGGCCCGAACGCCGAACTGTCGACCACCACGATGCCCGGATTCACCTCTCGCAAGCTCCGGAAGTCCATTCCCAGCGTGTCGGCCACGCCCGGTTTGAAGTTGGTCAGCACGACATCGGACTGGGCGACCAGCCTGTGCGCCAGAGCCCGGCCCTGCGGTGTCCGCAGGTCGATGCCGATCGAGCGCTTGTTGCGGTGGCCGGCGGCGTAGGTCTGCGACATCGAGGCCAGATTGCCGCGCAGACCGTCCGGGAACGCCGAGTTCTCGATCTTGATGACGTCGGCGCCGAGATCGCCGAACAGTCGTCCGGTGTCGGACCCGACAACGATCACGCCGAGGTCCAGCACGCGCACACCTTCCAGCGGAAGGCCCTCGTCGCGTCGTCGACGACCGCTGAGCAGCGGTGCGACATCGATGCGGCGGGGGTGGCCGCCCCTTGGGTGTTCGGACGCGTTCAGCGGGTTGGCCCGGTGCCCGTCGATCGCGATGACACCCGCCGGCACCGGTGCCGACATTCCGGGGGACAGGTCGACCTCGTGGAAGTACCCGCGGCTCTCGACCTGTTCGGTGCCCAGGGTTTCGGCCAGGGTCAGCACCGCCGCTGTCGGCACCCCGTGCCGCTGGCCGGCGACCTCCAGCTCGGCCCGGGTCTGCCCGGCGCAGAAGCGCCCGATCTCAGACATCAGCTCCGGCGAGCTGAACCGCACCCGTAGCCGGTCGAACGACGGATCGGCGAACTGAACGGGGCGGCCCATCCACTCGAACATGCCGTGCCACTGGCGTTTTGCCAGCAGACAGATCCGCACGTGCCCGTCCTTGCACGCGATGATCGGGTACCGCAGGCGTTCGGCGTTCCAGTCGCGTCTCTGCGCGCTCAATGCCACGCCGGCCGAGGCCGTGCCTGCCGTCCCGTACGGCGGATCGAGAGTCTGCATGGCCCCGTCGAGGATCGAGAAGTCGATGAAATCGCCGTCACCGGTGCGCAATCGGTCCAGGTACACGCTCATGGTCAATACCGCGGCCTGCGCCGCCGCCACGTGATAGGGCAGTTGCGCGGCGGGCGGCACCAGGGGCTCGCGTCCCGGGATGCCCGAGCGGGACAGCTCACTGGTGAGTGCGTGCAGCACCGGGGTGGTGGCGTGCCAGCCGCGGTAGCTGGTGTCCCGGCCGAAATCGCTGATGGACAGGATCACCAGGCCCGGGTGTTCAGCGTGAATGTTGCGTGCCGCCAGGGCTTTTTCGGCGTCCGAGCCGGGCCGGGTGTCCTCGATCAGGATGTCGGCCCCGGCCAGCAGTTGCACCCATCGGCCTTGGTCGTCTCGGGTCGAAAGATCGACGACGACGGTGTCCACTCCGTGTCGGTTGATCGCGACGCCCACCGATTCGGGATCGACTCCGGCGCCCTCGGCGATGGGGCCTGCGGGTTCGTCGGTGACGCCCGGCAGGTGCACCTGGGTCACCGCGGCGCCGAGGTCGGCCAGCAGGCGTCCCACCGCCGTCATCGGGCCGCGCGACAGGTCGAGGATGCGAACCTCGGCCAATGGTGGGTCGTAGCCGTCGGGGTTGGCCATCGGTGTCAGCTCCGGCGGGCCTGGCGGAACGGGATGTCGCGATCGACCTCGGGTTCCTTGGCCAGTCCGAGGACCCGCTCGCCGATGATGTTGCGCTGGATCTGGTCGGTGCCGCCGCCGATCGACGTGAAGAACGCGTTGAGGGTAAGGAAGTTGATATCGTCGGCTTCGGGGTTGTCGGGGCCCGCCAAAAGTGCTTCCGCACCGATGATCTCGGTCTTGAGACGTGCCTCGGCATGCAGGATGTTCGACATCGCCAGCTTGCCCAGCGACATGATCGAGCTGGAAGTACCTTGTGCCGCTGCGGCTTTGGCGCGGGCGTTGTTGAGGGAGTTGAGTTCACGCAACGCCATCACGTTCGCCAGTTCCTTGCGGACGGCCGGATCCTCCAGGCGGCCGTGCTCGCGGGCCAGGCCGATGAGGTCGTCGGCCCGGGTCCGGTTGCGCGAGCCGCGCCCGCCGTCGCCCATGATGGACCGCTCGTAGGCCAGCGCGGTCTGCAGCACCCGCCATCCGTTGCCCTCGCCGCCCAGGAGGTAGGCATCGGACACCCGCGCGTCGGTGATGAACACCTCGTTGAAGTGCGATTCGCCGGTGATCTGGACCAGCGGACGGACATCGATACCGGGCTGACGCATCGGAATCATGAAGAAGCTCAAGCCTTTGTGCTTGGGCACGTCCCAGTCGGTGCGCGCGATCAGCAGCGCGTACTCCGACGTGGTGGCACCCGACGTCCACACCTTCTGGCCGTTGACCACCCACTCGTCACCGTCGCGGACCGCGGTGGTGCGCACCGCCGCCAGATCCGATCCAGCGCCCGGTTCGCTGTAGAGCAGACAGGTGCGGGCCTGTTCGGTCAGGAAGTCGCGCAGCAGGTCGTTCTTGAGCTGTTCGGTGCCGAACTTGAGCGCGGTGTTGGCCGGGATGCTGTATTTGTCCTGGCGCGCACCGGGCGCCTTGACCGCCCGGAATTCCTGTTCGATGACCGCGGCCAGTGCACTCGGGTACTCCCGTCCGAACCACTGGGTGGGGTACGTCGGCACGGCGTAGCCCGCGTCGAGCACCTTCTGCAGCCAGGCCACCCGCTCAGGGGAGCTGACCCACGGATTGGTGGATTTCGGTAGCCCGGACCAGTTCTGGGCAAGCCAGTCCCGCACCTCGGTGCGCAGTTGGTCGGCGCCGGGCAGGTCGTTGGCGGTCATCTTCAGGCGCCTTTCGCCGAGAGGTAGCGCTCGCGGTGCAGCCCGGAGCCGCCGAGCAGTTGCAGGCCGGTGCGGGCGCGGCGCAGGAACAGGTGTGCCGGGTGCTCCCAGGTGAAGGCGATACCGCCGTGCATCTGGATCGCCGACAAGGCCGTCGTGTGGTAGGCCTCCGCGCACGCGAATCCGGCCAGAGCTATTGCACCGCCGGCCTTTTCGCCACCGGACGCCTGCTCGGCCGCGGCGTGCTGGGCGGCCGAGGTGGCCGATTCCACCTGCACGAGCAGGTCGGCCGCCATGTGCTTGATGGCCTGGAAGCTGCCGATGGGGCGGCCGAACTGGATCCGGGTCTTGAGGTAGTCCACGGTGATGTCGAAGATCTGCCGTGCCCCGCCTACCTGTTCGCCGGCCAACGCGATCACCGCGAGGTCGAGGGCCTGCTGCACCGCGTCCCATCCGGCGGTGCCGATCCGGCGGGCCGGGGTGGCGTCGAACGTGTACGTCGACAGGGGGACGGTCGGGTCGAAAACTGTTGCGGCCGTGCGCTCGAAGCCGTCGGCGTCGGGTGCGATCTGAAAGACGCCGAAGTCTCCGTTGACGCGGGCCACCACCAGGATCACGTCGGCCACCTGTCCGTGGATGACGTAGTGGGCGTTGCCGGTCAGCGTGTAGTCGGCGTCGCCCGGGGCGTCGGCGGCCGCGGCGCGTACCGCGACGCCCTCCCGCGCCCAGGTGCCGCGGGCACCGGTCACCGCGACGGTCCCCACCGAGGTTCCTTCGACCAGGCCGGGCAGCAGGCGCTGCTTGTCGGCGTCGGTGCCCGCCGCCTCGATCAGTGCCGACGCCAGGACCGCGCTGGACAGGAACGGTGCAGGCAGCAGCGCAGCCCCGGTCGCCTCGGCGACGGCCTCGAGCTCGAGGGCACCGAGGCCGACCCCTCCGTACTCGCTGTCGACCAGGAGACCGGTGACGCCCTGGGCGGCGAGCTTGCGCCACAGATCGCGGTCGAAACCGTCGTCGGTGCCGATCACTCGGCGCACGTCCTGCTCGGTGCACTCGCCGTGCAGCAACTCGGAGACCGCGGCGGCCAGTTCCGCCCGTTCGGCCACGCTGATCGTCATGTGCACCCGCCTTCCTCGTCGGGTCCATGCAATCCGGCCAGAGCCGTGGTGTAAATCACTGATCGGCACACCGACAGGTTTCCGATTGCGACATGCCAATGTCGCGGTCTCGCCGGTTCAGGCGGGAACGCCGATATCGGCTGTCACCGCCGATGTCGCGCTGATCAGGTCCTCCGGTGACAGCGCGACGTCCAGGCCGCGTTTGCCTGCGCTGCAGAGCACCTTGTCGAAGGCCAGCGCCGACGTGTCGACGACTGTCGGCAGGCGCTTGCGCTGGCCCAGCGGGGAGATCCCGCCCACGACGTACCCGGTGGACCGCTGAGCGGCGGCCGGGTCGGCCATTTCCGCCTTCGGAACGCCCAACGCGGCCGCTGCGGCTTTGAGAGACAGCTTCTGCGGTACGGGCACGACCGCTACCGCCAAACCTTTGGGCAGGGCGATGACGAGCGTCTTGAACACCTGCTCTGCGACTATGCCGTCGGCCGCCAACTGGGCCACGGCCTCGTCGCCGAACGACTCGTTGCGAGGGTCGTGCTGGTAGGAGACCACCTCGTGGTCGATGCCTGCCGCCACCAGAGCGGCGATCGCGGGTGTCGCTGCACGTGCCACGGCGCTCAGCGTAGCCGGGAACATCATGGCCCCCGCATGCTGTTATTGGTCTCGACACCTGCTCAGCGCTACTTGTCGGTAGCACGCTCTAGGATCTGTAAGGAGGATTCTGGTGCCAACCGTATGCCTGGAACGGTCGCCGGATACCCAGTGGTATTCCGGAGCTCTTGGTGGCGCCGTGACAGAAGGGAAGGTGTTTCCCACGATGACTGACGTCGAGCAGGCTGAGCCTGACACGCCGCAGCCTGCCGAAACCGATGCCGAGCTGACGGCCCGGTTCGAACGCGATGCCATCCCGCTGCTGGACCAGCTCTACGGTGGCGCCCTGCGGATGACCCGCAACCCCGCCGACGCCGAGGATCTGCTGCAGGAAACCATGGTCAAGGCCTACGCCGGCTTCCGGTCATTCCGCGAGGGCACCAACCTCAAGGCATGGCTGTACCGCATCCTGACCAACACCTACATCAACAGCTACCGCAAGAAGCAGCGCCAACCCGCCGAATACCCGACCGACGAGATCACCGACTGGCAGCTGGCAGCCAACGCCGAGCACTCGTCGACCGGTCTGCGATCGGCGGAGGTCGAGGCGCTCGAGGCGCTGCCCGACACCGAGATCAAGGCGGCGTTGCAGGCATTGCCCGAGGAATTCCGGATGGCGGTGTACTACGCCGACGTCGAGGGTTTCCCCTACAAGGAGATCGCCGAGATCATGGATACTCCCATCGGGACGGTGATGTCCCGACTGCACCGCGGCCGCAAGCAGCTGCGCGAACTGCTGGCGGACGTGGCCAGGGATCGCGGCTTCATCCGAGGTCAGCAGGTTGGTGCGCCGGAGGAGGTGTCGTCATGAGCGAGAAGCACGATGAGGACGAACGCTGGACCCCGCCGATCGGTCCCGTTGATCCCGAGCACCCGGACTGCGCCGCGGTGATCGCCGAGGTATGGACGCTGCTCGACGGTGAATGCACAGCGGAAAGCCGCGACAAGCTCAAGCATCACCTCGAAGAATGCCCGGCCTGCCTCCGTCATTACGGGGTAGAGGAGCGGGTGAAGCGGCTCATCGCGTCCAAGTGCAGCGGTGAGAAGGCCCCTGAGGGGCTGCGGGAGCGGCTGCGCATCCAGATCAGCCAGACCACGATCATCCGGGGCTGACGGGGCGCGTAGCCCCGGGTGGCCCGACGACAAACCGCCCGATCTCCGAAGGGAGTCGGGCGGTCACAGTCAGCCTGAGTGGCTAGCGCACTGACTTCGAACCGGCGTTGGGGCGCTTGCCGTGGTTCGCCTTCGAGTGCTTGCGGTCCCGCTTCTTGCGGCCACGCTTCGCCATGATGATCCTCCAGATGGTGTAAGAGCTTGCTCCCTAGTGTCTCATGACCCGGGGGCGGCGCTGACCACCCGGGGTTGTGGTTCGATATAGGCCGCAGAAGTAGTCGGGTTAGCAGCCGTAGTGAAGTGGGGTGAAGATGGCCGAGGACGTTCGCGCCGAAATCGTGGCCAGTGTGCTTGAGGTCGTGGTTCACGAGGGCGATCAGATCGGTGCGGGGGACACCCTGGTGCTGCTCGAGTCGATGAAGATGGAGATCCCGGTCCTCGCCGAGGTCGCGGGCACTGTGACCAAGGTCAACGTCGCCGAGGGTGACGTGATCCAGGCCGGCGATCTCATCGCGGTGATCGACTGACCCGCGAGACGGTGCCCAGTTCTGCTCCTCGTGTGCGCGGTGGCTGATGTCCACTCTCGGTGACCTGCTCGCCGAGCACACCGTGCTGCCCGGCAGCGCGGTCGACCACCTGCATGCGGTGGTCGGGGAGTGGCAGCTGTTGGCCGACCTGTCGTTCGCCGACTACTTGATGTGGGTGCGCCGCGACGACGGCGTCCTGGTGTGTGTCGCGCAGGTGCGCCCCAACACCGCCCCCACCGTATTGCTCGCCGACTCGGTCGGCACGCTCGCGGCGGCCGCAGACCTCCCCGTCGTCACCACGGCTTTCGAGTCCGGGGCGATCGGTCGGGGAAATGGTGGTACACAACGACATTCGCCCGATCTGCCCGGTCTGAACGTGGAAGCGGTGCCGGTGCGGCACCGTGATCACGTGGTGGCGGTGCTGACCCACCAGACCGCGTTGGCCACCCGCCGGATGGCCAGCCCGCTGGAGGGCGCCTACCTGGACTGTGCGAGCGACCTGCTGCACATGCTGTCCGAGGGCACCTTCCCCAATGTCGGCGATCTGGCCATGTCGCGTTCCAGCCCGCGGGTGGGCGACGGGTTCATCCGCCTCGACGGGGTCGGCGACGTGGTGTTCGCCAGCCCCAACGCCATCTCGGCCTATCACCGGATGGGGCTGGCCTCCGAACTCGACGGGCACAATCTGGTGACCGTTACCCGTCCGTTGATCTCCGACCCGTTCGAGGCCCAGGAACTGGCCAACCACGTGCGGGACTCGCTGGCCGGCGGTTCCAGCATGCGTATGGAGGTCGACGCCGGTGGTGCGGCGGTGTTGTTGCGGACCCTGCCGCTGGTCGTGCACGGCGACGCGGTCGGTGCCGCTGTCCTGATCCGCGACGTCACCGAGGTCAAACGCCGTGACCGCGCGTTGCTGAGCAAGGACGCCACCATCCGGGAGATCCATCACCGGGTGAAGAACAATCTGCAGACTGTGGCGGCCCTGCTGCGGCTGCAGGCACGCCGGACCAACAATCTGGAGGCCCGCGAGGCACTGATCGAATCGGTGCGGCGGGTGTCCTCGATCGCGTTGGTGCACGACGCGTTGTCGATGTCGGTCGACGAGGAGGTCAACCTCGATGAGGTGATCGACCGGATCCTGCCGATCATGAACGATGTCGCCTCGGTGGACACCCCGATCCGGATCAACCGCGACGGTGCGCTCGGTGTGCTCGATGCCGATCGCGCGACTGCGCTGATCATGGTGATCACCGAATTGGTGCAGAACGCCATCGAGCACGCCTTCGACGCCAATACGCCGCAGGGGTGCGTGACGATCAGGTCCGAGCGGTCGGCCCGCTGGCTCGATGTCGTGGTGCACGACGATGGGCGGGGAATGCCCGACGGGTTCAGCCTGGAGAAGTCCGACCGGTTGGGTCTGCAGATCGTGCGCACGCTGGTGACGGCGGAATTGGACGGCTCGCTGGGCATGCACGACGTCGCTTCCGGAGGAACCGATGTGGTGCTGCGGGTGCCCATCGGGCGGCGCGGACGCGGGATTCAGTGAGGCCGGCCGGCGGGGTTCACAGGACCTCCACAGTGGGACGTCAGTACCACTGAAGTAATTACGAAGTTGCGTCAATACGAAATGTGACGACAATTACGCAATTTGCTACGGAAATTGTCACCAAAATAAGCTATGGCCCCGACATTCGTCGGGGCCATAGCTTGCGTCGGGATCTGGACCGAAGGGTCAGACTCCGGTGCGGGCCTTGGTGCGGGCGTTGCGACGCTTGAGCGCACGACGCTCGTCCTCGCTCATCCCGCCCCACACGCCGGCGTCCTGGCCGGAGTCCAAGGCCCAGGTGAGGCACTCAGTGGTTACGGGGCAACGGTTGCACACCAGCTTCGCGTCAGCGATCTGAGCAAGCGCCGGGCCACTGTTTCCCACGGGGAAGAACAGCTCCGGATCTTCGTCGCGACAGACGGCCTTGTGGCGCCAATCCATAATGATCAAACTCCTCGTTAGACATGTCATGCGTGCGCGGCGAAGCGCACTAGATTTTCTTCGGCTGTTAACGCGTGCACACGAATGTTTCTGCACTGTTGCATTGATGCTTTCACAGGCTGAACAGATGTCAATAGCATTGAGTTAACACGTGGGCAAAGTCACTGGCGGGGTCGGTGTCCCAGCCCCTCGCTCCTGTGTACTACACTTCCAAACTAGCTGCGCCCTAATTCCACCTTAAACGGTGTGTTTGCGCAGGTCAATCAGTTTTCTTCGTCGGTGCGACGACGCTCAGCGCCTCGGGGACCGACGTGAACGTCATGGTTTCGCGCTCGCCGATGTAATCTCCGTCAATCTGGCACGCGGCAGGCGTGTTACTCGTCACGGTGACCGACGAGACGTTGTCGTCACGGATCAGATGCTTGGCCTCCAGGCGCGGATTGCGTGCCACCATCTGCCGGACCAGTCGCAGATTCGCCCAGACGTTCATGCTCGTGGTCGCGAACACGCCCAGGCCGGTGTCGAACGTCGTATCGGGGTTCGTCCACACCGGGCGGCTGTTCGCATACGTCCACGGACTGGAGTTCGATACGAACGCGAAGTGCACCCCGCCGACCGGGTCGGCGCCCGGCAGCTGCAGCGTCAGGGTCGGTTCCTTGCGGGCGCTGGCCAGGAACTCGCGTATGGCCACCCGGATGTAGCGCGATGCGGTGACCTTGCGTCCCTTCTCGCGCTGGGCCTCGACGGCCGCCACCACATCACCGTCCACGCCCATGCCCGCGGTGAACACGCCCCAGCGCTCGCCGCAGTCCATCAGGCCGATCCGGCGCCACGGACGACCCATCCGATAGCCGCCGAGCAGGTCGACGAGTTGGTTGGTGGCCTCGATGGGATCGGGGCTGATGCCCAGCGCCCGGGCGAAGACGTTGGCCGAACCTCCCGGGACGACGGCCACCGCGGGGGCCAGGCCGGCATCGGGGCGGGTTCCACAGTCCCCGAGCACGCCGTTGACCACCTCGTTGACCGTGCCGTCGCCGCCGTGCACGATCAGCACATCCACCCCGTCACGGGCGGCGTCACTGGCGATCTCGATGGCGTGACCTCGGTGGTTGGTGTGTTCGACGGTCAGCGTCACCCGGCTTTCCAGCGCATGGGCGAGCAGGTCACGACCCGCCGGGGTGGTCGAGGTGGCGTTCGGGTTGACGATCAGCACGGCACGCACGGGGCATGAGCCTAACCGGGCGAGGTGTCCCGCCGTTATTCGAAGATCTCTCCGTCCACGTAGCGCCACTCACCTTTCACCCGCTCGAAACGACTGCGTTCATGCAGGATGTGCCGGCCGTCGCCGTGAACGTATTGGGCGCGGAACTCGACCACGCCGGTGGCGTCGGCCTCGTCGCCCGCGTCGGTGTCGACGATCTGTAATCGCCGCCAGGTGATGGTCCCGTCGAGGGTCAGATCGGCCGGACGGGTGTCGGGATGCCACGAGGTCAGCAGATAGTCGACGTCGCCCACGGCGAAGGCGCTGAACCGCGACCGCATCAGTGCGACGGCAGTCGGGGCCGGGCGGGCGCCGGCGTGCAGCGGCCCGCAGCAGTCGGTGTAGGCGCGGCCGGTACCGCACGGGCAGAGGTTGACGCTCGACACGCGGTCAGTGTGGCAGGCCTGCGTCTTGCCTGCGGGGACCCCTGCGCCGGTACCGTACGGAGGTGACCGAACGCCCTGTGAAGCCTTGTCTGTTGCTCGTCAACGGACCGAATCTCAACATGCTCGGCACCCGGCAGCCCGAGATCTACGGGTCCACCACCCTGGCTCAGATCGAGCAGCGGGTGGCCGAGGTGGCCGCCGGGTTCGGCTTCGAGGTCCGCGCGGTGCAGAGCAACCACGAGGGCGTGCTCGTCGACGCGATCCAGGCGGCCCGTGGTGACTGCGCGGGCATCATCATCAATCCCGCGGCCTACAGCCACACCTCGGTGGCGATCCGCGACGCGCTGAGTGCCGCCGAACTACCGGTCGTGGAAGTGCACCTGAGCAACATCCACACCCGGGAACCGTTCCGGCACCACTCGTACGTGTCGGCCGTCGCGCAGGTGGTGATCGCCGGAGCGGGTCCGGCCGGATACGAATACGCGGTGCGCTACCTCGCGGAGCGGCAGTCGTGATCCAGCCTCCCTCCATCCGGTACGCAGGATTTCTGACCGCCGCCGAAGGGGTCGCCGCGCTGATCATGGCGGTCGTGCTCCTGGTGCGCGCGGTTGCCGGTGCCGACCAGCACATCGTGAGCGGTTACGGCACCGCGATCTGGTTCGCGCTGATCGGTGCCGGGGTGCTCGCCGGCGGTTGGGCGCTGATCACCGCTCGGCGCTGGGGCCGGGGGATCGCGGTGCTGACCAACCTGCTGTTGCTGCCCGTGGCCTGGTACGTGATCACCTCGCACCACGTCGTGTACGGCGTCCTGGTCGGATTGCTCGCCCTGGTGACGCTGGGTCTGCTGTTCAGCCCGTCCTCGGTGGACTGGATCACCCGGCGCGACTGAGCATCACGCCTGTCCTTCGGCGGCGACGAGCCGCTCGAGCCGGCCGGCCGCGGTAGCGTCGGCAGGGGTGTAGACGACGATGTTCAGGTCCGGCAGGTCGGCCGGGGTGAGCCGGTGATACTCCAGTTCGATTTCGCCGGTCACCGAGTGATCGAAGCGCCGGATCCGGGTCTGAAAGCCCTCGATGGTGTGGTCATCCCAGATGCGATCGAATTCCGGACTTCTCGTGCGCAGCCGATCGAGCAGGCCGGCGACGGTGGGTTCGCCGAGTCGGCCGCCATTCTGGATACGGAACTCCGAGACGAACCGTCGACTCTCCACCTCCCAATCGGGCATCAGCACCCTGATCGACGGATCGGTGAACACCAGTGACAACAAATTCCGGTCCTCGTGAGACACCGCGCGCACCCTCGGATACAGCGCCGCGTATGCGCGGTTCCACGCGGTGATCTCCCAATCCGGGTCGATGGCGAAGGCCGGCGAACGGCCGAACGCCTCGAGCAACCGGTGCAGGTGCTCTGGCGGTTCGCCGGAGTCGGGCGGCGATTGTGCGCCACTCGGCGAAAACCCGGCCAGTGACAACAGATACGTCTGATCGGCGGGGGAGAGCCGCAGTGTTTCCCCGATGGCGTCGAGCACCTGCCGCGACGGGTTGATGTCTCGGCCCTGTTCCAGCCAGGTGTACCAGGTGACGCTGATGGACGACAGGAACGCCACTTCCTCACGGCGTAAGCCGTTGCGGCGGCCCCTGATCGGTGGCAGACCGTGCTCAGAGCGGTCCACCGACTCCCGGCGTATCCGCAGGAACCCGCCCAGTTCTGCGCGGGCGGCCTGATTGGACATCGCTCAATGTTAGGACGGGTAGTGGCAGTACTAGAGCCAAGACCGTCTTCGCCCGGCGCGCAGTATCCACAACCATGGGCGCCATGCCCGAATTGAGATCCAGGACCGTCACCCACGGCCGGAACATGGCAGGCGCGCGGGCCTTGCTGCGCGCCGCCGGTGTGTCCGGCGCCGACATAGGCAAGCCGATCGTCGCGATCGCCAACAGTTTCACCGAGTTTGTGCCCGGCCACACGCACTTGCAGCCGGTAGGGCGCATTGTGTCCGAGGCTGTGCAGGCAGCCGGCGGAATCGCGCGGGAATTCAACACGATCGCCGTCGACGACGGGATCGCCATGGGTCACGGCGGGATGTTGTACTCGCTGCCCTCACGCGACCTGATCGCCGATTCGATCGAATACATGGTCAATGCCCACCGGGCGGACGCACTGGTCTGCATCTCCAACTGCGACAAGATCACTCCCGGCATGCTGATGGCCGCGCTGCGGTTGAACGTGCCCACGGTGTTCGTGTCCGGTGGACCCATGGAGGGCGGCACAGCGACGCTCGTCGACGGCACGGTGCGCACCGGCTTGCACCTGATCTCGGCGATGGCCGACGCGGTCGCTCCCGGAGTCTCCGACGCCGATCTGGAGCGCGTTGAGGCCGCGGCGTGCCCCACCTGTGGATCGTGCTCGGGCATGTTCACCGCGAACTCCATGAACTGCCTCACCGAGGCGATCGGGCTGGCGCTGCCGGGCAACGGCACGACGCTGGCCACCCACACCGCCCGCCGCCGGCTCTACGAGGATGCCGGTGCGACGGTCATGGAACTGGCCAGGCGCTACTACGACGAGAACGACGAGAGCGCTCTGCCGCGCAACATCGCCTCTGCCGCAGCTTTTTCCAATGCCATGGTGGTCGACATCGCCATGGGTGGGTCGACGAATACGATCCTGCACCTGCTGGCCGCCGCACGCGAGGCCGAGGTTGACTTCGACCTCGCCGACATCGAGGCCCTCTCGACGCGAATTCCGTGTATCTGCAAGGTCGCGCCCAACGGCAGGTATCTGATGGAGGACGTGCACCGGGCAGGCGGCATCCCCGCTGTGATGGGCGAGCTGTTGCGCGCGGGCCTGCTCGATACCAATGTGCATGCGGTCCATTCTGGTTCGCTCACCGCGTGGCTCGATGAGTGGGATCTGCGATCGCCCACGGTCTCGGACGACGCCGTCGACCTGTTCTACGCCGCGCCCGGTGGGGTGCGGTCGAGTTCGGCGTTCTCGCAGTCCTGCCGCTGGGAGAGCCTCGACCTCGATGCGGAGTCGGGCTGTATCCGTGATGTCGCGCATGCGTATTCCGCGGACGGTGGGCTGGCGATCCTGCGGGGCAACATCGCCGAGGCCGGGTGCGTGGTCAAGACGGCCGGCGTCGACGAGTCGATCCTGCGCTTCAGCGGGCCCGCGGTGGTCGTCGAATCCCAGGAGGAGGCGCAAGACGTCATCCTGACCGGCCGGGTGCGGCCCGGCGACGTCGTCGTGGTGCGGTACGAAGGCCCGCGGGGAGGGCCGGGAATGCAGGAAATGCTCTATCCCACCTCGTATCTCAAGGGCGTGGGCCTCGACAAGGTGTGTGCGTTGATCACCGACGGGCGGTTCTCCGGCGGATCGTCGGGCTTGTCGATCGGGCACATCTCCCCGGAAGCCGCGGCCGGTGGCGTCATCGCGCTGGTGCAGGACGGGGACCGCATCGACATCGACATCCCGGCCCGCCGCATCGAATTACAGGTCGACGCGGCTGAACTCGACAAGCGCCGACGCGGGCTGGAGCAGGGCGGTGGGTATTGGCCCAGGCGCCGGGACCGCGAGGTGTCCCCGGCACTGCGGGCCTACGCCGCGATGGCTCTCTCGGCGGATCAGGGTGCGGTGCGGGACGTGTCGTTGATCGAGGCTGCGAGCCGGGCCGGGGCTCCGGTCCGGCTCGCAGCGACGGGAGCGCCTACAACGCAATGTTGAGGGCTACTGCGGCCCGCGACTCTCTCCGGCCAGTGACGAAAGCTCGGGTCCCGAGACCCGGTAGGTGGTCCACTCGGTCTGCGGCTTGCCGCCGACGGCGTCGTACAGCGCGATGGCGTTGACGTTCCAGTTCAGCACCGCCCAGGTCATCCGGGTGTAACCCTGCTCGATGCATTCACCGGCCAACGTGGACAACAGTTTCCGGGCCAGTCCGCGACGCCGGAATGCCGGACGCACGTAGAGGTCCTCCAGGTAGAGTCCGGCGACGCCGTCCCAGGTGGAGAAGTTCAGGAACCACACCGCGGTCGCGGCAACCTGCCCGTCGATCTCCACCATGTGCGCATACGCCACCGGGCGGTCACCGAAAAGTGCTGTGTGCATCTGCTTTTCGGTCACCGTGCACTCGTCTGCGGCCCGTTCGAACTCGGCCAGCTCGCGAATCATCGCGGTGATCTCGACCTCGTCGCCGGGCCGCGCCCGGCGGATCAACTCGCTCATGTCGCCCCTAGTCCAGTCAGGATGGTTCGGAATTTCGTGGTGGTCTCGTCGACTTCGTCATCTGGATCGGATTCGGCGACGATACCGCCGCCGGCACTGGCCAGCGCCGTGTATCGGTCCGCGGACAACACCGCGCAGCGGATCGAGACCACCCAGCGCCCGTCTCCTTGGCTGTCGCACCAGCCGACGGCGCCGGCGTAGAACCCGCGATCGCCCTCCAGTTCGCCGATCAAGGCCGCGGCGCGGTCGGCCGGAACCCCGCCGACGGCGGGAGTGGGATGCAGCGCGAGCGCCAGATCGATTGCTGTGGTTTGCTTTTCGCGCAACCTACCCACCACCGGGGTGCTCAGGTGCCACAGTGCGTCGGTGCCGTGCAGCTCGGGCTCTTCGGCGATCCGCAGATCCACGCACAACCGATCAAGAGCTTGGCGCAGGACGTCGACCACCAACTGATGCTCATGGCGGTTCTTGGCCGATGCGGCGAGCGCGGCCGCGTTGGCCGCATCGATCTGCGGATCGGCCGACCGTGGTGCCGACCCGGCGAACGGTTGGCAGATCACCTTCTCGCCCTCGCGCGCCACCAACAGCTCAGGACTGGCACCCACCAGGGCGGTGCCGGTGTGGGCACCGCCGGCCGCGGACAGATCCGCCAGGTAGACGGTGGCGGCCGGGTCGGCGTCGGCCAGCCTGCGCAGCACACTTCGCACGTCCCACGGGGCGTCCGCTGTCAGCCGCAGCGCGCGGGCCAGTACCACCTTGTCGATCGGGATCTGCGGGTCGCGCAGTTGACGGATCGCCTCGGCCACCCGCCCTCGGTGCACCGGGCCGGGCGGCAGGGTTTCGCGATCCACCACTGCCGGAGGCGGGCTGGCGTGCCAGCCCGGCAGTGCCTCGGTGAACCGAACCGTCTCGGGTTCGTAGAGGGCAGCGGGCGATGTCAGGTCGAATGGCAAGGCGCCCAGCACAATTGGTGTTCCAGCGCGTAGTGCTTCCTGGGCGTCGGTGATGTCGGCGAATCCGGCGCGCACACCTTCGGCGAGGATGGCGCCGGACGGACCGGCCAACACGAACGACGGATTCACTGCGACAGGCAGGGGTTGGGGTGACCGGCCAGACCCAGCGCGGTGATCTGGCGTACACCGTGCTCGAAACCGCACACCGCGAGAGAAGCGGGCACCATCGATACCCGGATGCCTTCGGCCACCGGCAGTTCCACCCAGCGGGTCAACATCGCGCGGGAGAAATGCCCGTGCCCGACGAACACCACATCCCGGTCGGGCACATGCTCCAGCGCCGTCGCCACGGCCCGATCGGCACGCTCAGTGACCTGTGCGACGGTCTCCCCGCCGGGACAGCCATGCGTCCACACCAGCCAATCGGGCACGGTCTGCCGGATCTCCTGCGTGGTCAGTCCCTCGTAGTCGCCGTAATCCCACTCGGACAGCACGGGGTCGACCGCATCGACGTGCAGGCCGGCCAGCTCGGCGGTGGCCAGCGCGCGGCGCCGCGGGCTGCTGATCACCAGCGGGTCGGTCAGCTGCAGCTCGGCAAGTGCGGGACGGGCCAGTACGGCCTGCTCGCGCCCGGTCTCGGTGAGTTCCAGTTCGGTGCGGCCGGTGTGCCTGCCGGTCGCCGACCACTCGGTCTCGCCGTGGCGGAGCAGGATCAGGCGGTGCAGGCGGTCGCTCACAACGGCGATTCTGCCGCACGTTCCGGCAATGCCGCCGAGAGCGTGCTTGGATGAAGGTGTGACGCGAGTATTAGCGGTCGCCAATCAAAAGGGTGGGGTAGCCAAGACGACTACGGTGGCGTCGCTGGGTGCGGCGATGTCCGAGCAGGGGCGGCGGGTGCTGCTGGTCGATCTGGATCCGCAAGGCTGTCTGACGTTTTCATTGGGACACGACCCGGACAAGCTGCCGGTATCGGTACACGAGGTGTTGCTCGGCGACGTCGAGCCGGGGGCGGCCCTGGTCGAGACGGCCGAGGGGATGACGCTGCTGCCGGCCAACATCGACCTGGCGGGCTCCGAAGCCATGCTGTTGATGCGGGCCGGGCGCGAGTATGCGCTCAAGCGGGCCCTGGCCAAGGTCGCATCCGATTTCGACGTGGTGATCATCGACTGTCCGCCGTCGCTCGGCGTGCTGACACTCAACGGCCTGACCGCCGCGGACGAGGTGATCGTGCCGTTGCAGTGCGAGACCTTGGCGCACCGCGGTGTCGGCCAGTTCCTGCGCACCATCACCGACGTGCAGCAGATCACCAATCCCGAGCTGGCGCTGCTGGGCGCGCTGCCGACGCTCTACGATTCCCGCACCACCCACAGCCGTGACGTGCTACTGGACGTCGCGGACCGGTACGAGCTGCCGGTCTTGGCCCCGCCGATTCCGCGTACGGTCCGGTTCGCCGAGGCCAGCGCGTCGGGGTCCTCGGTGCTGGCCGGGCGTAAGAGCAAGGGCGGGCTGGCCTACCGCGAGCTGGCCCAGGCCCTGCTCAAGCACTGGAAGTCCGGCAAGAAGCTTCCGACTTTCACGCCTGAGGTGGTCTAGGGCCCTATTTGACCTTCTCCTACGGGCAGACCCGATGCTGACGACATGAACGAAGACCTGCTGAGCATCGGGGAGTTCGCGGCCCGGACCGGGTTGTCGGCGAAGATGTTGCGTTCGTATGCGGCGTCGGGGGCATTGGTGCCGGCCGCAGTCGATGAACTCACGGGATATCGGTACTACTCGCGGGGCCAGATTGCTCAGGCTCGGACGGTGGGGTTGCTCCGTGGAGCCCGGATACCGGTCGCCGAGATCGCCGGATTCCTGCGGGACCCCACCGAGCAGCAACTGGCTGCCTGGCGGACGGCGCTCGATGATGAATATGCGCACCGCCGTGAGGCCCTCGTGATGGCTCGCGGCGCGCTGCTCGCTCACACTTCTCTGGTGGCAGGGGGTCACCGGAGTGACGAGAGGACGATCTGGATGGCTTCGGTGTTACGGTCCGCGACGGCCACCGATCAGGGCCCGGTACGGGAGAGCAACCAGGATTCACTGCTCGCCGACGGCATCCTATATGCGGTCGCCGACGGTTTCGGGCCCGCCGGCGAGCACGCGAGCCGGATCGCGGTCGAGGTACTGGCCGCCGGATTCGCCGCCGCACCTGACCGCGACGGGCTCATCGGCGCGGTGCAGCGGGCCAACGAGCAGGTCTTCGCACACGTCAGCGCGTCGGGTACCAGCTCGGGCGCAACGCTCACGGTGGTGGCGATTTTCGGCGACGAGCAGGGCGGACCGATGGCCGTCAACATCGGGGATTCGCCGCTGAACCGGATTCGCGACGGGGTGATGTGTCAGCTCACCGACGATCACAGCGTCTCGGGTGAGCTGGTGCGGGCCGGTGAGATCACCCGGGAGGAGGCCCGTTTCCACCCGCACCGTCACCTGCTGACCCGGGCGCTGGGCATCGGCCCCTTCATCAGGCCCGATCTGTTCGATCTCGACTGCCGTCCCGGTGACCGGTTCCTGATCAGCAGTGACGGATTGTTCGCCGGAGCCGAGGACGCCGACATCGCAGGTGCCGCCGTCGATGACGAACCCGAGGTTGCCGCACGGCGGTTGGTTCAGGTGGCCAACGATGCCGGCGGCAGCGACAACACGACCGTGATCGTGATCGACATCGGCTGAGCCGGGGCCAGGCCGGGCCTCATTCAGGGCCCAGTGCCACCAGCTGCGTGCCGCGCTGTTCGAGCACCGTGTCTCCGGCCACCACCGGTACCACGGGCGACACACTGGGCGTGCGGGGCAGTGCGATGTGGCGCTGCCCGGTGCCGGTCTGCTGATCGAAGACGTCATAACCGTCGTTGACCGGAACCAGGAGCTGCCCGGCCATCACCGTGGCAGGCCCGACGGGGAAATGCGGTCCGGATGGGGTCACGGTGAACTTGTACTGAAGGCCGGCCGTCCCGGTGGTACTGAAGACCAGTACCGAGTCGCCGGTCCACCAGCTGATCAGGTCCCCGGCGCGGGTGGTGGTCGACTGCGGCGCGGCCGGTTTGGCCAGCGGCAGGCTGGCGAGCGTCTTACCGGTTTCGTCGATGACGTTCACCATCGGCTTCGGGGTGGGCAGGTACACCGCGGTGGTGGTGCCCGATACCGCGACCACCTGGGCCCCGGATTCGTCGGTGATGTCCTGCAACTCGACGTAGCGCACGTCGGGAGTGTCTTCTTCGTCGGCCGGGCGCAGCAGCGTCAGCCGGATGAACTTGCTCTTCGGGCAGGATTCCAGCACCGACACCGCTGAGGAACTCGCCGCCGCCGACAACTGGCGGCACACCGGTGATGCCGGTACGTCGGGCTTGATGCGCGCGTCCAGCGCGCCGTAGGACAGCATCCGGACCATGTCGGATCGCCACAGCTCGAGGCGGCTGTCCCCGGCAGAGAGCACTGTGGAGCCGTCGGAGGACAGCCGGACCTCGGGGTCTGCGTAGGCGGTGCGGGCCGGCCCGCGCGTGCCGGTTTTGCCGTCGACGGTGCTGACCTGTCCGCAGCCACGGACATCCGGATACACCGCGACGGCGTACTGGTACACCGCTGTCACACCGCACAGTTCGAGGTCGCGGGCATAGCTCCACAACACCGCTCCGGTGACGGGGTCGCGGCCTTCGACGGTGGATCCGTCGCCGGTCACCACCGACCCGCCGGCGAGCACGGGTTCGGTGGTCTTCGGACTTGCGGTGGTCCACAGCTCCTGCAGACCGGCAGGCACTTCGCGCGCCGGAGTCAGGTACGGAACCGGTGATGCGGCGGGCCGGCTGATGGTGGCCCGTGCATCACTGGTCCACCAGATCAGGCCGGCCGCCAGCGCGACGATCGCCACGATTGCCGCCGCGGCGGCCATGTCGCCGCGGGTGCGGCGTTCGGGTTTGACCATGGACTGGTGCCGTCAGGTCTTCCTTCCGGCGTCAGCCGGCCGTGGCGGTCTCGGCCTTCCGGGGACGGCGCCGGCGACGACGACGTGCGGCGGTCGACGCTTCGCCCGCGGTGTCGTCCGACTCGGTCACCGGTGCGGCATCGGCGCTGTCCTGCGCCGGAGCCGTGGTGCCCTCCGGATGCCCGGTGGCCGACTCGCCGCCGCGGGTACGCCGGCGGCTGCGGGTCCTGGTCCTGGCCGGACGATCCTCGTCCGTCGAGGAGATGCGCTTCTCGTCGGGGCTGCGCTTGGCCTTGGCCTTGGCCTTGAGCGGTTCGCCGATCCGGCCGGTGGCATCGTTCGGGATGCCCAGCTCCTCGTAGATGTGCGGTGAGCTGGAATAGGTTTCTGCCGGATCGGGGCAATTCAGGCTCAGCGCCTTGTCGATCGTTTCCCACCGGGCCAGTTCGTCCCAGTCGACGAGGGTGATCGCGACACCGGTCTTGCCGGCGCGGCCGGTGCGTCCGATGCGGTGCACGTAGGCCTGCTCGTCCTCGGGGCACTGGTAGTTGATGACGTGCGTGACGTCGTCGATGTCGATACCGCGCGCCGCGACATCCGTTGCGACCAGGACGTCGACGGCGCCGGTGCGGAACGACTTCAGGGCCTTCTCGCGGGCACCCTGGCCTAGGTCACCGTGTACGGCGTCGACCTTGAACCCACGCTCGGCGAGCTCGTCGGACACCTTCTGTGCGGTGCGCTTGGTGCGGGTGAAGATCATCGTGGCGCCGCGGCCCTCGGCCTGCAGGATGCGACTGACTAGCTCCGACTTGTCCAGGGCGTGGGCCCGGTAGGCGAACTGCTCGGTGGTGTCGTGGGTCGCCGCCGAGTGCGGGGCCTCGGCCCGGATGTGGGTCGGCTGGTTCATGAACGTGCGGGCCAGCGTGATGATCGGGTCGGGCATGGTGGCCGAGAACAGCATCGACTGCCGGTCGTCGGGGGTCAGCCGCAAGATGCGCTCGATGTCGGGCAGGAAGCCCAGGTCGAGCATCTCGTCGGCCTCGTCGAGCACCAGCACGGAGAGACCGCCCAGCTGCAGGTGTCCCTGCTGTGCCAGGTCAAGCAGTCGGCCCGGGGTGCCGACGACGACGTCGACGCCCTTGCGCAGCGCTTCGATCTGGGGCTCGTACGGGCGTCCGCCGTAGATCGAGGTCACCGCGAATTTCCGGTCGCCCGTGGTCACATACTTGGCTGCTCCGGCGAGGTCGCCATAGACCTGAATACAGAGCTCACGGGTGGGCACGACGATCAAGGCCCGGGGGGTGCCGTTGAGCGGGCGGGCTTCGTCGGTGGAGATGCGATGCAGCAGCGGGACACCGAAGGCGTAGGTCTTGCCCATACCGGTGCGGGCCTGACCGATCAGGTCGTCGCCGGCCAGCGCCAGCGGGAGCGTCAGTTCTTGGATGGCAAAGGGATGTTCGATACCGGTTTCGCGGAGTGCCCGGACGATTTCGTCGCGGACGCCGAGCTCGGCAAACGTTTTATTTACATGAGTCATGGTTGGAGGAGGTGGCCTTTCACTGTCAAACCTCATGGGCATCCAGCGCACACGAGTTTGACGGTGAAACGGTCGGGTTCGCCCGGATACGGTTCATATCCGTCGGCGCTGCCGATCCGTTGGGCCCAGCTCCACAGGGCGGGCCAACTGCGTGCACGCACATTTCCTGGTAGCGGTTCGGGCGCTGAAACAGTCGGCTCGAAGCCGTTACCAGATGCCATTGTAGCTGGTCGCGGGATCTGGACCCATTTGCCAGCAGATCACGGTGCCCCGACGGCGTCTAGAGTTGGCCTCATGAATTCGCCTCAGCCTGCCGCGGACCAGATCGTCGAACCGGTCGACTCAGGCGTGACGGCGGATCATCCCGGGGTCAACGAATTGTTCGCGGTGCTGGCCTACGGCGAGGTCGCCGCGTTCTACCGGCTCACCGAAGAAGCGCGCATGGCGCCGAACCTGCGCGGCCGGATCAACATGGCGAGTATGGCCGCCGCTGAGATGGGCCATTACGAGCTGTTGCGGGATGCGTTGGAGCACAGGGGAGTTGACGTCGTTCCCGCGATGACGAAGTACGCCTCGGCGTTGGAGAACTATCACCGGATGACCACGCCGAGCACGTGGCTGGAGGCGTTGGTCAAGACCTACATCGGCGACGCGCTCGCCGCGGACTTCTACCTGGAGATCGCCGACGCACTGCCCGAGCAGGTGGCCACGGTGGTGCGTGCGGTGCTGTCCGAAACCGGACATTCGCAGTTCGTGGTCGCCGAGGTGCGTGCCGCGGTGACGGCCAGCGATCGTCAGCGGCACCGGCTCGCACTGTGGGCGCGTCGCCTCCTCGGAGAGGCAGTCACCCAGGCCCAGTTCGTGCTGGCCGATCACGACGAACTCGTCGACCTCGTGATGTCCAGCGGTGAGGGCCTGACGCAGCTGGCCGAGTTCTTCAGCCGGCTGCAGAACACCCACCAGTCCCGGATGCAGGAACTGGGCCTGGCGTAGTTCCGCCAGACCCAGTCGGCACTGCTCGGTTCGGTCGCTACTGCGTGCAGGTGGTGATCATGGTGTTGTTGGCCTGGGCGACGAGCACGGCGCCGGACGCGTCGGTGATCGAGCAGTTGAGCTGCCCTGCGACGCTCGTCGCGGTCACCGACTTGAGCGTGACACCCGGGTTGAGCACCACCGTCTTGGCCCAGGGCAGCGCGACGTTGATGTCGGTCTGCAGCGCGCCCTGTTCGTCGGTGTAGACGATGGTCACCAGGTCGATGAGCTGGCGGTTGCCGGTCACCCGGTAGGTGACGGCGTTCGGGGTGGCCATGCCCGCGGGCGGTGCCGCCTCGGGCGGCGCGGCGGGCGCGGGTGCGGCCGTCGCGCTGGGTGCCGGCGTCAAGGTGGTGACGGTCTCGGGTGACAGCGGCGCCGTCGGCGCTGCCCGCGGCGGGACCGGCTTCGTGGTGGCGTCCTGGACCGGTTGGGTGGTCTGGGTCGGCTGCGCCGAGGGCGAGGTCAGCGTGGCCGATACCGAGCCGCTGTCGCCGCCGCCCAGGATCACCACGGTGCAGATCACCGCGACCAGCAGGATCGCGCCGGCCACGGCGGCCACCCAGATCCAGCGCCGGTCGATGGGGTCTTCGTAGAACGTGACCTCGTCGTCGTAGTCGGCGTCGTACCCGTAGTCCGTCTCGGCGTCGGCCGAGTAGTCCGTGTTGTAGTCAGGGGTGTGGCCGGAGTACCCGCTCGGCTCATACGGGCGGTCCCCGTACCGCTCGGTCGGGGTGGTGTCGTACGGCGAATAATGCCTGGTCATGCGGGTGCCCCAGTCGTCTCGTCCAATATCGGAACTGATGCTATCGAGGCAGAAGTGACAGATGAGGTTGAGCTCGGTGCGTGTCGGTCACGGTCCGGACTCGGTTCGGTATCTGCGTTTCGCGCACGGCGTACCTCCGGGCCGGACCGCTGGCGGCGGCGGGTCCCCACCGTCCACTAGCCTGCTCAGGGAAGTCGACAAACGACGCGAGAAAGAAAGAAGGGTCCAGCGTGGAGGTCAAAATCGGTGTCACGGACAGCCCGCGCGAGCTCACCTTCAACAGCGCGCAGACACCCACCGAGGTGGAGCAGCAGGTAACCGAGGCACTCGCCAAGGATTCGGGTGTGCTGGCGCTGACCGATGAGAAGGGGCGGCGATTCCTGGTGCAGAACAGCCGGATCGCCTACGTCGAGATCGGCGCCGCGGATGTGCGCCGGGTTGGTTTCGGGGTCGGAGCGGAATCCGCCTGAGATCAGGACCGGGTGAGTGGCACGTGTGACAGTCCGCCCCAGGCGAACTGCACCGTGCCATCCACGGCCGTGTTCCGGTCGATCGGTCGCTCATTGGTCAGCCAGTACCGCGCCGAGTCGACGCTGATGGCCACCAATCCGACCGCGATCATCCTGGCGCGGTGCGCCTCCAGACCGGAATCCCGGCTGATCAGATCGAACACCGCGTCGGTGCACGCCTCAGTGGCGACCTTCACCTGCGCCGCCACCTGTGGCTCGCTGACATAGTCGTTCTCGAAGATCAGCCGGTAGCCCTGGCTGTCGTGCTCGATGAAATCGAAGAACGCCTCGACTGCCGCGCGCAACCGCTGCCGGTTGTCGGTGGTGGTGCGCAGCGCCTGGCGCACACCGGAGACGAGATTGTCGACGTGACGCTGCAGCACCGCGAGGTACAGCTCGAGCTTCGACGAAAAGTGTTGATACAGAACAGGCTTGCTCACGCCCGCGCGTTCGGCGATCTCATCCATGCCCGCCGCGTGGTAACCGCGCTCGACGAACACCTCACTGGCGGCTGCCAACAGCTGTCCACGCCGCTCATCACGAGGCAGACGGTTGCCGCGTCGACCACCGGTCGCCGGCTTGTCACCTCTCCTCTCGGCGGTGTTGGCGAGATCGCTCATCAGGTCCTCAATCTGTATTGCTCTGGCGCACTTGGACATGTTCTGCCGAGCCGCTGATCGCACCGACACTACTACCGTGGCGGTCCACTTTCGCCGCGCGGTCGCTCGAGAAACGAGCACGAGTTTCGAAATGACACCGGCGAGGTCACGGCATAGCTGCGCTGAGAACCGATCCACAGGAGTCTGTGCCATTCTGGTCCGGTGACCTACGACCCGGGACGTCGCGGGGGTGGCCGTGTCCCGGCGCTACGCAATGAGTGGCGGGAGCCGCTACGCGCTCAGCGAGATCCGATTGCCGCCGATTCAGGACGAGCGAGATCCAATCGGGACGACCACCAGCAGTGGCGTAAGCAGACGTGGATCGGCCGCTTCGTGTCCACCTACGGCTGGCGCGCATACGCGTTGCCGGTGTTGATCGTGCTGACCGTGGTGGTGATGTACCAGACCATCACGGGCACCAGCGCCCCTCACTCCGCCCAGGAGGAGGAGGGTCCGGTGCAGGGCCCGCCCACCATCGACGTGGCCAGCACCGCGATCATCGGTGCACCGCCCAAAGGCCTGACCCAGTTCGATGCGAACCTGCCCACCGGGATCCTGCCCGCAGGCGGTCAGTTCACCGAGGCCGGGGCGCGGACCTGGCGGATCGTGCCGGGTACCACCCCCAAGATCGGTGAAGGCACCACGAAATCCTTCACCTACACCGTCGAGGTCGAGGACGGCGTGGACACCACCGCATTCGGCGGCGACGAAGGTTTCGCCCACATGGTCAGTGAGACCCTGGCCAACCCGAAGAGCTGGACGCACAACGGGCTGTTCGCATTCACCCGCCTGGATGCAGGCAGTGGCGTCGAACCCGATTTCCGGGTGTCGCTGACCTCCCCGATGACGGTGCGCGAGGGCTGCGGGTACGACATCGAGCTGGAATCGTCGTGCTACAACCCGTCCTACGACGGGAACCAGCCCAGGGTGTTCGTCAACGAGGCCCGGTGGGTCCGCGGCGCGGTGCCGTTCCAGGGGGACATCGGCTCCTATCGGCAGTACCTGATCAACCATGAGGTTGGTCACGCCATCGGCTACCAGCGGCACGAGGCCTGCGAGGCCAACGGAAAGCTGGCGCCGATCATGATGCAGCAGACGTTCTCCACCTCGAACGACGACGCCGCCAAGTTCGACCCGGGAACCGTCAAGGCGGACGGCCTGACCTGCCGGTTCAATCCCTGGCCCTACCCGATCGCATAACCGCCGGGCCTGCGGTGCGATCCTCTCCGCTGTGCCGACGTCGTGACCCGGGCCCGAAGCGTCTTGTGCACGGTCGCGGTGGCCGGACGGCGGGAAGCTTGGGCACCGGATTACCGTTGTGGATACGAGCAGCTGGGACGATGAACTGACCAGGAAAACTGAGGAGACATACGGTGTCCGCGAATTTGGACGTGTCGTTACCGCCGTTGGTTAAGCCGGCCGCCGAGCTGACACGCGAAGAGGTCACGCGCTACAGCCGGCACCTGATCATCCCGGACGTCGGCGTGATCGGGCAGAAGAGGCTGAAAAACGCCAAGGTCCTGGTGATCGGGGCCGGGGGACTGGGGTCGCCGACCCTGCTGTACCTGGCCGCGGCGGGTGTGGGCACCATCGGCATCGTCGAGTTCGACGTGGTCGACGAGTCCAACCTGCAGCGGCAGATCATCCACGGCCAGTCCGACATCGGCCGTTCCAAGGCGCAGAGCGCCAAGGAATCGGTCCTGGAGATCAACCCGCTGGTGACGGTGAACCTGCATGAGTTCCGGTTGGAGCCGGACAATGCGGTGGAGCTGTTCAGCCAGTACGACCTGATCCTGGACGGCACCGACAACTTCGCCACCCGTTACCTGGTGAACGACGCTGCGGTGCTGGCCGGCAAGCCCTACGTATGGGGCTCGATCTACCGGTTCGAAGGCCAGGTGTCGGTGTTCTGGGAGGACGCGCCCGACGGGCTGGGCCTCAATTACCGCGACCTCTATCCCGAGCCGCCGCCACCGGGCATGGTGCCCTCGTGCGCCGAGGGCGGGGTGCTCGGCATACTCTGCGCGTCGATCGCGTCGGTGATGGGCACCGAGGCCATCAAGCTCATCACCGGCATCGGCGAACCGCTGCTCGGCCGCCTCATGGTGTACGACGCACTGGAGATGTCGTACCGGACCATCCGAATCCGCAAGGATCCGGCCACTCCGAAGATCACCGAGCTCATCGACTACGAGGCCTTCTGTGGTGTTGTCTCCGACGAGGCCGCGGCCGCTGCGGCCGACTCCACGATCACCCCGCTGGAGCTGAAGGAACTCATCGACTCCGGGAAACCGTTGGCGCTGATCGATGTCCGCGAACCCGTCGAGTGGGATATCAATCACATCGAGGGTGCCGAGCTCATCCCGAAGCCGACGTTCGAGTCCGGTGACGCGTTGGCCAAACTCGCGGTGGACCGGACACCGGTGCTGTACTGCAAGACCGGGATCCGTTCGGCCGAGGTGCTCGCCATCGTCAAGAAGGCCGGTTTTTCCGACGCGCTGCATCTGCAGGGCGGAATTGTGGCCTGGGCCAAGCAACTCGAGCCCGACATGGTGATGTACTGACGGCTGGTTTGCCGGTCAACACCTTAGGCTGAGGCTGTGAGTGTGGAACGGCCGCCGGAACATGTGCTGGCGGCGTTCGGCCTGTCCGGGGTGCGCCCGGTACCGCTCGGCTCTAGCTGGGAGGGTGGCTGGCGCTGCGGCGAGGTTGTGATGTCGATGGTGCCCGAGCACGCCCGTGCGGCGTGGTCGGCGAAGGTGCGGGAGTCGCTGTTCATCGACGGCGTGCGGCTCGCCCGCCCGGTGCGCTCGACGGACGGTCGTTACGTGGTCGCCGGGTGGCGGGCGGACACCTTCGTCGCGGGCACGCCCGAACCCCGCCATGACGAGGTGGTATCGGCGGCAGTGCGATTGCACGAGGCCACGGCGAAGTTGGAGCGGCCGCGCTTCCTCACCCAGCCCCCGGTCGCACCGTGGGCCGATGTCGACGTGTTCATCGCCGCGGATCGGGCGGCGTGGGAGGACCGGCCGCTGCACTCGTTGCCGCCCGGTGCCAGGGTTTCACCCGGCTCGTCTGACGGCCAACGTTCTGTGGAGCTGATCAATCAGTTGGCCGGTCTGCGCAGGCCGACCAGGAGTGCGAGTCAACTGGTTCACGGTGACCTCTACGGCACAGTGCTTTTCGCCGGGACGGCGGCGCCCGGAATCACCGACATCACGCCGTACTGGCGCCCGGCGCCTTGGGCCGCGGGCGTGGTGGTGGTCGACGCGTTGTCCTGGGGCGATGCCGATGACGGCTTGATCGAGCGATGGCAGTCGTTACCGGAATGGCCGCAGATGTTGTTGCGGGCGTTGATGTTCCGGCTGGCCGTGCACGCGCTGCACCCACGGTCCACCGCGGCGGCCTTCCCGGGCCTTGCGCGTACCGCCTCGCTCGTGCGGCTGATCCTGTAACTCGCCTGCTCGCGGTCAGAACCGGTGCCGGTACTCGGACAGGCGTATCCGCCCGTCGACGGCCAGCACCCCCTCGGCGCGCAATCGTTCCAACTGTCTGGTCGCCAGGTGCGGTGCGGGACGCCCCGAGGCGAGAATCACCCGGTGCCAGGGCAGGTCCGACGAATCGGTACGCATGATCCAGGCGACGATCCGTGGGCTGGAAAGGTGTGCGGCATCGGCGATGTCGCCATAGGTCGACACCTTGCCGGACGGGATCGCGGCGACCAGCGCCCGCACGGTCTCCACCTGTTCCTCGGTCACGGCAGGCATGTCAGCCCAATTGCTCGAGGATCAGTTTCGCGGTCTCGGCTGGTTTGGCCTGGGCCACCATATGGTCGCAATCCCAGTCCAGCAGAGTGAAATCCGAACCGAGGTGCCCGCTCAGCGCGCCGATGAGACCGTCGCTCGCGTACGGCGGAGTGGTGCGGGTGGCGCGGACCAGGACCGTGGGAGTGCCCTTGCGAGGCAGGGCAACCGGGCGGGCCAACTCGCTCCAGTAGGACATCATGGCCGGGATGCTGATCCGCCACCCGTAGCGGCCGTCGGGAAGTGCGACGAGATGCTCGTCGAGGTCACGCTCCAACTCTTCCGGGGCCACCTCGCCCCACGACCCGTTGGCTTTCTCGGCGCGTGCCTCGGCGCGGTCGGGGTAGTCGGGCGAGGCAATCATGCTGTCGGCGATCTCACGCATCCATTCGCCGTCGAGCTCCACCGCTGGGTCCAGCAACACCAGTCCGCTGACCAGATCCGGATGTGCGGCAGCGAGATTGAGCGCCACCGCACCACCGAACGAATGCCCGGCCACCAGGGTGGGGCCGTCCAGTAGCGAGGCCAGGGCCTCGACGTTGGCGTCGAGGGTCCACGGGGCAGCCCACGACGAGTGGCCGTGCCCGAGCAGATCGGGGGCGAGCACCGCCAGCTCGGGCAGGTGCTGTTCGGCCAGAGTCTTCCAACGTTGGCCATGCCCGGTCAAACCGTGGATGAGCAACAGCCGGGGCGGCTGGTCGGGGCCGTAGCGGTAGACGTGCAACTTCTCGGCTGACATTCCATAGATGCTGCCAGAGCTCGCGCTCCGCTACTTGTCGGTCCCTTCTGGTGTCATGCATTCCATGACCGCACACCACGTCCAGCCCGCTCTGGAAGGCACCGAGCTGCTGGTACCAGGGCGCGACGGTGTGGTGCGGGTGCTGGGCGGCCCGGGCACCGGGAAGAGCTCGCTGTTGGTCAGCACCGCGGTCGAGCACATCGCGGCCGGCACCGATCCCGAGTCGGTGTTGTTGTTGACCGGTTCGGCCCGGTTGCGCTCAGAGGCCAGGGCCGCCATCACCGCGCGGCTGCTCGGGGCCGGGACCCATGGTGTGGTGCGGGAACCGCTGGTGCGCACCGTGCACTCGTATGCCTTCGCGCTGCTGAGGCTGGCGGCCCAGCGCAACGGTGATCCGCCGCCGCGGCTGATCACCACCGCCGAACAGGACGGCATCATCCGCGAGCTGCTGGCCGGCGACCTGGAGGACGGTGCTGACTCGCCCGTGGGCTGGCCCGAGCAGCTGTGGCCGGCGCTGAGCACCGCGGGTTTCGCCACCGAACTGCGTGATCTGCTGGCTCGCTGCACCGAGCGCGGTGTGGATCCGCGTGCCCTGCAACGGCTGGGCCGCTCGGCCGGGCGTCCGGAATGGTTGGCGGCGGGCCGGTTTGCCCAGGCGTATGAGCAGATCATGCTGCTGCGGTCGGCGGTGGGCATGGCCGCACCGCAGGCCACGGTGCCGGCACTGGGTGCGGCCGAACTCGTCGGTGCGGCGCTGGAAGCGCTCGGAACCGACGCCGACCTGCTGGCCGCCGAGCGCGCGCGGATCAGCCTGCTGCTGGTCGACGACGCTCAGCACCTCGACCCGCAGGCCGCCCTGTTGGTCCGGGTGTTGGCCGCCCGGTCGGGTCTGACGGTCATCGCCGGCGATCCCGACCAGTCGGTGTTCGGGTATCGCGGCGCCGATCCGATGTTGTTGCGCGATCACGGCGGCGAGGACACCCCGGCGATCACCCTCACGCACTCGCACCGCTGTGCCCCCGCGGTGGCGTCGGCGATCTCGGGTATCGCGCGCCGGCTGCCCGGTGTCGGGCCAGGCCGCGTGCTGGAGGGCAACCCGGAGCGCGGGCACGGTGAAGTGACGCTGCGGATGGCGGCCACACCGCACGCCGAAAACGCCTTCATCGCCGATGCCCTGCGTCGCGCCCACCTGATGGACGGCGTGCCGTGGTCGGAGATGGCTGTGGTCGTGCGCTCGATTCCACGGGTGGGTGCGGGGCTGGCGCGGGCGCTGAGCGGGGCAGGCGTGCCCGTGCAGTCGACGGGCGCCGATCTCGGGCTCGCGCAACAGCCCGCGGTCGCCGCCCTGCTGACGGTGTTGGAAGTGACGGCGTCCGGGCACCTGGACGGTGACAGCGCGATCGGCCTGCTCACTGGTCCGATCGGCCGGGTCGACCCGGTGACCCTGCGGCAGTTGCGCCGGGCGCTGCGCCGGGCCGATGGCTCCACGCCACCACGGGATTTCGCCGATCTACTGGTCGCCGCGATCGACACGGAGCCGGCCGGTTTGTCGGCCGAACACGTCAAGCCGCTGCGCCGGCTCCGCTCGGTGTTGGCCGCCGCCCGCCGCGGCCGGCGCGACGGCGCCGATCCGCGGTACACCCTGTGGCAGGCCTGGAACGCGTGCCGGCTGCAGCCGCGCTGGCTGGCCGCCAGCGAGCGGGGCGGCACCATCGGAGCGCAGGCGGATCGGGACCTGGACGCGGTGACGGCATTGTTCGATGTGGCCGACCAATACGTGAGCCGCACCGCGGGGGCGTCACTGCGCGGGCTCGTGGACCACGTGGCGACGTTGGGAACGTCGATGTCGGCTTCGGATTCGAGCCCGCAGACCGAGGCGGTCGCGGTGCTCAGCGCGCATGCCGCCCTCGGCCGGGAATGGGACTTCGTGGTGATCGCCGGCGTGCAGGAAGGGTTGTGGCCCAACACTGTTCCGCGTGGCGGCATCCTGGGCACGCAGAATCTCGTGGATGTGCTCGACGGGGTGGCCGCCCCGGACGACCGCGCGGTGTCGACCCGGGCGCCGCTGCTGGCCGAGGAGCGACGGTTGTTGATGGCCGCCATGGGCCGGGCCCGGACCCGGCTGCTGGTGACCGCGGTCGACAGCGACGGTGGCGACGAGTCACTGCTGCCCTCACCGTTCTGTGCCGAACTGGCCGAGGTGGCGACCGAATCCGTACCGCTGCCGCCCTTGGCCGCGCCGCGGGTATTGCTGCCGTCGGCGGTGGTCGGTCGGCTGCGGGCGGTGGTGTGCGCGCCGGAAGGGGCTGTCGATGACGAGTCCCGGTCTTCTGCGGCAACTCAATTGGCCAGGCTGGCAGCCGCAGGGGTGCCCGGGGCCGACCCGTCGCAGTGGCACACCATGACCGCGCTGTCCACCGAGGAGCCGCTGTGGTCGGACCCCGAACACGTGGTGAAGCTGTCGCCGTCGACGCTGCAGATGCTCACCGACTGTCCGCTGCGTTGGCTGTTGGAGCGCCACGGCGGCAGCGACGGGCGCGACGTTCGCTCGACGGTCGGGTCGTTGCTGCACGCGTTGGTCTCCGACTCCGGCAAGACCGAGAGCCAGCTGGTCAACGACCTGCAAAAGGTCTGGGAAGGCCTGCCTTTCGAGGCGAAGTGGTATTCGGACAATGAGTTGTCGCGACACCGGGCGATGCTGGAGACCTTCACCCGCTGGCGCACGGACTCTCGGGACCAGTTGACCGAGGTCGCCACCGAGATCGACGTCGACGGCGTGATCGTCGAACCGGGACCTGACGGGCCGGGCGTTCAGGTACGGGGCCGGCTGGACCGCCTCGAGCGCGACCAGGCGGATCGGCTCGTCGTCGTCGACCTCAAGACCGGCAAGAGCCCGGTCACCAAGGGCGACGCGCAGAAGCACGCCCAGCTGGCCACCTACCAGCTCGCGGTGGCCGCGGGGTTGTTGCCGCACGGCGACGAGCCGGGCGGGGGCCGGTTGGTATACCTGGGCAAGGCGGGGGCGGCCGGCGCCACCGAACGCGAACAGGATCCGATGACGGCTGACTCCCGTTCCGACTGGTTGGGCACCGTCGCCGATGCGGCGGCCGCAACGGCCGGGCCGCAGTTCGCGGCCCGGATCAACGACGGCTGCGCGAACTGCCCGGTGCGTTCATCGTGCCCGGCCCAGGCTGTCGGGGACCGGTCATGACGGAAACCGCACCGGCCGGCGTGCGGTACAGCCCGGCCGAATTGTCCACCGCGCTGGGCCTGTTCCCGCCGACCGAGGAACAGGCCGCTGTGATCGCCGCACCGCCTGGGCCAGTTGTGGTGATCGCCGGCGCGGGCGCCGGTAAGACCGAGACCATGGCGGCCCGCGTGGTCTGGTTGGTGGCCAACGGCTATGCCACGCCATCGCAGGTGCTGGGGTTGACCTTCACCCGTAAGGCCGCCGGCCAGTTGTTGCGCCGGGTCCGCACCCGGTTGGCCAGGCTCGCCGGTGCCGGCCTGGCTCCGGTACAGGGGGCGGGCGACGAGTCGGTGGAGTCGGCGACGGTCAGCACCTATCACGCGTTCGCCGGCACGCTGCTGCGCGAGCACGGGTTGCTGCTCCCGGTCGAACCGGACACACGGCTGCTCAGCGAAACGGAGCTGTGGCAGTTGGCGTTCGAGGTGGTGTGCGCGCACCCGGGGGAGTTGGCCATCGAGAAGACGCCGGCCGCCGTCACCGACATGGTTCTGCGCCTGTCAGGTGCGCTCGCCGAGCATCTGGTCGACACCGACCAGCTGTGTGACACCCATGTGGAGTTGGAGCGCCTGGTGCACACCCTGCCCGCCGGGCCGTATCAACGTGACAGCGGGCCCAGCCAGTGGCTGCTGAAAATGCTGGCCACCCAGACGGAGCGCACCGAACTGGTGCCGTTGATCGATGCGCTGCACCAGCGGATGCGCGGCGACAAAGTGATGGATTTCGGGATGCAGATGTCCGCGGCGGCGCGGCTCGCCTCGAAGTTCCCTCAGGTCGGTGAGCAACTGCGCCAACGTTTCCGGGTGGTGCTGCTCGACGAATACCAGGACACCGGGCATGCGCAGCGGGTGGCGTTGTCCTCGCTGTTCGGCGGCGGCGTCGACGATGGCCTGGCGCTCACCGCGGTGGGGGATCCGATCCAGTCGATCTACGGTTGGCGGGGCGCGTCGGCGACGAACCTGCCCCGGTTCACCACGGACTTTCCGCTCGCCGACGGCACGCCGGCCCCCACCCTGGAACTGCGGACCAGCTGGCGCAACCCGCCGAGTGCCCTGCATCTGGCCAATGCGGTGTCGGCGGAGGCCCGCCGCCGTTCGGTGACGGTGCACGAGCTGCGGCCCCGGCCTGACGCCGAGCCCGGCACCATCCGGTGCGCACTGCTGTCCGATGTCGAGACCGAACGTGACTGGGTGGCAGACCATCTGGCCCGTGCCTATCACGGCGCACTGGCTCAGGGTGCGGCCACACCCACCGCTGCGGTGCTGGTGCGACGCAATGCCGACGCCGCGCCGATGGCCGAAGCGCTGAGCGCCCGCGGGGTACCGGTCGAGGTGGTCGGGGTGGCCGGACTGCTGGCCGTGCCCGAGGTGGCCGATCTGGTCGCGATGCTGCGGCTGGTGGCCGACCCCGCCGCGGGGTCGGCGGTGATGCGGGTGCTGACCGGGCCGCGATGGAGGTTCGGGGCCCGGGACATCGCCGCGTTGTGGCGGCGCGCCAGGGAATTGGACGACAGGTCGGTGGGGGAGCTCAGCCCGGCCGAGATCGTGGCACAGGCCGCCCCGGATGCCGACTCGGCGTGCCTGGCCGACGCGATCTGCGATCCTGGTGCCGCCGAACACTATTCGCCGGCCGGTCATCGGCGGATCGAGGCACTCGGGCGCGAGCTGACCACTCTGCGTGCGCATCTGAGCCACCCGCTGCCCGAGTTGGTGGCCGAGGTGCGGCGCGTCGCCGGCCTGGACGCCGAGGCTCGCGCGGCGCGCCCCGTGGCCGCGGGCTGGACGGGGACCGAGAACCTCGACACGTTCTGTGACCTCGTGGCCGATTTCGCCGGCCGGCCGGGCGGGTCGGTGCTCGCGCTGCTCGCCTATCTGGATGTGGCAGCCGAAGTGGAGAACGGTCTGGCCCCTGCCGAATTGACGGTGTCACATGACCGCGTGCAGATCCTCACCGTGCATGCCGCCAAGGGGCTGGAATGGCAGGTGGTGGCCGTTCCGCATCTGAGTGGCCGGGTCTTCCCGTCGACGGCGTCGGCCCGCACGTGGCTCACGGACCCGTCGGATCTGCCGCCGCTGCTGCGCGGCGATCGCGCGACGGAATCAGAGCTCGGCGTACCGGTCCTCGACACCTCGGACATCAACGACCGGAAGATCCTGTCGGACAAGATCTCCGATCACAAGCGGAGCCTCGAACAACGTCGTGTCGACGAGGAGCGTCGGCTGCTCTACGTCGCGATCACCCGGTCCGAGGACACCTTGCTGATCTCAGGGCACCACTGGGGTGCGACCGAGAGCAAGCCGCGCGGCCCATCGGAATTCCTGTGCGAGATCAAGGCCATCGTGGAGGATGCCGCCGCGCAGGGACACCCGTGTGGTGAGATCGAGCAGTGGGCTCCGGATCCGCCGGCCGGTGAAATAAACCCATTGCGGGACAAGGCTGTCGAAGCGATCTGGCCCGCGGCTCCGGCCAGGGCCTCTGACGTCGACCGGGGCGCGGCGCTGGTGGCGCAGGCGCTGGCCGGCGACGGTGGCCACGACGGCAGCGCGCAAGACGACGTGGTCGACGGGGAGGGCTGGGCCGCCGACGTCGACGCGCTACTGGCAGAACGGGATCGCGCGCCGCAGGCCGCCCCGGCCGCACTGCCCGGCCAGCTGTCGGTCAGCACCTTGGTGGAACTCAGCCGCGACCGGCAGGCCGCCTTGCAGCGGCTGCACCGGCGGCTGCCCCAACGCCCGGATCCACATGCCCTGCTGGGCACCGCCTTCCACGAATGGGTGCAGCGATTCTTCCACTCCGAGCGGCTCTTCGACCTCGACGACCTGCCGGGCGCGGTGGACGGCGACAGCGGGCGTGCCAGTGCGGCCGAATTGTCCGAACTGCAGGACGCCTTCGTCATGTCGTCGTGGGCCGCACGCACCCCGATCGAGGTGGAGGTGCCGTTCGACATGGCGATCGGGCGCAACCGGACCACCGTCGTGCGTGGCCGCATCGACGCGGTTTTCGCGCAGGAGGACGGCACCACCACCGTGGTGGACTGGAAGACCGGCGAACCCCCGGCCACACCGGAAGCCATGGCGCAGGCGGCAGTTCAGCTCGCGGTCTACCGCCTGGCGTGGGCGTCACTGCGCGGGTGCCCGCCGGAATCGGTGCGGGCCGCGTTCCATTACGTACGTTCGGGGCAGACCGTCAGCCCCGAGTCGCTGCCCGGCGAGGACGAGCTCGTGGCATTGCTGACCGACCCCACGACCGCTTCGCCGGATCTCGCGCAGGAGTCCTAGCCGTCGCCGGCCGAGGTCAGGTTGGCGATCTCCGATCCCCAGACCGCCTGTGCTCCGAGATCGCCGATTCGGTAGATCTGAACGATCGAGGTCACTCCCACCAGCACGGCGATCACCGCGACAACGCTGTTGTATGTCAGCCGTCGGCGGTCGTCGCGCCGTTCGGCGAAATGCAATCCCACCAGTGCCAGTGCGACGACCAGCAGCGCGAGCGAGAAGTAGATCATTGTGTCGCCGCGCTCGGCGTGCTCTTCCAGCACCGCCTCGTGAGCGGGTCGCAGGTCGTAGAGCCATTCGCCGGCGTACGTCGTCAGCGGTGTCAAAACCGTTGTCACGACGGCCAGGACGAGAGTGAGCCACAACAGGTGACCTCTGCGGGCGGCGGGCCACAGCGCACAGAGTATCTCCAGCGCCGCGGTCAGCGGCACGAGTACCACCAGCGCATGCACGAGTAGGACGTGGGCGGGCAGGCCATTGAAGACTGTCACGGGACTCCTTGGCTGGTCGGGATGATGCGAAGTGGTCAGGTGATGGCGGTCCCCACCAACAGGCCGATCAGATAGGTGATCACCAGGGCCAGCCCGCCACCGATCACGTTGCGCAGCACCGCGCGTCCCTTCGGTGCTCCACCCAGCCCGGCCGACACCGCCCCGGTGAGCATCAGCGCCAGCAGCACCGCCACCACGGTCACCGGGATGCGCCACGTCGTTGGCGGAATCAGGATCGCGATCAACGGCAACAGCGCACCGATGGTGAACGACAGCGCAGAAGACGCGGCGGCCTGCCACGGATTCGTCAGATCCTTGGGATCGATGCCCAATTCGACCTCGGCGTGTGCGGCGAACGCGTCGTGGTCGGTGAGTTCCTCGGCCACGGTGCGCGCGGTCGTCGTCGACAGGCCCTTCGCCTGGTAGAGCGCGGTCAACTCGTCCAGTTCGGCGGCGGGGTCGTCACGCAACTCGCGGCGTTCCTTGCGTAGCAATGCGCGTTCGGTGTCACGCTGCGTGCTCACCGAGACGTACTCACCCAGCGCCATCGACACCGCGCCCGCGGCCAGGCCGGCGATACCGGCGGTCAGGATCGGCGCCTTCTCCACCGTGGCGGCCGCCACACCCACGACGATGCCTGCCGTGGAGACGATGCCGTCGTTCGCGCCCAAAACCCCGGCACGCAGCCAGTTCAGTCTCGACGACAGTGAACCCACGTGCGGCTCGGACGGATGGCTGGGATTCGTCACGGTCCGACCATATCGGCGAAAACCGCACGCCACCAGCAACGATAGCCTTGCCAAACTTGGCCCTGTGCGGGGCTCAGGCCCGATCCGGGCAACGAAACTGGTTGCCGCCCAGGTGTTCTGGCCGCACAGTGGGCCAGGAGTGGGTGACTAGGAGTTGCGGTACACCTGCAGGGCCCAGGTGATCATCGGGATCTGCAGCGGCAACCGGGCGATCGCCACGATCCGCATGGGCCACGGCTTGTCCCACCACAGCCGGACCATGTTCACGTTCCCGGGGAACACGGCGATGAACAACGCCACGGCGGCCAGCGCGCCGAGCCGCCGGGTGCGGGGCACGGCCAGCAAGGCGCCGGTGGCCAGCTCACCCACCCCGGAGGCATAGGTGTAGAAGCGGGCGCTGCCCGGCAGCTCGGCCGGGATGATGGAGTCGAACGGTTTGGGCGCGACGAAGTGCAGCGTGCCCATGCCCAGGAGCAGGGCTGCCATGCGTTGGGCGGCGGGTGCGGCGGAGATCCGCTGAGGCTGAGGTGCGGTCATGGTTACATTGTGGCGTGCGTCTGATCAGATTGATCCCGGCGCGTCCCGGGGCGCTTTGCTCGATGATGGGGTCGCGTGGCTAAAGGCAGGCTGCGGCGCCGCCTCGCCGCGATGGACTCGAACCTGACCTCGCGCCCGGACGCCGCGCTCGTGGATGTGTTGCGCATCCCCGAACCGTTCATCAGTCCGGCGCGCAAGATCTTCATGCGGGTGCTGTACGCGCTGGGGGCGCTGTTCGCGGCGGTGCTCATCGTCTACGCGGATCGTTACGGTTACCGGGACAACGACAGCGCCCCGGATGCCAACAATCCGCTCTCGTTCCTGGACTGTCTCTATTACGCGACGGTGTCACTGTCGACGACCGGCTACGGCGACATCACGCCGTATACGGATTCGGCGCGTCTGGTCAACGTCATCGTCATCACGCCGCTGCGGGTGGCCTTCCTGATCGTTCTCATCGGTACCACCGTGGAAACCCTGACCACCCAATCCCGGCAGGCGCTGAAGATTCAGCGATGGAGGAACAAAGTGCGTAACCACACCGTCGTCGTCGGATACGGCACCAAGGGCCGCACAGCGGTCGCGGCGATGGTCGGCGATGAGGTCTCCCCGGCCGACATCGTCGTCGTCGACGAGAACGCGGCCGCGCTGGAACGCGCCAAGGCCGCCGGGCTGGTGACCGTGCACGGCGACGCCACCAATTCCGGTGTCCTGCGACTGGCCGGGGCCCAGCACGCCAAGTCGATCATCGTGGCGGCGGACAATGACGCCAGTGCGGTACTGGTCACACTGACTGCCCGTGAGTTGGCGCCCAAGGCCAAGATCATCGCGGCGGTGCGGGAATCGGACAACCTGCATCTGCTCAAGCAGTCAGGTGCGGACTCCACGGTGGTGTCCTCCGAGACCGCCGGCCGGTTGCTCGGTCTCGCGACGCAGACCCCCAGCGTGGTGGAGATGATGGAGGACCTGCTGACTCCCGATGCCGGCTTCGCCATCGCCGAACGTGAGGTGACGCCCAAGGAGGAGGGCGGCTCGCCACGGCACCTGCACGACATCGTGCTGGGTGTGGTGCGTGACGGCAGTCTGGTGCGGGTCGATGCGCCGGAGGTCGATGCGCTGGAGGCCGGGGACCGGCTGCTCTACATCCGCAGTGCGGACACCGAGCGATGACCGAACGCCTCACCTTCGGCCTGCGCAACGTCCCCCTGCTCTCGCGGGTCGGTGCCGATCGTGCCGATGCGCTGCGTACCGATATCGATGCGGCAACCGAGGGCTGGCAGGACGCGCTGTTGCTGCGGGTCGACCGACGCAACCAGGTACTGATCTCGGGTGGCCAGGTGGTGCTCGGGAAGGCCTCGAGCCTGAGTGCGGACAAGCCGCCGGAACACGCGGTGTTCCTGGGCCGGCTGGGCGATGGGCGGCATGTCTGGGGAGTCCGCAGTGCGCTGGAGGCGCCGGACGACCCCGATGCGGCCGCCGAGGTGCTCGATCTACGCCGGGCCGGTGAGGTCTTCGACGACGTCAGCGCGCAGTTGGTGGCGACCGCCACCGCGCTGCTGAACTGGCATGACCGGGCCCGGTTCAGTGCGGTGGACGGTGCGGCGACGAGGTCGGCGAAAGGCGGCTGGTCGCGGGTCGACCCGGTCAGCGGGCACGAGGAGTTCCCCCGCATCGATCCGGCGGTGATCTGTCTGGTCCATGACGGCCACGACCGTGCGGTGCTGGCCCGGCAGACGGCGTGGCCCGAACGGTTGTTCTCGATCCTGGCCGGATTCGTCGAGGCCGGAGAATCCTTCGAGACCTGTGTGGCGCGTGAGATCGCCGAGGAGGTCGGCCTCACGGTGACCGATGTGCAGTACCTGGGCAGCCAGCCGTGGCCGTTCCCGCGGTCGCTGATGGTCGGCTTCCATGCCATCGGCGACCCGGAACAGCCGTTCTCATTCAACGACGGCGAGATCGCCGAGGCCGACTGGTTCACCCGGGCCGAGATCCGCGAGGCGCTCGCTCAGGGGGACTGGAGCGCCGCTGACGGCGATTCACCTTCGAGGCTGCTGCTGCCCGGATCGATCTCCATTGCCCGCGAGATCATCGAGTCCTGGGCGGCCCTGGACTGACGATCAGCTGAGCTTGGCCTTGACCTGCTTGATGGTGGGGTTGGTCAGCGTCGACCCGTCGGCGAACTTCACGGTCGGCACCACATGGTTGCCGCCGTTGACGGAGCCGACGAACTCGGCTGCAGCCGGATCCTGCTCGATGTCGACCTCGGTCCACGAGATGCCCTCGGACTTCAGCGCGGTCTTGAGCCGCGAGCAGTAGCCGCACCAGGTGGTGGTGTACATGGTCAGAGCAGTCGGTGTAGCAGTCATAGTGCACACAACGTAGCCGAACCGCCGTCCCATGCCCGCGGTGACGCAGGTCTCCGGCCTGCGGCGGTAAGTTGCTAATCCGCAGTGGACGGAGCTGAACATGACCAGGTTGGTGCCGCCGGTAGCCGGCGACCCGCATGCGCTCGACGAGTTGCGATTGCAGGTGCGGGAGTTTGTCGCCGCGCAGCAGCGGGCCGGCAAGATCGGCCGGTACGCGGACAGTTGGCTGACCGGTTGGGACGAGGACTTCAGCCGGGCGCTGGCGGCCCGCGGTTGGCTGGGGATGACGGTGCCGGTCTCCTACGGCGGGCACGGGCGCAGTCACCAGGAGCGGTTCGTGGTCACCGAGGAACTGCTGGCCGCCGGGGCTCCGGTCGGGGCGCACTGGATCGCCGACCGTCAGATCGTTCCGTCGTTGCTCAAGTACGGCACCGAGGAACAGCGGCGAAAGTTCTTGCCCGCCATAGCCAAAGGCGAGTGCTACTTCGGTATCGGGATGAGCGAGCCGGATTCCGGATCGGATCTGGCCAGCGTGCGCACCAAGGCGGTCCAGGTCGACGGAGGTTGGGCGATCACCGGCGCCAAGGTGTGGACGTCCGGGGCGCATCTGGCGCACGCCTTCATCTGCCTGGCCCGCAGTGCGCCGGTGGATCCTGCGCACCGGCACGAGGGCCTGAGCCAGTTCATCGTCGATCTGCGGGCACCGGGCGTCGACATCCGGCCGATCATCTCGATGAACGGCAAGCATCATTTCAATGAGGTGATCCTCGATGAGGTGTTCGTGCCCGACGCCCTGGTGTTCGGCACGATCGGCAACGGCTGGCAGCAGGTGACCTCGGAGCTGAGCTTCGAACGCAGTGGGCCCGAGCGCTTCCTGTCGACGTTCCCGCTGCTGGCCGACATGGCCACGCACATGCGTGACGGATCTCTGCCCCGCCATACCGACCTGGGGCGCTATCTGGGCCGCATCACCGGCCTGCACCAGATGTCGATGGCGGTCGCCGGTGCGCTGGAGCGTCACGAACCGGCTGATACCGCGGCGGCCGTGGTCAAGGTGCTGGGCACCTCCACCGAAGGTGACATCGCCGATTTCGCCGACGTACTCGGTGAGACCGATGACGAGGGGTACCGGTCCATGCTGGCTGATGCGGTGGTCCAACGTCCGGGATTCACCCTGCGCGGCGGTACCAACGAGGTTCTGCGCGGTGTGATTGCGCGGGGACTGGGGTTGCGCTGATGAGCGCTTGCGCGAAGAAGAGATGGGCACTGATGAGCGCTTGCGCGAAGAAGAGATGGGCACTGATGAGCGCTTGCGCGAAGAAGAGAAGGTCCTGATGAGTGTCGACGCCGAACTGGCCGAGATGATGTCGGCGGTCTTCGCCGCGCACCGCGAACAGCATCAGCCCGGTGAGGGCATCGCCGAATTGTGGGGCCGGCTGGGGGAACTCGGGCTGGTCCGGCTCACCGGGTCCGAGGAGTCCGGGGGCAGTGGCGCCGGCTGGGCCGAGGCCGTCGAGCTGCTGCGCGCGGCTGCCTCGCACGGGGTGAGAATCCCGCTGGCCGAACATGATCTGCTGGCCTGCTGGCTGTTGGAGACGGCGGGGCTGGGGGTCGATGACGCGCGACGCACCGCGTGTCTGCTCGACGACGCCGGTGTCGCACGTGGTGTGCCCTGGGCGGCGGACTCCGTGCGGGTGGTGCTGCTCTGGCGCGACGGCACCGGCTACCGCGTGACCGATGCGGACACCGCGTCGCTGTCGGTCACTGCAGGACACAACAACGCGGGGGAGCCGCGCGACGAGGTCCGCGCGGACCTCGGGGCCCTGACCGGAAACCCAGTGCCCGACAATGTGGTCGAACAGTTCACGCAGCGGGCTGCTCTGGTGCGTGCCGTCCAGGTGTGCGCCGCGCTGGACCGGATCCTGGAGCTGTCGGTGGCGCATGTCCGCGAACGCACTCAGTTCGGCCGTCCGCTGGCCAAGTTTCAGGCTGTGCAGAATCTGGTGGCCGACATCGCCGCCGAATCGGCACTGGCCCGGGCCGCAACCGACGGCGCCCTGGCCGAGGCGCTGCGATCAGATTGGTCCTCGCCGCACCTGGATTTCCTTGTCGCTGTGGCACGTTCGTGCGTCGGACATGCCACCTCGGTCGTGGTGCGCAACGGCCACCAGGTGCACGGTGCGATCGGCACCACGGTTGAACACCGGTTGCACGAGTTCACGATGCCCGCGCTGTCCTGGCGCTCGGAGTACGGCTCGGTCGCGCACTGGGACCAGGTGCTCACCGACTACGCCACCGCCGCCGGTGCGGAGGGTCTCTGGGCGTTGGTCACCGCCACCGGCAACTGATCGGCTCGTCGTCGATTCGGGATGTCGACGATATGACACCCGCTGTCCTATGGGACCATGGGAACAGCGGGCGTTGTGAGCAGGAGGTGTTATGAGCGCTCTCTTGCGTGCTGTGCGTCAACAGCGGGGCATGACCCTCGAGGAACTCGCCGAGGCGACCGGACTGACCAAGAGCTACCTGTCCAAGGTCGAACGGCAGCGATCCACCCCGTCGATCGCGGTGGCGATGAAAGTGGCCCGTGCACTCGAGGTCGATGTCGCACAGCTGTTTTCCGAGGATCCAGCGGTCACGACGTTGTCGATCGACCGCGCCGGCGAGCGGGGGGACAACCGGTATCAGGCCGTGGCCGCCGGCATGCTCGGAAAGTCGATGTCACCGTTCATCGTGCGGCCAACGCTCAAGTTCGCCGAGCACCCGCATCCAGAACACGCCGGGCAGGAGTTGGTGTTCGTCCACGCAGGCGTGGTGGAGCTGCGCTACCAGGACGAGTTGGTCACCTTGGAAGCCGGCGATTGCGCGTACTTCGACGCCTCCTTGCCTCACCAATTGCGGCAGCGGGGAAGCACGCCCAGCGAGGTTCTGGTGATCACCCACACCGAGTACAGCCGCAACCGCTGACGGCTGACGTCCTTTCGCCGCAGGCGCGGTTCGTCAGCATTTGAGGTTGACGTGCACCGTCGGGATGGGTTCGAAATCCGGCAGGCCGTGAATGGTGACCGTCTTCGCCTGCGGGCGGACGACGACGGCACGGACATCGGTCACCGTGCACTCACTGAGCGGGCCGCTGCCGACTTTGTTGATGATCACCCGCTTGCCGTCTGCTTGTAGGCGCGCGATCGTTTCGGCTGCCGACGGTCCGGTTGGGGCCGCGGCGGCGACAGCGGCTCCTGCTGTGAGCCAGCCTGCGGCGGCGCCGATGGAAATCGCTGTGGATATTGCGAAGTGCTTCATGGCTTCTCGCTCCCTCTTCATCTGTTCGTTCGCTTCGTCCACCAATCATAGGACACAAAGTGTCCTAATGGAAACATGCTTGCCGGTTCGGCGGGGCGGCCGGAGCGGAGTCCCTGAAAGGTGCCGTTGGGCGTAGCTCTCGCATCGAGTGTTGACGAAAAGACACGATGTGTCCTATCGTCGAGATTGTGTCGCCGGTCCCTCAACGTGAAAGGTATGCCGAGATGACCACCACGCTTGGTGATTCGAAACAAGTTCTGATGCAGCGCGCACTCGATGGTCTGTCGACCCATATCGAGGAGTCCACGCTGACGACGCGGCAGAAGCTGGCCCTGACGTGCCGGGCCCTGTTCGACTCGGGCCACGACTCAGGCCTGGCCGGCCAGATCACCGCACGAGCCGAGAGGCCGGGTACCTACTACACCCAGCGACTCGGTTTGGGTTTCGACGAGATCACCGAAGACAACCTTCTGCTCGTCGACGAGGATCTGAACGTCCTCGAAGGCGGGGGAATGGCAAACCCCGCCAATCGATTCCACACCTGGATCTACCGCGCGCGGCCGGATGTGCAGTGCATCGTGCACACCCATCCGTTCCACGTCGCCGCGCTGTCGATGCTGGAAGTTCCGTTGCAGGTGTCCCAGATGGATATCGCACCGTTGTATGACGATTGCGCCTTTCTTGCCGACTGGCCGGGAGTTCCTGTCGGCAATGAAGAGGGCGAGATCATCAGTGCGGCGCTGGGAGACAAGAAGGCCATCCTGTTGGCGCACCACGGTCACGTGATCGCCGGAGCCAGCATCGAGGAGTCGTGCTCGCTGGCGATGCTGATCGAACGCGGTGCCGAACTGCAACTGGCCGCCATGGCAGCGGGGACGATCGCCGACCTGCCGCCGCGACTGGCCCGCGAGGCCCACGACTGGACGCTGCGGCCCAAACGCAGTCAGGCCAACTTCGCCTATTACGCCCGACGCGCGCTCCGCAATCATCCCGACGCGTTGACCAGCTGACCCTGAGATCCGCCCCCATCCCTCCGAAAGAAGGACCCGAAACATGCCATCCAGCACCGAGATCCACGGAATTCTCGCTTATCCGGTGACGCCCTTCACCGAAGATCACAAGGTCGACACGGACAAGCTTGCCGCGCTGGTCGACCGTTTGGTGACCGGCGGAGCCCACGGGATCGTCCCGCTCGGCAGCACCGGTGAGTCGGCATATCTCACCGAGGCCGAGTTCGATGCCGTCATCGACACCACGATCGGCGTGGTCGACCGTCGGGTGCCCGTCATCATCGGCGCCTCGGATCTGACCACTGCCAACACCATTCGCCGGGCCCGGTATGCCGAGCGGTCCGGCGCGGACGCGGTGATGGTGCTGCCCATTTCCTACTGGAAACTGTCCGAACGGGAGATCGCCCAGCACTACGCCGCGATCGGCGCCGCGATCGGCATTCCGATCATGGTGTACAACAACCCGGCTACCAGCGGCATCGACATGCGGCCCGAACTGCTGGTTCAGATGTTCAAGGACATCGACAACGTCGCCATGGTCAAGGAATCCACCGGCGACATCACCCGCATGGAGCGGCTGTCCGAGCTCACCGGGGGCCAACTGCCGTTCTACAACGGCAGTAATCCGATGGTTCTCAAGGCCTTCAAGGCCGGGGCCAAGGGCTGGTGCACAGCGGCGCCGAACCTGCTGCCGCAGCCATGCCTGGATCTCTATGCAGCGGCACGGGCCGGAGACTGGACGAAGGCCGATGCCATCTACACCGAACTCAAGCCCTTTCTGGAGTTCATCGTGGCCGGCGGCCTGCCCACCACCATCAAGGGTGGACTCGAACTGTTGGGTCAGGGCGTCGGAGACCCGCGTCTCCCGTTGTTGCCGCTCGACGACGGCGGCCGCGAGGAGTTGCGCCGGCTGCTGCTATGAGCCCGGCCTGCCCAACAGCTTTCGGGTGCGCGCAGGCGCCGCGGCCGGGATGTCGGCGAGGATGTCGGCGAGGGTGACGCCGTCGAGGCTGGCTCGCCACGCCTGGTGGGCATCAGCCATTTTCACCGAGAGGATGCACTCGTGGCGGCACCAGCTCGTGGGGAGGGCGCCGCGGCCCTGCCTGCGGATCTCGCGGCATTCGTACGGCGGCGCCGCGCCGTCGACGGCCTCGACGATGTGCAGCAGCGTGATGTCGGTGGGTGCCCGGCCCAGCCGGAAGCCACCGCGGGGACCGGTTGTAGCGGTCAGTACACCCGCACGGGTCAGCGCCTGCAGCTGCTTGGACAGATAGGCGGCGGGCAGGTCGAAGTACTCCGCGAGGTCGGCGGCCGATGCGGTGGCGCCCGGCTCGAGCTGCGCCAGTGACGTCGCGCAATGCAGCGCCCACTCGGTGGCCACGGGGAGTTTCACAACTCGTACTTTATTACAGATATTACGGACCTATATAGTCCGAGATAGGTGGTCACACGGAACGGGAGACATCATGCGAATCGCAGTGGCAGGCGCGACGGGAAACATCGGGGCGCGCGTGGTCGCCGCCCTGAAGGGCGCAGGACACGAGGTGGTGGCGATCAGCCGCTCGAACGGGGTGGACCTGTCCACCGGCCAGGGTCTGGACGCGGCCCTGGCCGGGGTGCAGGCGGTCGTCGACGCGATCAGCGCCCCGCCCACCGACCGGGACACCACCGTGGATTACCTGGGCACTGCCACCCGCAACCTGCTCGCCGCCGAGGGCCGGGCGGGGGTGGCGCATCATGTGCTGTTGTCGATCGTGGGGATCCACGACATCGACGGCAATCCGCACTACGCCGGAAAACGCGAGCAGGAGCGGCTGGTCGAGGCGGGGCCGGTGCCGTGGACGGTCGTGCCCGCCACCCAGTTCCACGATTTCGCCGAGATGGTGGTGGGCTGGACCGAACAGGACGGCCCCGACGGTGCCACTGCGCCGATCGCGCCGCTGTTGGTGCAGCCCATCGATCCGGACGACATCGCGGACGTGCTCGCCGAGGTCGTGGTGGGCGACCCGCAGGGCCGCCATGCCGACGTGGCCGGCCCGCAGACGCAGGATCTCGTCGACATGGCCCGGCGGACCCTTGCGGTGCGTGGCAGGGAGGTGACGCTGGTGCCGACGTGGTCATCGATCTTCGGTGTCGAGATGGCGGGCAATGCGCTGCTGCCCGGTGACGGCGCGCGCATCGCGCCCACCACCTTCGAACAGTGGCTGAGCCGGCAGCAGTAGGCCGGGGCCACGCCGGGCCCGAGACTGTCACCGGTCCCTGACATCATGGACCGCATGCCGTTGGAGGCTCCCTCGCCCGCCCTGGGCGATCTGGACGATGAGCAGCGGGAGGCAGTACTGGCCGCCCGCGGCCCGGTGTGCGTGCTGGCCGGCGCGGGTACCGGCAAGACCCGCACCATCACCCGCCGGATCGCGCACCTGGTCGCCGGCGGTCACGTCGCGCCCAGCCAGGTGCTCGCGGTGACGTTCACCGCGCGCGCTGCCGGCGAGATGCGGGGCCGGTTGCGGGTCCTGGGCCAGGAATCCGGGGTGAACACCGCTGCGGTGCAGGCGGTGACGTTCCACGCCGCGGCGCGCCGGCAATTGCAGTACTTCTGGCCGCGTCTGGTCGGCGACACCGGGTGGGAGCTGCTCGACAGCAAGTTCGCCGTCGTCGCGCAGGCCGCGAACCGCGCCGGCATGCAGACCAGTACCGACGACGTCCGTGATCTGGCCGGTGAAATCGAGTGGGCCAAGGCGTCTTTGATCACACCGGAGGCCTACAGCACCGCGGTGGCCAAGGTTGGGCGCGACATCCCGTTCGATGCGGCCAAGGTCGCGGCCGTCTATTCGGGGTACGAGGCGCTCAAGGCCCGCAGGGACGGCTCGGCGCTGTTGGATTTCGACGATCTGCTGCTGCACACCGCCGCGGCGATCGAGAACGACGCCGCGGTCGCCCAGGAATTCCGCGACCGCTACCGCTGCTTCGTCGTCGACGAGTACCAGGACGTCACGCCGCTGCAGCAACGGGTGCTCGATGCCTGGTTGGGGGAGCGCGACGACCTCACCGTTGTCGGTGACGCCAACCAGACGATCTATTCGTTCACCGGGGCCACCCCGCGTTTCCTGTTGGATTTCTCGCGGCGCTTCCCGGACGCCGCCGTGGTGCGGCTGGAGCGTGACTACCGCTCCACACCGCAGGTGGTCTCGTTGGCCAACCGGGTGATCGCGGCCGCCCGCGGCCGGATGGCAGGCAGCAAGCTGCACCTCGTGGGGCAGCGCGACCCCGGTCCGGAGCCGACGTTCTCGGAGTATCCCGACGAGGTGGCCGAGGCCAATGCCGTTGCCCGGTCCATCAAGAAGCTGATCGAAAACGGAACGGAGCCGGCTGAAATCGCTGTGCTCTACCGGATCAACGCGCAATCCGAGGTGTACGAGGAGGCGCTCACCGAGGCCGGGGTCGCCTTCCAGGTGCGCGGCGGTGAGGGCTTCTTCAGCCGTCAGGAGATCCGCCAGGCGTTGGTGGCGATGCAACGCTTCGCCGAACGTGACATCCCCGAGGACGACCTGCCCGCGCTCGTGCGGGAATTGCTCGAGCCACTCGGCCTGACCGCCGAACCACCCGCCGGTACCAAGGCCCGCGATCGCTGGGAAGCGCTGACGGCGTTGGCCGAGTTGGTCGACGAAGAGGTTGCGGTTCGTCCCGAGCTGGATCTGCGGGCCCTGGTCGCCGAGCTGCGCCAGCGGGCCGACTCCCGGCATCCACCCGTGGTGCAGGGCGTGACGTTGGCGTCGCTGCACGCGGCCAAGGGCCTGGAGTGGGATGCGGTGTTCCTGGTCGGCCTCGCCGACAACACCTTGCCGATCTCGCATGCCCTCGCGCACGGTCCCGACAGCGAGCCGGTGGAGGAGGAGCGTCGTCTGCTCTACGTCGGGGTCACCCGGGCACGGGTGCACCTCGGGCTGAGCTGGGCGCTGGCCCGCACCCCTGGCGGGCGCCAGGGCCGGCGACCGTCGCGGTTCCTCAACGGCATCGCACCGCAACTGCAGAATTCCGCAGGCACAGGCCCGGACCGGGCGCGTCGTCCGCGCGGCCCGGCGCCGCGGTGCCGGGTGTGCAATGCCCCGCTGTCGACGCCGCCGGCGATCATGTTGCGCCGCTGCGAAACCTGTCCGTCGGACCTGGATGAGGAGCTGCTCGCCGAGCTCAAGGAGTGGCGGCTGCGCGTCTCCAAGGAGATGAAAGTGCCGGCGTACGTGGTGTTCACCGACAACACCCTGATCGCCATCGCCGAGTCGATGCCCGCCGACGAGGCCGCGCTGGTTGCGCTCCCCGGAATCGGTGCGCGCAAGCTCGAGCAGTACGGCCCGGACGTTCTCGAGTTGGTCCGCGGCCGCCAAAATTCGTAAAGATCGAGCCAAAACCGCAGGTAGAAAATAGGTTGTGCGATTCGGCTGTTAGGCTTTAGCCTCGTAACACAGCTCTGGTGACGAGACGGAAGGAGGGTGCCCGCAATGGATAACAACATCGAATTCAGCGGTGTAGCGGTTGCTGGCATGCCGTCGTCCGTGCTCGCCGTCGCCGCTGCCGCGGTTTCCCCGGCAGTTCGCCGGCACGCCGCACCCGCTGCCCCCGCCGCCGCCGGATGGCTGGCTGGCGCCGCTGCTTTTGCACCGCAGCACAAGCGCCGTGCCGCCGCCGCGACTGGCACGTCCGTGGATCGGAGCCCCTACTAGGTAGAGCTCCCATCACCAGCCAAATGGCCACGGACCGCAGTCAAAACGGATCCGTGGCCAATTTTTTTGGGAGTCGTTCTCCACCCCCAGAAACCTGGTCGCAGATCCATCGAAAGACAGATCGCAGACAAACTACGACCAGGAAGTAGGGGGATAAGCACATGTCCATTGCGATGACCGCTCCGGAGGTGAGCGTCGCGCCGTTGACATGCGAGGAGCGGCTGCCGGCGGTGCCGTGCCACATCGGGGATCCCGATCTGTGGTTCGCCGAGAGCCCAGTCGATCTGGAGCAGGCCAAGGCGTTGTGCGCGGATTGCCCGATCCGCAACGCATGCCTGGCCGCCGCGCTGGAACGGCAGGAGCCGTGGGGCGTTTGGGGCGGCGAGATCCTCGACCGCGGAACCATCGTGGCCCGCAAGCGGCCGCGTGGGCGTCCGCGGAAGAACGCCGCGGGTAACCCGGCCGCCGCATGACGTCTGAAGACACCGACGGCGCCGAGTGCGAGACACTCGGCGCCGTTCGGTGCTTCGGCGTGCAGCGAAATCCGTTGCGCTAGGCCGCTTCTTCGGCGAAACCCGGAACCAGTTCGGTGGCAATCGCCTTCACCGGCACATGGGCGTCCAGCTGGCAGCACATCGCGATGGTCGAGGCGATCACCCGCAGCGGGATGGCCAGGTTCGGCGGCAGGTCGAGCTGGCGGGCCGTTCTGATCTGGGCCACCCAGTTGTCCATCTGCCCGGCCGCCATCCGCTGAATCCACCGGCGGTTGTAATGGAAGACGTCGACTTCGATCGGTTCGACGTACTGACGCAACATGTCGTCGACTTCCTCGATCGAAACCTGTTCGCCCTTCTGGATGAAACCGGCTTCCTCCATGGTGGGCAGCAACTCGTCGTAGTTCTTGTCCCGGGCCAGCCGGATGCACTCACCCAGGGCAGTCGGGAAGCCGTCGGGCAGCGGTGCGACCGCGCCGAAGTCGATGACGCCCATCCGACCGTCGGGCAGCAGCATGAAATTCCCGGGGTGGGCATCGCCGTGCATCATCTGCAGGCGTTTGGGGGCGTCGAAGGTGAGTTCGGACAACCGGGTGCCCATCAGGTCGCGTTGCTCGGGGGTGCCGTCGCGGATGATCACCGACATCGGGATGCCGTCCATCCATTCGGCGATGACGACCTTCGGTGCGCTGGCGACGATCGCGGGCACGGCGAAGTGTGGATCGTCGCGGTAGGCCTTGGCGAACGCGCGTTGGTTGTCCGCCTCCAGCCGGTAGTCCAGCTCCATCTCGGTGCGTTCGAGCAACTCGTCGACGATGCCCTGGATGTCCACACCGGGGGCTAGCTGCTTGAACACGCCGACCATGCGCTGAATGGTCTTGAGATCGGCGCGCAGCGCCTCGTCGGCGCCGGGGTACTGGATCTTGACGGCCACCTCACGCCCGTCCGACCAGACGGCCTTGTGCACCTGACCGATGCTGGCCGAGGCCACCGGGGTGTCGTCGAACGAGGTGAACCGCTCCCGCCACTTGGTGCCGAGCTGCGCATCGAGCACCCGGTGCACCTTGGCGGCCGGAAGCGGCGGGGCCTCGCGCTGCAATTTGGTCAGCGCTTCGCGATACGGCTTGCCGTACTGCTCGGGGATGGCGGCCTCCAGCACCGACAGTGCCTGGCCCACCTTCATCGCCCCGCCCTTGAGCTCGCCGAGCACGGCGAACAGCTGTTGAGCGGCCTTGTCCATCAACTCGGCAGTGACTTCGTCCTTGGACTTGCCGGTCAGACGCTTGCCGAAGCCCAGCGCGGCCCGACCCGCCATGCCGCCGGCCAAGCCGGCGAGCTTCGCATTCCGTGCCACGCTTCCACGTTTGATGTCAGACACCAGACCATCATCCATGACTCGCCTGAATCGCCCACAACCAACTGGCAACAAACGTTTTCAACACTGACAGTCGGGGTGGCGGGACCAGTGCCGCGCGACGATCGAGTATCCGTCGGCGTCGAGTTCCAGGGTGGTGTTCAGCGTCGGCGGTACTTCGGGCGCGGGCCGGCCGTCGGCGGTGTGTCCGACCGCCCGGATCACCAGGTCCACCTGGTGCATCGCCAACGCGGCGGTGGCCAGGATGGTCGCCCGGCTGGCGCTGCCGACGGCGCCCCGGAGTTGGGTGGCCACCGCCGGCCACGCCGCATCGCGATCGGTGCGGTGCAGATCAGCGCAGTGCAGGCAACTGGTCAGGCCAGGGATCACCAGTGGGCCCACCAACCCGGCGCCGTCACGGACCCGCACCGACAGGTGGGCGATGCCGCCGTGATGCAGTTCCCGCAGCAGCCGCGGGTCGGTGATCAAGTAGTCGGCCAGCACCACCAGGTCGGTGGTGGCTGCCACGTTCCTGGTGTGCGGGTTCGTGCTGTGCCTGACCTTGGCACCCGAGCAGCGCAGGCCGTTGGCCAGCAGCTCTGACAGCGGGCCGCGGCCGTGCACGCGGATGGAGGCCGAGCGGGTCCGCCGTGCGCCCGGGGCGGCCTGCGTTGTGAGTATTCCGGTCTGGGTGAGGGCGTCGAGCAGCTCATCGATGGCCGCCGCGTCACCGAATGATTCTGCGGCCGTGCCCAATTCGTCCCGGGTGGTGCCGACCTGCAGTGCGCGCAGCAGATCCGCCAGTTGTGTCTGGGTCATGTCGCGCGGGGGACGCACCAGCACCGCGCGCCGCGGATCCCAACCCAGCTGCACCGCCCCGTCGGGACGCAGCAGGATCGGCCTGTCCGCGGCCAGCACGAAGCGCGTCATCCGATGACTGTGCCACGGCAGCGGGGGAGGCCGTTTCAGTTATCCACAGGCCGTGCGGGGCTCAGGACTCGCTGTCGCCGTCTTCGTCGCGGCGTTTGCCCTGCTCCTTCTCGAGATCGGCGATGGCCTGTTCGAAGGCACTGTCGATGCCGCTGGTGTCGCCGCCGATCATCCGGTCGATGAAGCCTGCCGGCTCGTCGAGATCGGCCGAGCTCGGCAACAGGTCCGGGTGCTGCCAGACACCGTCGCGGACGTCGGTGCCCACCGCCTCGGTCAGCCGTTCCCACAGCACCGCGGCCTCGCGCATCTTGCGGGGGCGCAGTTCCAGGCCGACGAGCGTGGCGAAGGTCTGTTCGGCGGGCCCGCCGGTCGCCCTACGCCGACGCAGCGTCTCGGCCAGTGCCGAGGTGCCGGGGATGCGATCGCCCAGTGCCGCGGTGACGACGGTCTGCACCCAGCCTTCGATGAGCGCGAGCAGGGTTTCCAGCCGCTCCAGGGCGGCTTCCTGCTCGGGGGTGGCCTTGGGCTCGAAGATGCCCTGGTTGAGCAGCTGCTCCATCTCCGACGGATCGCTGAGGGAGGCCGGGTTGAATCCGCGGGCGAAGTCCTCGATGCCCGTCATGTCGACCTTCATGCCCTTGGCGAAGGCCTCGACCGTGCCGAGCAGCTGGCTGGACAGCCACGGCACATGGCTGAACAGCCGGTGGTGGGCGGCCTCACGGGCGGCCAGGAAGGTCAGGATCTCGCTGCGCGGACGTTCGAGCCCCTCGGCCAGCGTTTCGATGGCCTCGGGCATGAGCGCGGCGACACCCTTGGGGCCCAGCGGCAGGCCGACGTCAGTGGACGTCAGCACCTCGCGGGACAGCTTGCCCAGTGCCTGGCCCAGCTGGGAGCCGAACGCCATACCGCCCATCTGCGACATCATCGCCAGCAGCGGACCGGCCATGCTCTTGGCCTCTTCGGGCAACGCCGACGCCCACACCGACGAGATCTGCTCGGCCACCGGGTCGCACAGCCGCTTCCAGGTGTCCAGGGTGTTGTCCAGCCAGTCGCTGGGAGTCCACGCCACCGACCGGGTGGTGCCCGCGGGCAGCGGGGTGACCCCGTCGAGCCACGTCTCGGCCAACCGCACGGCGTCGGCGACCGCTCCGACCGTCTTCTCCGGCACGGGGGCGACGAACCCGATCGAGTTGGACGCCAGCTGCCGGGCCAGGTCGTAGTTCACCGGACCGGACTGTTTGCCGCCGCCCATCGCACTGCCTGCGCCGCTGAACATCTCGCCGAGCTTGGTGAAGATCTGCCCGAGATCGCCCATGTCGAAGTTGGCTCCGCCCATGCCGAAACCGAACGGATCCGATCCCGGACCTGGTCCGGAGTTGCCGGAACCGGATCCCGAATCGGGGTCCTTCTTATCTTTGTCTCGGTCGGGGTCATTCCCGGCGGAGAAGCCGAAGGGCAGGTCAGCCATACCCACAACGGTACTCATCACCGGGTGCCCGGGTGCGGCTGCGGGTCACGCTGTGGGTGAACACGACGGCGAAGGCTTTACTGTGGGCGGCGTGAACAGGCGGATTTTGACGCTACTGGTTGCGCTGGTGCCGATCGTGGCGTTCGGCGTGCTGCTGTCGGTGGTGACGGTGCCCTTCGTCTCGTTGGGGCCCGGTCCGACCTTCAACACCCTCGGCGAGGTCGAGGGCAAGCAGGTGGTCGACATCGAAGGACTGGACGCTCACGTGCACCCCACCACGGGGCATCTGAACATGACCACGGTGTCGCAGCGTGACGGCCTCACCCTGGGCCAGGCGATGGCGCTGTGGATGTCGGGCCGTGAGCAGCTGGTTCCGCGCGACCTGGTGTACCCGCCGGACAAGTCCAAGAACGAGATCGACGAGGCCAACAACTCCGATTTCAAGAAGTCCGAGGACAGTGCGGCGTACGCGGCTCTGTCCTTCCTGAAGTACCCGGTGGCGGTGACCGTGCAGAGTGTCACCGATCCCGGTCCTTCGGCGGGCAAGCTGCATGACGGCGACGCGATCGACGGGGTGAACGGCACCCCGGTGGCCAACCTCGACGAGTTCCAGGCGATCTTGAAGAAGACCAAGCCCGGTGACCAGCTGGTGATCGACTTCCGTCGCAAGAATGCGCCGCCCGGGGTCGCGACCATCACACTCGGCGACAATCCCGACCGGGACTACGGGTTCCTGGGTGTGGGTGTGCTCGATGCCCCGTGGGCGCCGTTCGACATCGACTTCAACCTGGCCAACATCGGTGGCCCGTCGGCTGGGCTGATGTTCAGCCTGGCGGTCGTCGACAAGCTGACCACCGGTGACCTCAACGACGGCAAGTTCATCGCCGGCACAGGAACCATCACCGGTGACGGCAAGGTCGGGTCCATCGGCGGCATCACGCACAAGATGCTGGCCGCCAAAGAGGCCGGGGCGACCGTGTTCCTGGTGCCCGCCGACAACTGCACCGAGGCGCGCTCGGAACCCCAGGACGGCATGGATCTGGTGAGGGTCGACACGCTGACTCAGGCGGTCGACGCGTTGCACACGATTTCTGCCGGTGGCGAACCACCTCGTTGCTAGACCGCACGCGGCCCGCGGATGGCTAGAGTTGTAGAAAATCGGGCGGCCCCGCCGGGCATGTCACGAGTCCACCGAGGCTGAAACGGGAGTTCACGAGTGGGGATGCGGCCCGCGGCGAGGATGCCGAAGCTGACACGGCGTAGCCGGGTACTGATCGGGCTGGCACTGGTGGCGGTGCTGGCGCTGTTGATCGGACCTCGGGTGGTCGACGGGTACGTCGACTGGTTGTGGTTCGGCGAGCTGGGGTACCGCTCGGTGTTCACCACTGTGCTGGCCACCAGGCTCATCGTGTTCCTGGTGGTGGGGCTGCTCATCGGCGTGGTGGTGTTCGCCGGGCTGGCGCTGGCCTACCGCAGCCGTCCGGTGTTCGTCCCGACCGCAGGCCCGAACGATCCGGTGGCGCGTTACCGCACCACGGTGCTGGCCCGGTTGCGGCTGTTCGGGATCGGGGTGCCGGTGTTCATCGGCCTGCTGGCCGGGGTGATCGCGCAGAGCTACTGGGTGCGGGTGCAGTTGTTCCTGCACGGCAGCGATTTCGGGATCGCCGATCCCCAGTTCGGCCGGGATCTGGGCTTCTACGCGTTCGACCTGCCGTTCTATCGGCTGGTGCTGACGTACCTGTTCGTCGCGACGTTCCTGGCGTTCGTCGCGAATCTGCTGGGGCACTACGTGTTCGGCGGGATCCGCCTGACCGGTCGCAGTGGAGCGCTGAGCCGTGCCGCGCGCATCCAGCTGATCAGCCTGGTCGGCTTCCTGATCCTGCTCAAGGCATTCGCGTACTGGATGGACCGCTACGAGCTGCTGAGCAATACCCGCGCCGGCAAGCCCTTCACCGGTGCCGGCTACACCGACATCAACGCCGTGCTGCCGGCCAAGCTGATCCTGTTGGCCATCGCGCTGATCTGCGCGGTGGCGGTGTTCTCGGCGATCGTGCTGCGCGACTTGCGGATTCCCGCCATCGGTGTGGTGCTGCTGCTGCTGAGCTCGATGGTGGTGGGTGCCGGGTGGCCGCTGATCGTCGAGCAGTTCAGCGTCAAGCCGAACGCCGCGCAGAAGGAAAGCGAGTACATCAGCCGAAGTATCACCGCGACCAGGCAGGCCTACGGGCTCACCAACGACACGGTGACGTACCGCAATTACGAGAGCAACGGTCAGACGACGGCCGCGCAGGTGGCGGCGGACCGGGCGACCACGTCCAACATCCGGCTGCTGGATCCGACGATCGTCAGCCCGGCATTCACCCAGTTCCAGCAGGGCAAGAACTTCTACTTCTTCCCGGATCAGCTGGCCATCGACCGCTATGCCGGACCTGATGGCGGTCTGCGCGACTTCGTGGTCGCCGCACGTGAACTCAACCCGGACCGGTTGATCGAGAACCAGCGCGACTGGATCAACCGGCACACCGTCTACACCCACGGCAACGGATTCATCGCGTCCCCGGCCAACACGGTGCGCGGTATCGCCAACGACCCCAACCAGAACGGCGGTTACCCCGAGTTCCTCGCCAGCGTCGTCGGCGCCAACGGCAAGGTGGTCTCACCCGGACCGGCGCCGTTGGACCAGCCCCGGGTCTACTTCGGTCCGGTGATCGCCGATACCTCGGCCGACTACGCGATCGTCGGCAAGAACGGTGACGTCGACCGCGAGTACGACTACGAAACCAACACCGACACCAAGAACTACACGTACTCGGGCACCGGCGGTGTGTCGATCGGCAACTGGCTGGCCCGGACGGTGTTCGCGGCCAAGTTCGCCGAGCGGAACTTCCTGCTGTCCAACGTCATCGGTGAGAACAGCAAGATCCTGTTCAACCGCGATCCGGCCGAGCGGGTGGAAGCGGTGGCGCCGTGGCTGACCACCGACACCAGCGTGTACCCGGCGATCGTCAACAAGCGCATGGTCTGGATCGTCGACGGCTACACCACGTTGGACAACTACCCGTACTCGGAGCTGACCACACTGTCGAGTGCGACGGCCGATTCCAACGAGGTCGCGGTCAACCGGCTGGCTCCGGACAAGCAGGTGTCCTACATCCGCAACTCGGTCAAGGCCACCGTCGACGCCTATGACGGCACCGTGACGCTGTACGCCCAGGACGAGCAGGATCCGGTGCTCAAGGCCTGGATGAGCGTGTTCCCGGGCACCGTCAAACCGAAGGCGGACATCTCCCCGGAGTTGCAGTCGCACCTGCGTTACCCCGAGGATCTGTTCAAGGTGCAGCGGTCCCTGCTGACCAAGTACCACGTCGACGATCCGGTGAAGTTCTTCACCAACGCCGATTTCTGGAACGTGCCGCTGGATCCCAACCCGACGGCAAGCAGCTATCAGCCGCCGTTCTACATCGTCGCCAAGGACCTTGTGAACAACGATGGTTCACCGTCGTTCCAGTTGACGAGCGCGCTGAACTGGCTGCAGCGCGAGTTCCTGGCCGCCTACGTCAGTGCCAGCTCGGATCCGTCGACCTACGGCAAGATCACCGTGCTGACCATTCCGGGTGAGGTCAAGGGCCCGAAACAGGCCTTCAACGCCATCAGTACCGACACGGCCGTGACACAGGACCTCGGTGTGATCGGACGCGACAACCTGAACCGGATCCGTTGGGGCAACCTGTTGACCCTGCCGGTGGCCGATGGCGGATTGCTCTATGTGGCACCGGTTTACGCATCGCCGGGCACCAGCGACGCGGCGTCGACCTACCCGCGGTTGATCCGGGTGGCCATGCTCTACGGCGACAAGGTCGGCTACGGCCCGACCGTCAGTGACGCCCTCACCGAACTGTTCGGGCCGGGGGCCGGCGCCACCGCCACCAATGTGGCTCCCACCGACGGTAAGCCGCAGGCTGCCGCGGGCACTCCGGAAGCGCCGCCGGCCGCCCAGCCGCCGGCCAATGCCGATGGTCAGGCGCCGCAGGTCGCTGCGCCGCCGGCCGCGGCGGTCCCGCCGGGTGAGTCTGTGCAGCTGTCTCCGGCCAAGGCCGGCGCGCTCAAGGAGGTCGAGTCGGCGCTGTCTGCGGCGCAGGATGCGCAGCGCAGCGGTGACTTCGGCAAGTACGGAGAGGCGTTGCAGCGCTTGAACGACGCGATGAACAAGTTCAACTCGTCTAAGTAGCTCTCCACTTCACCGCGAACAGACGCATAGGTACCCCAGATCTCGGGATTTCGGGTACCTACGCGTCTTCTCGTGGTAGCCGCCGCGCCGAATATTGGTGCGTCGCCGGGCCCGTCCGGCGGGTGACAATGGACCGGTATTCGGCGGATGACGGGTGGATGAGGAGTCGCTGGTGGCGGTGACGATCTCGCAAGTGCTGGGCAGCCATCCCGAGCAACTGGTGTCAGCCGCCGGTGACGTGGCCTCGGCGGCGGGTGACATCGACAATCAGATCGCTCGCGAGCGCATGCAGTTGACCAGGTTGGCGTCGGACTGGCGTGGCACCGCGTCCGACACCGCACAGGGCCACGCCAACGAGATGTTCGGCGATCAGGAGATCTACCGCGACAGGCTCAAGTCGCTGCACACAGCGATGTCGTCCGGTGGTCAGGAGCTCGGCGGCATCCGCAGCCGGGTGTCGGATCTGGTGTCGAGTCCGGAGGCGGACCTGTTCGACATCTCCGACGACGGCCGGGTCTCGCTGGGATGGCGGCTGAAGGCCCTGGTGGCGCTCTACCCGGTACTGGCGCTGAAGTGGGGGATGCGGCGGCTGGCGTTGCAGACGGCCATTCAGACCGCGTTGGCCGAATTCGACGCGGCCGACAAGTCGACGGCCAACAAGATGGACCGGATCAACAAGGGGCTCGTGAAATGAAGCCCCGGGACGCCGGCTGCGTGAAATGAGTGACGCCACGCTGTACGTCGATGAACAGACGATGCGCGATACGGCGTCCACCTTCGACAGTGCGGGTCATGACGTCAGCGGCAATCGCGGCGGCTCGGCCATTTCCGGTGCGGCCGGGGCGATGCCGTCGCTGGCGGTCGGGGCGGCCTGCGGGAAGATCGGCTCCACACTCACCGAACAGGCGAAGTTACTCGGCGGCGATGTGACGGTGTACGCGCAGAAACTGCGGGTGGCCGCCGACCGTTACGAGCGCGGCGACGACGAGGCGGCCGAACGCATCGATTTCACCGGCACGGCCGAGTTACCCGATCTCGGCGAGCATCCGCCGGTCAGTGAGTATGAGAGAGCGTTGCGAGATGCCGGGCTCCTCACCGGACCGGTGGTGCCGGGTTCGAAATACGCTCAGTGGCTGGAGAATGCGTCCAAGCACGGGGTCGATCCGCAGACCATGGTCGACATCGCCCGCCAGCAGAACATCACCCCGCAATCGTTCGACGTGCTCAACGGACTGCAGGAAGTCAAGGACAAGGACGGCAAGTCGTTCTTCATCCTGCCGCCCGGTACCAGCAAGGAGGACGCGAAGAAGGCGGTGGTGATGACCTACATCCTCAACGCCGGCACCGACTACGACGCCGCCGAGGCCGGTGCGGACGGGAAGCTGGGCACCGCCGACGACGTGCACAACGATTTCGAGGAAACGCCCTACTCGGCATCCGAGGTGCAGCGCATCATCGACCGACAGAACGCGAACTCGTGGAGCTATGACCAGATTTTCGACAAGGGCGGCGGCGGATCGTTGGCCACGACACCCAACGGCATGCTGATGGGGCTGGGTGGGCCGGTGATGGACAAGATCGGCGTCCACGGTGGGACGACTTACGGCGATGTGTTCGTGATGAACATCGACGGCTCCAAGGATCCGGCAGACCAGCTGAGCAAGATCATCCAATCGGGGGCCAACTGGGGACAAGATAACAGCGGTGTGCCGTTCCAGAGCACCCTCGACCTCGACCGCTTGTTGCACCACGAGGAGCGCCATTCCGAACAGTGGGCCCAGAAGGGATTCGCCTGGATGGCAAGGGATTACGGGCTGGGTGCGATCATCGAACAGAAGACCGGCATCAACCCGCTGGAACGCGATGCCGGCTTGTCCGACGGGGGTTATTCGTGAGGTCCTGGCTGGCCGTGCTGTTGACGCTGCTGGTGGCGGCGGGGCTCACCGCTTGCCGGACCGGGGACCGCCCGTGGTCGGATGCGCCGTTCGCCGCCCCGATGCGGCCGGCGTTCGGTGCCCGGGTCACCGACGGCAAGCTGGAGATCTGGATGCCGCCGGGCTGCGGCGGGGTGCGGTCGCTGGAGGTCGGGTTTGGATTTGGCCCGAAGCTCGTTTTGACCGATACCTCCGGTACGGCGACTCTCGACCGGTTCACCGTCGGTGGACCCTATCCGGGTCTGACCGTGACGGAAGCGCCGCCGCCTGACTTCGATTGGCGCACAGAAGAATATTTGTTCCTCAATGTGCAGTCCACGCCCGGGGGGTATCCCGCTACCGCTCGGACGGCCGAGGTCGTCGCCGGATCGAACAGTCACCCGGCCGACACCTTCTTCTTCGAAGGCGTCGGTTGGCTCGACCCCGCGGGCGTCGCCGAGAAAGAAGGCAAGGAGTTCGCAGGGGTTTGTACGCCGCAAAAGAAGTGAGTGGCGTCTGCTCGCCGGTTTGCGGTGCCGACAATTAAGCTGCGTCGGTGCACTTTCGTTTGCTCGGGCCGCTGCAGGTGGTGCACGCCGGTGCGACCGTGGATGTCGGCGGACCCAAGCAGCGCACGGTCTTGGCACTGCTGTTGTTGGCGCGCGGCCGGGTCGTCTCGGTCGACCGGCTGATCGACGCGGTGTGGGGTGACGAGCCGCCGGCCAGCGCTACTGCGAGCCTTCAGGTGTACATCTCCAACCTGCGCAGGGCCCTGCGGGACGGTTCGCCGGTGGCCTCGCCGATCGTGCGTCAACCGCCCGGTTACTACCTCGATGTGCCCGCCGCCGACGCCGTCGACGTCACGGTGTTCGCCGCCGGCTGTGCGAGGGCCGCGGCGGCCGTGGGCCGGGCATGCTGGACAGAAGCGCTGACAGTTGCCGATGAGACGTTGGCGCTGTGGCGAGGGGATTTGCTGAGCGACCTGGGGGATCAGGACTGGGTCACCCAGGAGGCGGCCCGTGTGCGGGAGTTGCGCACCGAATGTCTCGACCATCGGATCACGGCCCTACTGGCGCTGGGACAGGTACCGACGGCCGTGTCCGCGGTAGCCGAACTGCGTTCGGCCGAACCGTTCTCCGATCGCGGCGTGTGGCTTCACATGTTGGCGCAATACCGGTCGGGCCGGGCTTCGGAGGCGTTGGAGATCTACGCCGGCTATGCCCGGCTGCTCGACGAGGACCTGGGTCTGACGCCGGGGGTCGAGCTTCGGGAACTGCAGACCGCGATCCTGCGTCAGGCACCGGAACTCGCGGCGTGGCCCCGCTCCCCGGAGTGGTCCGGCGCCGGCGAGGTGTCCACCCCGGAGATGTCTGCGGTCCAGGCTTCGGTCCCGGACGCCGGCAGGGCCGTGCTGATCGGGCGCGATCGCGAATTGAACTTCGCTGCAGAGCTTCTCGCCGAAGTGCAGGCGGGGGAGACGCGGTGGCTCGTGCTGTCCGGTCCGCCGGGGATCGGCAAGACCCGCCTGGCCGAGGAGATCGACCATCGGTTCTACGGCGAAGCGGTCTGGGTGAGTTGCCCCGACGAGCAGGCGACCCCACCGTGGTGGCCCATGCGCCAACTCGTCCGGGGGCTGGGTGGTGATGCCGACGAGGTGCTCGAGGTGCCGGCGGACGCCGACCCCGACACCGCGCGGTTCCGGGTCTACGAACGGGTGCAGACCCTGCTGGAGTCGGCGCGCCGGCCGCTCATGGTCGTGATCGACGATGTGCAGTGGGCGGATTCGACATCGGCGGCCTGCCTGGCGTACATCGCGGGCGCGCTGTGGGGTCATCCGGTTGCCGTGGTTCTCACGGTCCGTGACGGTGAACACATCACCGACGTCGCGCGCCTGCTAGCGACGGTAGCCCGCGGTGCCGGCAACCGGCAACTGACGCTGTCTGCGTTGTCGTCCGAAGATGTTGCGGTACTGGCCAATCAGATTGCCGAGGATTTCGTCGACGACACCGAGGCGGGAGTCCTCGCAGAACGCACCGGGGGCAACCCCTTCTTCGTCTCCGAATACGCCCGGCTTCCTCGCTCCGAACGCGGCGAGATCCCGGTTGCGGTGAAGTCGGTGCTGGACCGCCGGCTGGCCGGATTGGGACCTGAGGTGCTGGGGTTGATGCGGGTGGCCGCGGTGATCGGTGACACCATCGACGCCGACGCAGTGCCCGTGCTTGCACAGGTGGCCGGTCTCGACTTCGACAGCCTCGCCGACCATCTCGACGTGGCGGCCGACGAGCGGATCGTGGTCAGCGCGCACGCCGGTGACGGTTATGCGTTCGCCCACGGGCTGCTGCGTGACCACCTTCTCGCCGGCCTACCGGCGATGCGCCGCCAGCGTCTGCACCTGCAGGTGGCGGACGCGTTGGCTGACAGCGCATCCGAGGAGGCGGTGACCCGGCGCGCCCAGCATCTGGTGGCCGCCCAACCGCTGGCCGATCCGCAGGAGGTGGTGGCGGCGTGCCGGCTGGCCGCTGAGCAGGCCACCCAACGGTGGAGTTCGGATATCGCGGCGCGGTGGTGGCAGGCGGCACTCGATGCCTACAACCGGTTGCCGGGTTCCGTGCGCCACGATGCCGAACGAGATGGGTTGACGGTGGCCATGCTCGATGCGCATTCGCGTGCGGGCCGGGGACGCTTGGTGCTCGGTGCCGTCGAGCGAAACCTGGCTGATGCGTTGCGCAGCGAGCGGGCCGATACCGCCGGTAGGGTGGCCAGCGCGCTACTGCGGGCCAGTGGGGGATGGCCTTGGCTGGCGCCCGGGGAGGATCCGGGTCCGCTGTTGTCCTTGTTGGAGCAGGCCGCGACGATGGCGTCCGCTCACCCGGCGGCCGGCGCGCGGGTGCTGGCGGCGCTGGCCGTCGGACGCTGCTATCACCCGGATCCCGCGCTGGCCGCCGGCTATCTGCGGAGGGCCGACCAGTTGGCCGACAGTACAGGTGACCCCGATGTCATCGCTGACACCCTGATGGGAAGGCTCATCACCTATTCCGGTGTGGCCGAGTTCAGTACCGCGACCTTCGGCTGGATCGATCGCCTGAATTCTCTGCAGCACAGCAGGTCCCGTGAGGATGCCGTCATCGCCCACTCGGTCGCGACGATGGCGGCCTTCAACTTGGGTGACATCGACCTGACGGAGCGGCATCTGCGCGCGGGGATCGCGGGGAGTGAGGAGCTGCAACTTCCCGTGCTCCGCGCCCAATTACGTTGGATGCAGGCGGTGTTGGCGATCTGGCGGGGGGACTTCGCCGAGGCGCGAGCGCACCACGCCATCGCGGCGCGCGTGCACGAGCAGACCGAACTCTACGGCGCCGGAAGCGGTCTGCTGGCCGAGGTGACTTTGCTGCACGAGACGGGTGGGCCGGTCGGGGCGGGTCTGACCGCCACGCAGGCCGACATCGACAGCGGGGGGCAGGGGATGGAGGCGTTGGTGCACACCGTCCTGCTCACGGCCGTCGAGGGCTCGATGGCCGAGGCTGTCGCGCGTCTTGACGAGTGGCGTGCGGAGCTCGGCCGGGGACAGGTGTGGACCGGATTGGGGCAGGCCGCGTGGATGGCGCATCTTGCCGCCGACTACAGGTTGGTCGACCACGTGGGCGACCTGTTGGCGGTGCTGGAGCCGTTCGTCGACCGTGTCGCTGTGCTCGGGCAGGTCGGGCATGCCGGGCCGGTGGCGTTGGCCACCGCCCGGTTGCACGCGCTCCGGGGCGATCGGGAGCGGGCCCTGGTGGATCTGGCCCTGGCCGAGGACATCGCCGATCGCACCGGGGCCAAGCCCACGAAACTGTGGTGTGCGCTGTTGCGGTGTCGGCTCGATCTCGAGGTCGACACAGACGGCCCGGCACCGCGCGCGGCGGCGCACAGGCTGGCCGCCGACGCCAGGGCGCTGGGAATGCTGGGCCTGGCAGCCCTGGCGCAGCAGCTCGTCTGACCTGCGGCTTGTCGCCTTCTTGAACTGGCCGCCAAGTAGATGCCAAGTGGTCCCGGTGATGCTGTGCGCCGAGAATTCGCACAACTTTGCCGAGAGGACCCCGATGACCCTGACCGACCTTCCACACGAGGGCCTGGACGACGCGCTGGAGGGGCTGCGTGCCCACGTCGCCGCCCCCGTCGCTCTGCCGGGAGAGGCCGGCTACGAGCGCGCCACCCCGTGGAATGTGGCGGCCACCGTGGAGCCCGCCGCGGTGGTGCTGGCGACATCCGCCTACGACATCGCCAACACCGTGGGCTTCGCCGCCGCCCGGGGATACCGCGTGAGCGTCCAGGCCACCGGCCACGGTGCCCTGTCCGTCGCCTCCGACACGATCCTGGTGCTGACCTCCGGCATGACCGACGTCACCGTGGATCCGGTGGCCCGCACCGCGCGGGTGGCGGCCGGGGCGACGTGGCAGCACGTGCTCGACGCTGCGGCGCCGCACGGACTGGCCGGGCTGTGTGGATCCTCGCCTCGGGTCGGCGTCGTGGGATTCCTGACCGGTGCAGGGATCGGGCCGCTGGTGCGCAGTGTGGGGTTGTCGTCGGACTACGTGCGGTCCTTCGAGTTGGTCACCGGCGCGGGGGAGTTGCTGCGCGCCACCCCGGAGGAGAACGCCGAGCTGTTCTGGGGACTGCGCGGCGGCAAAGCGACGCTGGGCATCGTCACCGCTGTGGAGATCGAATTGCTGCCGATCCCTGAGTTCTACGGCGGTGCGGTGTATTTCGACGGTGCGGATGCCGCAGTGGTACTGCGTGAGTGGGCCCGCTGGTGTGCCGATCTGCCCGAGTCGATCTCGACTTCGATCGCGCTGCTGCAGCTTCCGCCGCTGCCCGGAATTCCGGAGCCGCTGGCCGGCCGGTTCACCGTCGCGGTGCGCTATGCCGCCATCGGTGACTTCGCCGAAGCTGAACGCGTTTTGGCGCCGATGCGTGCGGTCGCCACCCCGGTGCTCGACACCGTCGCGGTGATGCCTTATGCCGCAATCGGTGCGGTACATGCCGATCCGGTCGACCCGATGCCGATCTACGAACACCACACGCTGTTGCGGGAATTGACCCCGCAGACGGTGGAGGTGCTGCTGGATGCGGCCGGCCCGGATTCGGGCTCGGTGCAGACGATCGTCGAAGTCCGGATGCTCGGTGGGGCACTGGAGCGTGAGGCGCAACACCGCAGCGCGTTCTGCCACCGCGACGCCGCCTTCTCGGTGGCCGTTATCGGGGTTCTGGCGCCCCCGGTCGCCGAGCTTGTGGTGCCGCAGGCCGGCGCGCTCATCGTGGCGCTGTCGCAATGGTCCAGCGGCGGTCAGATCGCCAACTTCGCTCCCTCCGAGGACCCGGGGCGGGCCGTGCGGGTCTACGACGAGGAAACCCGGCACTGGCTCGCCGCGCTGGCCGAGCGGCACGATCCGGCAGGGGTGTTCCGGTGCGGTCAGGTGGTGCGTCTCGTGCGCTGATTTTCGGTCGTTTTCGGGCCAGAAACCTCTCTGAGCACCCGATTTGGAGCTGTACGTAAGACCCCGGTAACCTTGTATTCGCAACGCGGGGTGGAGCAGCTCGGTAGCTCGCTGGGCTCATAACCCAGAGGTCGCAGGTTCGAATCCTGTCCCCGCTACCAAGAGGAAATGGCCCTCGGAGGAAACTCCGGGGGCCATTTTCATTCACATCGAGGGCTGGTTCGGGGCCGGCTCACTTCGTGAGTTTTTCCCGCATCCCAGGCGCGAGAACGCCGGTAAGAGTGTCCCAGCTCACCGTGACCGGGTAGTAGTCGCCGAGCACGTGGGCGACCGGGATGTAGACGACCAGTCCGTCGTCGTCGGGCAGCCAGTTGGCGAGCTGATCCGCAACCGGTTCGGGCGCAGACTGGTTGGCCAGCTTCTCGTCGGTCGCCATCGCGGACTTGACCCCATCGACCAGCGCGGTCAACCCGGCGGTCTGGTCGGCGAACAGGTCGGTGATCATGATCGGTTCGGCGGTGTGGGCATCGATCACCGTGGTCGCGACGGCGTTGAACGGATGCGCCGCGTGGTCGACGAAGATGTTGAGCAGCAGCACACCGGCCACCGCACCGGTGCCGATGTGGCTCACCTCGCTGCGGTCGTCCTCGTTGAGCACCCCGGGCGCGACGGTCACCGGGACGTTGTCGTCGGTGGGCTTGAGGTAGTCGTCGAGGGCGGCACGCATCCCGGCGTTGAACTTGTCGCGGACCGTGGCGTCCCCGCCTTTCAGTTGGGGAAGCTCCGCCTTGTAGGTGACCGTTCCCGCGGTGCCGTCGAGGGATTCGACGAAACCAGCGAACGGCGTGGCGTCGGCGGTCGCAGTTGCGCTCATGGTCGTCGTCTGCCCGGGCTCGGCATTGTCTGACGCGCATGCCGTCCCCATGCTGGACATCGACACGATGATCGCTGCCGCCGCCAGCCTGCGTACCACCGGTGTGTCGCTCATTTTGCGACCCTAGCCCCCGGCGGGCCCAGGGGAATGCCGATTGGCGCGTCCGTCAGAAGCGCTCTCGCAGTGGACGGTCGGCCGGGGTGCTGCGATAGATGCCGCGGTCGATGGGGCTCGTGATCGCGATCGGCCTGTCCCGGCAGGCATTCGCGGTGTCGATGATGATGTCGCGCAACAGCTGTCGGCGATTCTTGACCGCGCACGAGGCTGGTATGCCGAGAAACCACCGGTCGATGTAGGAACCGAGCCTGCGTACGCCGTCGGGCTGGTCGTCGTACACCATCTGCAAGGTCAGGTAGTCACCGGCGTGGCCCCGTGGCTTGGTGCAGGAGCGGTCGACCAGGGTGCTCAACCCCAGGTATGGGTAAGTCTCCCGGTGGACAAAGGCGCCCATCTCGTCGGCGTCAGGAGAGCCGGCCTGCGAGTGGACGCGGATCTGCTCGGACAGGGCGTCACAGGCGGTGGTAACTCGGGTCTGCACTTCATCGCTGCCTTGAAACGCGCTGCGGTGAGGGTGAGGGTATGTGGCATCCCATTGGCGGACAGCGGGAATGAAGGGACGGTGCTGCCGAGGTTCGGTGCCGCGTCGGTGATGGTCATTGCCTGATGCTCTCGGCTCGCCGTCGCGTCGTATGTAGTAATGCACTACTCCAATTTCTGCCGACGTCAATTTCCGGCGGGGCGACGACGGCGAAAACTGGTTTCCCTGACGCGGGGTGTCCCACCTACCCTGGGTGGCTGCGCAGTCGATGCTCGGGGGAGCAAGGGGAGTGAAATGATGACGGGCCCGAGCACAGGGGAGATCGCGGCGCGGCCGCGTACCCAGTCGAGCGCGAACGTCATCATCGGGCTGCTGGTCGGTTCGGCGTTCGTGATGATCCTGAACGAGACGATCATGAGCGTCGCGCTGCCCGCCCTGATCGTCGATCTGGACATTTCGGCGAGCACGGCGCAATGGCTGACCAGTGGCTTCCTGTTGACGATGGCTGTCGTCATCCCGATGTCCGGTTCGCTGTTGCAGCGCTTCCCGGTGCGGAGCATCTACCTGGCGTCGATGACGTTGTTCTGCACCGGCACGCTGGTGGCCGCGCTGGCGCCGGGGTTCGCGGTTCTGCTGGCGGGACGGATCGTGCAGGCGTGCGGTACCGCCGTGATGATGCCGCTGCTGATGACGACGGTCATGACGTTGATCCCCGCCGAGCGGCGCGGGCAGATGATGGGCACGATCTCGATCGTCATCGCCGTCGCCCCGGCGATCGGGCCGACCCTGTCCGGGTTCATTCTGCGCTCGCTCGACTGGCGGTGGATGTTCTGGATCGTGCTGCCCATCGCACTGGTGGCGCTCAGCGCCGGTCTCGCCTGGCTGCGGGTCGACGATGAGCGGCAGGAGCCGACGCCGATCGATCCCGTCTCGGTACCGTTGTCGGCTATTGCGTTCGCGGGCTTGGTGTTCGGGCTGTCGCTGATGGGCGAATCCGCCCACGGCCGGCAGGGGATACCCGCGTGGGTGCCGATGGCGATCGGCGCGGTGGCGATGGCCCTGTTCGGCGCGCGGCAGATACAGCTGCAGCGGCGCGACCGCGCGTTCCTCGACCTTCGGCCGTTCACCTATCGGCGGTTCTCGGTGTCGCTTGGCCTGGTGGTCCTCGGCTTCATGGGGCTGTTCGGCGCCATCATCATGGTGCCGCTGTATGTGCAGGACGTGCTGGGGCAGAGCGCGTTGGTCGCCGGATTGACGAGCTTGCCGGGCGGACTTCTGATGGGCGTGGCGGGTCCACTGGTCGGCCGGGCCTACGACCGGCACGGCGCCAGGGTGCTGGTTGTGCCCGGGTCGTTGATGCTGTGCGTGGCGCTGTGGGGATTCACCACGCTGTCGGCGGTGTCGCCGGTCTGGGAGCTGGTTGTCCTGCAGACGATCATGATGGTGGGGTTGTCGATGATGTTCACCCCGTTGATGACTGACGCGCTCAGCGTTCTGCCCGACCGGCTCTATTCACATGGCAGCGCCATCCTCACGACACTGCAACAGGTCGGGGGCGCGGCCGGTACGGCCCTGTTCGTGACGGTCATGACCAAGGCGTCGCAATCAGGCGGGGCCCCTGATCTGCCCGGTGTGCATGCGGCATTCATGGCCGCGGCGGTGATCAGCGTGATTGCCGTGGCCACGGCGTTCTTCACCGCGCCGCGCCCGAGTCCCGCGGGCGGTTCCCCGACGCACTGAGGCCCGAGTCCTGATGGAGTAGCGCACTACGCGTGCGTGGGGCGGTGACCGCGGATGACAGTGGGAGGGCCCATCGACCAGGGGGCATCGGCACTCGACGCAGGAGTTCAACATGAGCTGGAGATGGACGGGTAATCACGGGGACGCACCGTCGGCGGCGGCCGCGGCCACCGCATCGGGAGCAGGCCCCGGTGAGGCGATATTCGAGGTCAATGACGGCGGGACCGTCGGCCTATACATATTCGACAACCACACCGGCACCGGCGGCCGTGCGTGGAACTGGACCGGCAACCACGCCGATGCCCCGTCGGCGGTGGCGGCTGCCAACGCTGCCGGCGCCGGCCCCGGTGAGGCGGTCTACGCGGTGAACGACGGTGGCACGGTAGGTCTTTACCTGCTCCGCTGAACTCCCTCGCCTCGGCGCAACCGGCGATCCCGGATGCGCCGAGGCGAGGTCGGGCACAATCGAACCCGTGCAGAAAGTCGTGATCATCACGGGCGCGGGCAGTGGCATCGGCCGCGCGACGGCCCGCGTTCTGTTGGATGCGGGGCATCGGGTGGTGCTGGTGGGTCGCCGGTCCGAACCGCTGGTGTCTGTTGCCGACGGGAACCCGAACGCCCGTGTTGTCCCGACGGATGTCACGGATTCCGCCTCGGTGCAGGCGCTGTTCGTCGATGTGGTCGCCGCGTTCGGGCGCGTCGATGTGCTGTTCAACAACGCGGGTGTGTTCGGTCCGTCGGCGTCGATCCTCGACATCGACGACCAGCAGTGGCACTCCACGTGGCGCACCAACGTCGACGGCGCGGTGTTCTGCGCCAGGGAAGCCGCGCGCGTCATGGCCGCCCAGTCACCCAGGGGCGGGCGGATCATCAACAACGGATCGATCTCCGCGCACCGGCCTCGCCCCAACAGCCTGGCCTACACCGTCACCAAACACGCGATGAGCGGGTTGACCGCGTCGATGTTGTTGGACCTACGCGATCTCGACATCTGCGTCACGCAGATCGATATCGGCAATGCCGCCACGGACATGACCGCCGGATTCAGTCACCAGACCTTGCAGGCCGACGGAAGTCTGGCGGCCGAGCCGACGTTCGACGTCGAGCATGTGGCCCGCGCCGTAGCGCATCTCGTCGACCTGCCGCTGGAGGTGTCGGTCCCGTCGCTGACCGTGATGGCCCGGGCCATGCCGTACTTCGGCCGCGGCTGACGGTTCCCCGTCAAAAGCAACAGAGCCGGGGCCCTCGGGCCTCCGGCTCTGTAAAGCGGAATCGGTGCTTCAGTGCTGTGCGTCCTGAAGCTCGTACCGCTGGACCACTGCGATCAACTCTTCGCGAACCGAAGAGTTGGGCAGTTCGTTGATCCGCGCGTAGAGGCGGCGCCGCATGTTGGCCCGCTTCTGGTTTGCACGGAACTGTGCGAACGACATACTTCTCACTCCTCAAAAGTGCCCCGGATCACGGGTACTCGTTGTTTCGACATCCACATCGGGGATCGCCCGAAGAAGTGGACACCTCCATGCTCCCGGTCGGCGGTGATTAAAACCAATTCTTAGAGTGTGAGTTTCGCTACAGCTCAACCTCATTCGCCGCCGGCAAGTGCTCGCCGTCACAATTCCCTACCGGGGTGACACCGGTGATCGCCGAAATGGAGTAAGACTGCTTCTGTGGCGATCACCGTGCGGGACCTGGCCGAGGTCGACAGCCTCGGCCTTGTCGTGGTGGCCGGGGCGCGGAACGCCGACCGCGAGATCGCCTGGGCGCATGCGATCGAACTGCCGGATCCGACCCCGTATCTGGCCGGTGGTGAGCTGGTCATGACCACGGGTATCAACATCGGTACCGACGCCGCCGCGCAATCCGCCTACGTTGCGCGCCTGGCCGCGGCCGGGACGGTCGCCCTGGCCGTCGACACGGGCACCACGATCGCCGATGTCCCCGCTGCCGTGCGCGCTGCCGGCGACGAATTCGGACTGCCGGTGCTCGAGGTGCCGGCCTCGACGCCGTTCATCGCGATCGCGCGGGTGGTGATCGATGCGCTCAAGGCCGACGAACTGCGCTCGGTGCAACGCGTGGTCGACGCCCAGGAGGTACTGGCCCGGGCGACGCTGCGGGGCGGCATCCCGGGAGTGGTCGGCGCGCTGGCGGATTCTCTGTCGGCGACGGTCGTCGTGGTCGACACCGACGGCACCGTGTTGGCCGCCGGGGGAGGTGAGCGGGAGAGGTTGATCGCCGTGCTGGGCGAGCAGTCCCCGCCCTCGCGCCGGCATGGTGCCCACGTCACCGTCGACGGGGACTCCTATGTCACGATCCAGAACCTTCGGGCCGCCCAGCCGGTTCGCGGTCGGCTTGCGGTGCGCACACCTGGCCCGATGTCCAACGCCGACCGCCTGTTGGTCGCTCACGCGGTGTCACTCATCTCGATCGCGATCGAGAAGCCGGCCCGGGTGGTCGATGCCGAGCAACTGTTGCGAACGGCGGTGACGCGCGAGCTGCTCACCGGCTCAGGCGCTGTCGACGGTGCGGTGTTGCGCTACTTCGGTTTTGAGCCGGACGGTGACGTTGTGGTGGCGTCGTTCACCGGAGCGGGGCCGGTGTTGGCGGCCGAGCACGTCCTGGGCCGTGTGCTGACAGCTTTTCTGATGGCGCCGAGGGGCGAGGAGATCGTGATCGTGGTTCCGGCAGGCGGGAGCCGGGGCCGTATCCGCACCGTTGTCGAGGAGCTCGAGCGGCAGACGGGTATCGCGGTCGGCGGCGGCATGAGCCGGCCGGTCCGTCTGGATGATCTGGATACCGCGGTCGAGCAGGCCCGCATTGCGGCGCATTCCAGCACTGGGCGATTCAGCGAGTTCGGTGAACTCAGTCCGATGGGCGTGCTGCTCGAGGGGCGCAGCGGCGCCGAACTGCGCGTGCTGGCAGCGCCATTGGATGCACTCGCGGGTGGGGATGAGTTGATCCCCACCCTGGCCGCGTTCCTCGCGCGCAACGGTCAGATGGAGGCCGCGGCCGCCGAGCTGGCGGTCCACCGCCACACCATGCGAAACCGGATGCGACGCATCTCCGCGTTGTTGGGCGACGACCTGGAATCGGCCGATACCCGGGCGCAGCTGTGGTTGGCCCTCAAGGCCTGGCAGCTGCTGGCGTCTCGCCGGCCGGGGTGAGGCCACTGACGTCCACCTGGTCGGCGCCCAGTGCGGGCGGCCCGCTGCGGTAGGTGACCGGAGTCGCCGACAGCGTGATCGGGTTGGCCACCTGGGGTGTGGACGTCCCGGGCACCGGGACGGTCGCCTCGATCCCGAGCTCGCCGGCGAACGCGAACGCTTCGGAAAGGTCGTTGATCGGCCCGGCCGGGACGCTCGCGGCGGTCAACACCGAGTACCAGTGATCGGCCCCGTTCTTCTTCATCGCGGTTTCGATGATGGCGCACAACGCATCCCGGTGGGCGACCCGCTGTGGGTTGGTGCCGAACCGGGGATCGTCGGCCAGCGCCGGCTCACCGATGGCGGTGGCGAAGGCCCGGAACTGTTTGTCGTTGCCGACGGCGACCGCGATCGGACGGTCGGCGGTGTCGAACGTCTGGTACGGCGCGATGCTCGGATGTCGATTGCCCATCATCTGCGGGACCGTACCGGCACCGAGATACCCGGACGCCTGGTTCACCATGGAGGACAACAACACCGAGAACAGATTGGTGTCGACGCGCTGCCCGGCGCCGGTGCGGTCGCGGTGCGCCAGCGCCGCCAGGATCCCGCTCAGCGCGTGCAGGCCGGCGAGCACATCGACCATCGCCACCCCGGCCTTGGTCGGATCGCCCGGTTCGGTGCCGGTGACGCTCATCAACCCGCCGACCGCCTGCACCAGCAGGTCGTAGCCCGGCAGCTCGGCACCGCCGCCGCGGCCGAATCCGGTGATCGAGCAGTAGATGAGATCGGGACGGATCGCGCGCAGGTCCTCGTAGCCCAGTCCCAGTTTCTCCATGGTCCCCGGCCGGAAGTTCTCGACCACGATGTCGGCGCGGCTGACCAACTCGCGGGCACGGGCGACGTCGCCGGGATCGGTGAGATCGAGCACCAGAGAACGCTTGTTGCGGTTGACGGCGTTGAAATACGTTGCCACGCCGTCCGCGTCATACGGCGGTCCCCACTCGCGGGTGTCGTCCCCGACGCCGGGCCGCTCAATCTTGATGACGTCGGCCCCGAAGTCGCCGAGCATCATGGTGGCGTACGGGCCGGCCAGTACGCGGCTGAAGTCGATGACGGTGATTCCGTCGAGCGCACCGGCGTTCATGCTCTCGCCTGCCCGCCGCGCAGGTACACCGTGGTGGTGTGGGTGAAGAATTCCCTGGCAGCGCCGCCCTGTTCCTTGGGGCCCAGCCCGCTCTTCTTGGCGCCGCCGAATGGCACGTGCGGATCGGCGCCTGCCGACTCGGAGTTCACGTGCAGCACGCCCACGTCGATCTGCTCGACGGCCCGCCGGGCGGCCAGGACCGGGCCGAACAGCTCCTCGGTCCATACGTCGGCCGGTTCCCCGTTGAGTTCGACGATGTCCGCTGTGCTCAGCAGCACCGTGCCGGGTTCACGCTCAGTAGCGCGTCGCCGGTGCCGGGCACCCATCGCCCGCCGATCAGGTGCTCGATGGCGACGGTCATCAGCGGAAGGCGGCCTGGCCGGTCAGTGCCTTGCCGATGGACAGTAGATGCATCTCGGAGGTGCCTTCGTAGGTGAGCACGGATTCGAGGTTGTTGGCGTGGCGCAGTGGTGAGTATTCGAGGGTGATTCCGCTGCCGCCCAACAGGGTCCGGCATTCGCGCGCGATGGCCAGGGCTTCGCGGACGTTGTTGAGCTTGCCCAGGCTGATCTGCTCGGGCCGAGCGCCGTCGGCATCCTTGATCCGGCCCAGGTGGATGGCCAGCAGCATTCCCTTACCGAGTTCGACAGTCATGTTGGCCAGCTTCTCCTGGGTGAGCTGGTAGCTGGTCAACGGCTTGTCGAACACCTCACGCGAACCCGCGTAGTCGATCGCGGTCTCCAGGCTGTCGCGGGCCGCACCCAGGGCACCGAACACGATGCCGAACCGGGCCTCGTTCAGGCACGACAGCGGAGCCGACAATCCCTGGGCCAAAGGCAGTTGCGCCGAGGCCGGCAGCCGCACGTTGTCCAGCACGAGCTCGGAGGTCACCGAGGCCCGGAGGGACAGCTTGCGATGGATCTCGTTGGCGGTGAATCCAGGGGTGTCGGTGGGCACCACAAAGCCCCGGGTGCCGTCATCGGTCTGGGCCCAGACCGTGGCCACATCGGCGAGGTTGCCGTTGGTGATCCACATCTTGGTGCCGTTGAGCACCCAGTCCGCGTTTTCTCCGGCGCCGTCGCGGCGGGCCCGGGTGCGCATGCCGGCGGGGTTGGAGCCGAAGTCGGGCTCGGTCAGGCCAAAGCAGCCGATCGCCTCCCCGGCCGCCAGCCGGGGCAGCCACTGGTTCTTCTGTTCCTCAGATCCGTACCGGTAGATCGAGAACATCGACAGCGAGCCCTGCACGGAGACAAAACTGCGGAACCCGCTGTCGCCGGCTTCCAGCTCCATACACGCCAGGCCGTAGCTCACAGCGTTGGTGCCCGCACACCCATAACCCTGCAGATGCATGCCCAACACCCCGAGCTTGCCGAACTCCCTGGCCAACTCTTTGGGCAACGTGGCCTCTTCGAACCACTCGCCGACGTTGGGTCGCAGCCGGGTGTCGACGAACTGCCGCACCGTCGCGGCGATGTCACGCTCGTCGTCATCGAGCAACCGATCAGTGTCGAACAGCTCCAGCGGCCGGTAAGTGGACTTCTTGGCAGCCGGTGCGGCGGTGGCGGTCATGAGTCAAGGCTAGATTTGCCGGGCAAATATGCCTATGGCCGGTTTGTACAACGGTGATGACAAAGCTGTCCGATAGGGCGGCCTGGGATGCCCGCCCACCGACCTTGACCACCTGTTCCGGTGGCCTATAGTCGGTGCGTTGAACGGCGTGCCCCAGGGTGAACTCGTCGTCAGTGACCGGCGAAGACAGCCCAGGGAAAGTTTGACCGTGCAGGTAATTGTTGACGATCCGGTTCGGGTCCCCGCCCTCCGGCGGCGGGTTCGTGATGACCTGATCGGATTGTGTGGCGTGGCCATCGTGCTGGTGGTGGTCTGCCATTTCTGGTTCGGACGGGCGTGCGGCGGCCTGGATGTCCTGCTGGTCCTGTCCGGCTTCTTCGTCGGCGGCCGCGTTCTTCGCCACATCGGTTCGGCGCGCCCGATGACCTTGGCCGCCGAGGCGGGACGGGCGGCGCGCTGGCTGGTGCCGCCGCTGGTTCTCGTGGTGGTCGTGAGTGCGGTGTTGACGGTGCTCGTCCAGCCGCAGACCCGGTGGGAGGCATTCGCGGATCAGACCCTGGCCAGCCTGGGCTTCTACCAGAATTGGCAGCTTCTCCAGTCGGCGGACGACTACGTGCAGGCCGGTGAGGCCGTGACCCCGCTCCATCACCTGTGGGCGATCTCGGCGCTGGGCCAGTTCGTGCTCGCGTTCTTCGTGCTTGCCGGCACGGTCATCGCGGTGACGGTCCGTCGGGGTCGTGGCGCGCGACGCACGATCCTGGTTGCCACGTCTGGTGTCGCGGCGGCGGCGTCGCTGTATTACGCGGTCACGACGCAGTCGGACAATCCGATGCTCGCCTACTACAGCACCGCCGCCCGGGCCTGGGAGGTATTGGTCGGAGTGCTGGCCGCGGCTCTCGTGGCCGGCCCGGTGGGGCGGCTCCGGTGGCCCGGCTGGTTGCGGGCCGGTGCGGCTGCGGCGGGGCTGGCGGCCATCCTGGTGTGCGGCGCCCTGACGGAACGGACCATGCAGTCTCCAGGCATCTGGACGTTGATTCCGGTAGCGGCCACCGTCCTGGTCATCGTCAGCGCGGCCCAGGGGACGTCGCCGAGGACGAACGAATTTCTGCGCAGCACCCCGCTGGTCACGATCGGGGCGGCGGCCTATCCGCTGTACCTGTGGCACTGGCCGCTGCTGATCTTCTGGTTGGCCACCATCAACGACGACGCCGTCGGCCTGGTCGACGGCGGAGTGGTCCTGCTGGTGGCGGTACTGCTGGCATTGCTCACCGCGCGGTGGGTCCAGCTGCCGTGGCGCCGGGAGACCGACGTGCGACTGGTCTCGAGTGCCGTGGTCGTTTTGGTCGTGATGGTGCTCGTGGCGACGTCGCTGATGTGGCAGGGCCAGGTCGTACTCGCCCGGGCCAGCGGCGCGGAACTTGGCATGCTGTCGATTCGCGACTATCCGGGCGCACAGGCGCTGATCGAGAATCGCCGGGTCGCCAAGCTACCGATGCGTCCGACTGTGTTGGAGGCCGATGACGACATCCCGCCGTCGTCGATCGACCACTGCGTCACGGGATTCACCGGTGCCGAGGTCATCACCTGCGTGTACGGAGATCCCAAGGGCACCCGCACGATTGCGCTGGCCGGCGGGTCGCATTCGGAGCACTGGCTGACCGCCCTGCATCAGATCGGGCGTCAACACGGCTTCAAGGTGACCACTTACATGAAGTTCGGCTGCCCCTTGACCACCAAACGCGTGCCGATCATCGCGGGATCCTTCGAGGCATACCCGTCGTGCCGGACCTGGTCGGACAACGCACTGGCACAGATCATCGCAGACCGGCCGGACTATGTGTTCTTCACCTCGACGCGACCGATCCTCAACAGGCCGGGCGACTACGTGCCCGACTACTACCTCGGGATCTGGGATGAGTTGTCCGCCAATAGAATTCCGATGCTCGGCATGCGTGACACGCCGTGGATGATCCGGGACGGATGGTTCTTCTCACCGGTGGACTGCCTGGCCAAGGGCGGCGATGCCGATTCCTGCGGGCTGCCGCGGGAAGACGCCCTGGCCCAGCGCAACCCGACCCTCGACTACCTGGCCGACTATCCGCTGATGAAGGTCCTCGACCTCAGCGACGCGGTGTGCCGGCCCACCATCTGCCGCGCTGTGGAGGGCAACGTGCTGGTCTACCACGATGCCCACCACCTGTCGGCGGCCTACGTGCGCACACTCACCACCGAGTTGGCGCGGCAGATGTCCGACGCCCTCGGATGGTGGTAGCCGTCATTCGACGATGAAGACCGGAATCTGTCGAGTGGTCTTGGTCTGATATTCGGCATACGGCGGATAGGCCTCGACGGCCAGCTTCCACCAGTGCTCGCGCTCGTCACCGGAAAGCTCACGAGCGGTCAGCGACGCGGTCTTGTCGCCGTCCTGCACTGTCACGGCCGGGTTGGCCTTGACGTTGAAGTACCAGGACGGGTGCTCCGGGTCACCGCCCTTGGACGCCACCATCGCGTAGCGGCCGTCCTCCTCCACGCGCATCAGCGGTACATACCGCTTCTTGCCTGACTTGGCGCCCGTGGTCGTGAACAGCACGATCGGGCGGTCCAGCACCTCGACTCCGTCGGTGGTGCCTTGTTCCAGGATGCGTTGGGTCTGGTCGCGTACCCAGTCAGTCGGGCTCAGTTCAGCTTGCTCACTCACGCACCCCGCAACACCGGCCACGTCGCTGCTATTCCGCGCCGCCCCCGATTGCTTGCGGCCTCAACCTCCCGGCGTGATCGGGGTGAGGACGAGTTGCCGGGCCTCCGCGGTCACGATGGAGAACGTCTCGTTCCAGTCGGGCAGCGAGATCGTCAGCACATCGCGCCCGGGTTGATGCTCCACGGACCAGCTGCCGGAGCGACGTGCGCCGCGGTCATCGGGTCCCGGTGTACCGACGACGGCGCCGTGGTCGGGCAGCAGGGTGAAGGTTGTTCGCCCGCGTGACGGCGGCAGCGGATAGTCCGCCGGCCGGAAGGTCTGGGTCGCTCCGCGGTCCTCCTCGTGCGAATGCGTCCACGACCCCAGGATCTGAGTTTCATCGATCACGGCGGGCACCCTTCGAGGCCGGTTGCGGCGTTGTCGCCGATTTCATGTTCGCCCGAAAGGACGACGCGCGTGGCAACAATGTGACAGACGCCTAGCCCAGCGCCGCGGTCACGAAAGCCACATTCATGCGCAGGATCTCGACCGCCAGGTGAATGTCGATGAACTCCATGGTGTCGGCGGCGCTGTGAACGTGGTCGTTGGCGCCGTCGGCGCCCTCGATGGTCAGGACGGCCGCAATCCCTTGATCGATGAACGGCACGTGGTCGCTGTTGAACGGATTGAGACTGGTCTGCACGGTCAATCCGGTGTAGGTGTGTGCCGCGTCGGCCAGTCCGTCGATCACCCGCTGCGACACTGCGGCCCCCTCCAGCAGCACCGTGGGGTCCGCGGTGTTGAGCGTCGCGATCATGTCCATGTTGACCACTGCGCGGATCCGTGACCGTTCGGTCGCGCTCAGGCCCGCAACGTAGGCCAGGCTTCCGAACAACCCTTCCTCCTCGCCGCCGAAGAGGATGAAGCGCACATCGTGCCGGCCCGAATGATGTTGGACGGCGCGGGCAATGGTCAGGACACCTGCGCTGCCAGACCCGTTGTCGTCGGCGCCGGGCGCGGGCGCGGCCGGGCCACCGGCGAGATTGATCGAATCCAGGTGTGCGGTCACCAGCACCACGTCCCGCGGAGTGGGCGCCGAGCCGTCGCGCTCGGCGATCACGTTGCGGCTGGTCCTGCCTCCCACGTCAATGGTCTGAGTGCGGGTGCGGTAGCCCGCGGCTTCGAGTTCGGACTGTGCCCAGTCGGCCGACTGGCCGAACTGCGCGCTGGTGGAATGCCGGGTGCCGAACTCGACCAGCTTGCGCAGATCGAGCTCGTACCGTTCGGCCGACACGGCGTCGACGTATTTCTGTACCGCCGGGTCGGGCTCGCGGGTAATCCGCCGTCTGGTCTCGAAAACGGCGCTGCCCCAGGGCACGTCGCGCACGCTGTAGCACGGGAAATCGTCGTCGGTAACGTCATCGGACGGGTCGGGGCCCACGTCGACCACCAGATAGCGTCCCTTGTCCGAGAGCACGGCAACGTCGGGATGAGCCTTCTGGTAGAGCCGGCCGTGCTGAACCACCAGGCGCAGCTGCGCCGGGCGGGCTCGTGATGCGGAGCGTGCCGCGTCGCGGCGCAGTACGGTGTCGCCCAATCGGACCCAGTCGGCACCGGCGAACTCCTGCACCCGGGGCAGCAGTTCGGATAGTGATCCGATATCGCCACCACCTCCGCCGGGCGGCCGGACCTGCACGGCGTTGAGGCCCAGCGTGCGAGCGGCCGCGATGTGCGCGGGGTTCTCCGTGATGAACAGGACGTCGGCGAATGTCAGCGCGGGGTTCGCCTTGGCGACGGCCTTGACGAAGAACTCCCTGGCCGGCTTGTGTACACCGACTTCACCCGACAGCGTGACGTGGGTGTCCACCGGTTCGAAAAAGGCGCGGATGCCGAGATTTTCGAGGATGTCGTAGTACTGCTGCGCGGGTTCGTCGAAGTCCGAGGCGAGCCCCAGCAGCACGGGGTTGCCGTCACCGTCTTGGAGTTCGGCGATGTCGGTCAGCGCCTCGAACGCCCCGGGTAACAGCACATCGCCGTCTTCGAGGGTCTGGCCGAGGTCGAACAGCACAAGTTTCATCGCATCTGCCTGCTCCGGCTAGCTGCGGGCGACCAGGGTGGCGATCTGGGCCAGGACGGACCGCAGTTGTGCCACCTCGCGACGTAGCTCACCGACCTCCGCGTCGGCCGTGTCGGTGGCCGGGGCGGTGGCGACGGCAGGTTCCGGCGATGCCTGCGGGGCTTCGGCTCCATTGCTGCCGACCGTGGCGCCGACCAGAACCCGGGGTTGCGCCGGCTCGGCCGGGGCGGCGGTGCGCGCCACGAACGAGGCACGCGGGCCCTCCAGCGCCGCCGACATGCGAACTGACTGACCCGCGGTGAACATGAACATCCCCGCGTCGTCGGTGTAATCCATGTAGTTCATGAACATGTCGCCGTTTGGGCCGTTACTGCAGGTGACGTGGGGGAACGTGGGCCTGCCGAAATTCGCCCGGGCCTGATTGGGTGTGTCATCCACCAAATCGCCACCGCTGCATCCGGATCCGTCGTCGCCCCAGATGTGGCGCAGGCTCAGCCAGTGGCCGATCTCGTGGGTCGCGGTGCGTCCGAGGTCGTACGGGGCGCTGACCGTGCCGGTGGTGCCGAAGAACGTGTGCGCGATCACGACGCCGTCGGTTTCGGGTGGCCCACCGGGGAATTGCGCGTAACCGAGGATGGCCTGCCCGCCGCTGCGCAGCTCACCGCAGACCCAGAGGTTGAGATAATCCAAGGACGGCCAGGCGTCGGCGCCGCCCGTCGCACTCGATTTCACGTCTTCATCGTCGGCGGTGAAGAACGTCTTGTCCGTCGCGGTGCGGGTGACGCCGTCGGTCGGGTTGCCCTCAGGGTCGATGCTTGCCAGCTCGAACTCGACTTCGCAGTCGGCGATCAGCTGCGTCCAGACGGCCGGCACACCTACCCGGTCGGGGTTGGTGGCCCGGAAATCTTGGTTGAGGACGGCGATCTGGCTGTCGATCTGTTCCTTGCTGATGTTCTCGGCCGGCGACGCCGGGTTGTGGAGGACGTGGACGACGACGGGAATGGTCACGATGCCGCGCCTGGGTGCGCGCATCCCTGACTCGTACGCCATCGCCCTGTTCTCGAACTGATCGCACCGTTGCCGGTAACTCTCGCTCTTGTTGAGCAGGTTGTAGTGGATGGCCATCGTGGCGCACAGTTGGCGCGACAACGGAACCTGTTGTTCGTCCATGGCCGTTCCTTTCGGCGAACCGGGGGGCGTCCGTGCCCGCTTAAAGTATTGGCGGGCCGAACTTTCCGGGACACGCGTAGTCGACTACTCGACTTTGCGGATCGGCGTGGTCTGCGTCGGAGGTCAGCGCAGCTTCAACACCACTTTTCCTTTGGCGCTGCGGTTCTCCAGCGACGCGATGGCCTGTGCCGCCTGCTCCAGCGGGTACACCTCGGGCTGCGGTGCGGCGACCGCGCCGGAGGCCAGCAGCGGCTGCAATTCCGCCCACTGCTCCTGCAGGTAGCCGGGGTGCGAGAACGTCCAGGCGCCCCAGCCGGCGCCGATCACGTCGACGTTGTTGAGCAGCAGGCGATTGACTTTGACCGTGGGGATCTCGCCGCCGGTGAACCCGACGACCAGCAGGCGTCCACCCACGGCCAGCGACCGCAGCGAGTCGGTGAACCGGTCCCCGCCGACCGGGTCGAGGACGACGTCGACGCCGCGACCGCCGGTGAGTTCCTTTACCGCGTCGCGAAATCCGTCGGCCAGCACCACATCCGATGCGCCTGCGGCCCTGGCGATCTCGGCCTTCTCCTCGGTGGACACCACCGCGATGGTGCGCGAGGCCCCCAGCGCCGGCGCCAGGCGCAGGGCCGAGGTGCCGATCCCGCCTGCCGCGCCGTGCACCAGGACGGTCTCGCCCTCGGCCAGCCTGCCGCGGGTGCGCAACGCGAACTGCACCGTCAGGTCGTTGAACAGGATGCCTGCGCCGGCCTCGAAAGACACCACGTCCGGCAGCGCGAACACCCGCTCGGCGGGCAGCGCCACGACTTCGGCCATGCCGCCGGACAACATGGTCAGGCCCAGCACGCGATCGCCGGCGCGGACATGGGCATCGGCCGGGGCGCTACGCACCACGCCCGCGACCTCGGCACCCGGGGTGAACGGCAGGTCCGGCTTGTACTGGTAGAGCCCACGGGTCAGCAGGGTGTCCGGGAAGGCGACGCCGGCCGCGTGGACGTCGATCACCACGGTGTTGTCAGAAGTGGGTTCCGCCACCTCAGCCACCCGCACAGCGTCGGGTCCGTCGAGCCGGGTGATCTGTGCTGCACGCATCGGGGTCTCCTTCAGGTGGGGTCGCCAGCCAATTGTGACAGGTGTCAAATCGGTGGTTAGCATCACCGGATGCTCAACGCCCGCGCCGCGGTGGTGCTCGACGCCGGAGCCGATCCACGGCTCACCGACGTTCAGATCCGGGAACCGCTCGGCGACGAAGTGCTGGTCCGCATCGACGCGGTGGGCATCTGCCACACCGACGTGAGTGTGGCCGCGCGCTTCCGCAAGCTGCCGATGGTGTTCGGCCACGAGGGCGCGGGCACCGTGGTGCAGGTCGGGCAGGATGCCAGGCCACGGGTCGGCGACCAGGTGGTTCTCACCTTCGCCAGCTGCGGCGCCTGCCGTAACTGCCAGGCTGATGCTCCGGCGTACTGCGAGCGGTCGACCGACCTCAACATGCGCGGTGGCCGCCGCGACGAGTCCAGCGCGCTGTACGCAGACGGTGCGCCCATCGGGGGCGGATTCTTCGGCCAGTCCAGCTTTTGCACCTATGCGATCGCGGGCAGCCGCAACGCGGTGGTCCTGCCCGAGCCGATCGACCCGGCGCTGGCGGCGCCGCTGGGTTGCAGCGTGCAGACCGGTGTCGGCGCCGTGCTCAATGTGCTCGCGCCGCGACCCGCGGACGCGCTCGTGGTGTTCGGCGCCGGCGCTGTCGGGCTTTCGGCGGTCATGGGCTCCCGCATCGCGGGGTGTCGGACCATCATCGCCGTCGACCCGATCGCGCAGCGGCGCACGCTGGCAAGCGAATTGGGCGCGACCGCGACGATCGACCCGACCGCATCCGACACCGCCGCGGTCATCCTCGAGCTGACCGGGGGAGCAGCCGCCGCGGTCGACACCACCGCGCGGCCCGATGTTCTCGCCGCGGCGGTGGGCGTGCTGCGTGAGCGCGGAACCCTGGCGCTGCTGGGCCTCGGTGCGCTGACCGCCGACCTGCCCGTCGCGGCCATCATGGGCAAGGGCCTGACCGTGCGCGGCGTGGTGGAGGGGGACAGTGAACCGCAGACCTTCATCCCGCGCCTCGTCGATCTGCACCGCTGTGGCGAACTTCCGCTCGACAAGTTCGTGAGCCGGTACCCGTTCGACGACTTCGACCGCGCCTGGGCTGCCGCTAAGGCCGCTGACGTGGTCAAACCCGTGCTGATCGCCGGCGCGGCAAGCTCATGAATCACCAGTTTCACTTGGCGACGACGCCTATGATCGGAGCAGCATGACCCTTCCTCAGCTACCACCGGGACGCAACGTCGAGGTTCGCGCCATCGACGGAGTGCGGCTGCATGCCGAGGTGTTCGGGCCCCAGGATGGCTACCCGATCGTGCTGGCCCACGGCATCACCTGTGCCATCGGGGTCTGGGCCCACCAGATCGCCGATCTGGCCACCGACTACCGCGTCATCGCCTACGACCATCGCGGGCACGGCCGCAGCGAGACTCCGCACGGACGTCGCCGCTACAGCCTCAATCACCTCGCCGCCGACCTGGACGCGGTACTCGACGCCACGCTGAAGCCCGGTGAGCGGGCCATCATCGCGGGGCATTCGATGGGCGGCATCGCGATCACCTCATGGTCGCAGCGCTATCCGACCCGGGTGGCGGCCCGCGCCGACGCGGTCGCGCTGATCAACACCACCACCGGGGACCTGCTGCGCCATGTGCAACTGGCGCCCGTCCCCGCCCCGCTGTCGGCGGCGCGCATCCGCGCGGCCGGCACCTTCCTCAAGACCTTCGGTGCCACGCCGGTGCCCCGCCTCGCCGACGGGCCGAACAAGCGGTTTGTGGCCTATCTGGCCGTGGGCCGCGACGCCGAACCGTGGGTCGCCGAGTTCGTGCACCAACTTTTCGCCGCCACGCCACCGGCCAGTCGTGGCGGCTGGGCCCGCGCTCTCGTGGACAGTTTGGGGCCCACGCACATCTCGCTGCGTAACCTCGTCGTCCCGACGCTGGTGATCGGCAGCACCAAAGACCGGCTGCTGCCGATCGTCGCCTCACGCCGCATCGCCACCGACGCGCCGAACCTCGCCTCGTTCGTGGAGCTGTCGGGAGGTCACTGCGCGATCCTCGAGCGGCCGGGCGAGGTCAGCGCCCACCTGCGTCGTCTTACCGAATCCGTTGCGCCACAGCGCCGTATCGGCTGATGCGGAATCAGCCGGCCAGCAGCCCGGCCACCTCGTCTGCGGCTCGCTGTCCCGACCGCACCGCCCCGTCGAGGAAACCGGTCCACACATCTGCGGTTTCGGTGCCGGCCCAGTGAATGGCGTCCACCGGTTCGCGCAGCCACCGGCCGTACTGCGTCCACGAGCCCGGCGGCACCGCCGCAGTCGGCCCACCGGGTGCGAATTGTTCTGTGCTCCAACAGTGGTCGACGTAATCGGTCGGCTGTAGCGCCGCATCGCCGAACAGGGTCGCGAACCCGGACAGGGCCTGCTCGCGTCGTTGATCCGGCGACAACCGGTCGAACGTGCGGGCATCGGTGAACCCCAGCAGGATGCCGGGGCCACCGTCGCCCGGGCTGACATCGAAGGTGATGAACACCGGCCCCTCATCGGACAATGCCTCGCCCGAGCAGCCGTTGGCACGCCAGAACGGTCGGTCATAGGCGGCGTAGGCCTTGCTGAGGTTGCCTTGCGGCCAGTTCGCCGCCAGGTCGGCGTAGGGCTCGGGCAGCGGCGGGCTGAACTCGATCCCGGTCCGGTGCTGGGGCGGGATCGCCACGATCACCGCGCGTGCCCGCACCTCGCCGGCCGCGCAGCTCACCGCCACGGTGCCGTCGGGCCGGCGTTCGATGCGGCCCACCGGGGAGCTCAGCACCACCCGATCTCCGAGTTCCTCGGCGATCTTGCACGCGATCTGCTGGGTACCGCCCGGAAACCGGTCCTGCTGGGCGCCGCCGCGGACGTCGAGCATGCGGTCCAGCCCGCCCGCGGCCTTGACGTAGCGGGCGGCGTGCAGCATCGACACCTCGTCGGGTTCGGCGCCCCAGGTGACCCGGGACATGATCGCCATGAGGTTGCGCGTCGATGCGTTGGCTCCCGCCGAGCGCAGCCACTCCTCCAGTGTGAGCTCGTCGAGTTTCTGCGCGTTCGGGCTCTTCCACGGCTCATTGACCCGGATCAGCCGGCAGAGCCGTTCGAAGCGCCACTGGATGCGGGAGACGTCGAAGAGTTCCATCATCGACAGGCGAGGGATGGTGCTGCGGTAGGCCCGCACCCTCCCGTGCCACCGGATCAGGTTCTTGCCGCGGTCGTAGGTGGGCACCGTGGCGCACCCGAGCTCGTCGGCCAGCGCCAGCACCGCGTCCTGAGTGGGGCCGACGAATGTGCCGCCCAGGTCGACCGGCACCCCGGCGATCTCGGTGGTCGACGAGCGTCCGCCCACGCGGTCACGGCCTTCCAACACCACCACCTGGTGCCCGAGCCGGACCAGGGCGCGGGCGGCGGACAGGCCGGCGAAGCCGGCGCCGACAACGACGACGTCGGTGCTGGTTGGGATGCTCACCTGTCTAGGCTCTCACGCGTGAAGGTCATGACAGCGTTGTTCGGGCCGCAAGACGCGATCGGCCGTGCCGCAGCCCTACGTGAGGCCGGTGCCACCGGGGTGTTCACGTTCGAGGGGCCACACGATGTGTTCACCCCGCTGACGCTGGCCAGCACCGTCGGGGATCTCGACCTGATGACCAATGTGGCAATTGCGTTCCCCCGCAATCCGATTCACCTGGCACACCAGGCCATCGACCACCAGATCCTGTCTGGTGGGCGGTTCACCCTCGGGCTCGGCACCCAGATCCGCACCCAGATCGAGAAGCGGTTCGGTGCGGAGTTCGACCGGCCGGTGGCCCGGATGTCCGAGTTCGTCGCGGCATTGCGGGCGATCTTCGCGGCCTGGGACACCGGCGAGCGGCTCGACTTCCGCGGCGAGTACTACCGGCACACCCTGATGACTCCGACGTTCACTCCCCGGGACAATCCGTACGGTCCGCCGCCGATCTATGTCGGCGCTCTGGGGCCGAGGCTGACCCGGGCCACCGCGCAGTTCGCCGACGGCCTGCTGGTGATGCCGTTCGGGTCCAAGCGGTTCCTGCAGGAGGCGACGTTGCCCGCGGTGCGTGACGGGCTCGCCGCCGCCGGCCGTGACCAGCGCGAGCTGGCAATCGTCCCGGAGATCATCGTGTCGGCCGGCGACGACCACGACGCGGCGCGACGGCTGCTGGCGTTCTACGGCTCGACCCCGGCCTATCGCCCTGTGCTGGAGGTGCACGGCTGGGGCGATTTGCAGCCCGAGCTCAACGCACTGTCCAAGCAGGGCCGGTGGCAGGAGATGGGTTCGCTCATCGACGACGAGGTGCTGCACACCATCGCGGCCTGCGGTAGTCCAGCCGACATCGCCGCCCACATCCGTGACCGCGTGGGCGGGGTGTCCGACCGGATCTGCCTGTACCAACCGGGTCCGATCGCGGTGGATTCACTTGCCCAGATCGTCGACGCACTGCGCGACTGAGCACATAGGGTGGTGGTACTGCGCGGGACCAAAGGAGGTTCGCCATGGACGGTGCACGTCGCGCTGCGGATCCGGACTACTCGGATGTGCTCATCATCGGGGCGGGGATATCAGGGTTGGGCGCGGCCTACCGCGTCCATGAGAAGAGCCCCGGGCTGACCTACACCGTGCTGGAACGCCGGGAGCGGATCGGTGGCACCTGGGACCTGTTCCGCTACCCGGGGATCCGCTCCGACAGTGACATCTTCACGCTGAGCTTCCCGTACCAGCCATGGACCAAGCCGGAGAACGTGGCCGACGGTGACGACATCCGCGACTATCTGACCGAGACTGCCCGGGCGCACGGCATCGATCGCCACATCCGGTTCAACACCCATGTGCTGTCGGCGGATTGGGATTCGGACACCGACACCTGGACCGTTCAGGCCGAACAGGACGGTCAGGCCGTCACGTACCGGGCCCGGTTCCTGTTCTTCGGCACCGGTTACTACAACTACGACGAGCCCTACACACCGGAATTCCCCGGGATGGAGAACTTCGGCGGCGACGTGGTGCACCCGCAGTTCTGGCCCGAATCGCTGGACTACTCCGGCAAGCGAGTCGTGGTGATCGGCAGCGGGGCCACCGCGGTCAGTTTGGTGCCCGCGCTGGCGCAACAGGCCGGCCACGTGACGATGCTGCAGCGGTCACCGACCTACATGGTGGCGGCGGACCGCGTTGTTCCGTCGGTGCAGACCATCCGGAAAATTCTGCCGCGCAAGCTATCCCATCAAGTTGTGCGGTTCCGCAACGCGATGATCCACGTGCTGAGCTATTTCTTCTTCCGCAAGGCCCCCGGTCTCGGTCGCAGTTACCTGCGCAAGCAGATCGTGGCGGCATTGCCGGAGGGCTATCCCGTCGACGTGCATTTCAAGCCGCGCTACAACCCGTGGGATCAGCGGTTGTGCCTTGTGCTCGACGGTGATCTGTTCGCGCACATCAGTGACGGCCGGGTCGAGGTCGTCACCGATCACATCGATCACATCGACGCCGCGGGCATCGTGCTGAAATCCGGTGCGCGGGTGGACGCGGACGTGATCGTCACCGCGACCGGCCTGCAACTGCAGGCGCTCGGCGGCATCAGGCTGACGGTGGACGGGCAGGAGGTCAAGCCGACCGAGCGGTTCGTCTACAAGGAGTTCCTGCTCGAGGACGTTCCGAACCTGGCCTGGTGCATCGGCTACACCAACGCATCGTGGACGCTGCGGGCCGACATGACCGCCCGGGCCTTCGCGAACCTGTTGGCGTACATGGGTCTTCACGGCTACACCCATGCCTATCCGCACAAGGGCGCGGCGCCCATGCCGGAGAAGCGCACGTGGGATCTGGAGGCCGGTTACATCCAGCGTTCCGAGCACGCGTTGCCGCGTTCGGGCACCAAACGGCCCTGGCACGTGCGGCACAACTATGTGCTCGACGCGATCGACCACCGCTTCGACCGGATCGACGAGTCGATGGTCTTCGGCCGCGCACCCGTCGCCGTGGCCTGATCACCGCGAGCGACCGTGTCTGTACGCCGACACGCCGTATCTCGCGTACCTGCGCGGTCGCTCGTCAGGGGGTTCGGATGCGCAGGCCCGTCGTCAGCAGCTGCGTCGCCGACAGCCCGAACGTGGTCTTGAAGGTGTCGGCCAGGTGCGACGGGCTGGCGAATCCGGAATCGGCCGCCGCTGTGGTCAGATTCTGCCCTGCTGCCACGGCGGCGCCCGCTGACACGAGCCGGCTCCACATCCGGTAGCGGCGGAGGCTGGTGCCGGCCTCACGCCGGAACAGATGCAGGAATCGCGATTCGGACAACCCCGCGGCGGCCGCGAACTCACGCGCCGACACCGCTGCCGCCGGATCTTCGCGAATCTGCTTGGCCACCAGCTCGATCCGGGGATCGATCCGATGAGGTGTATCCGGTGCGGCCAGGTCCAGCCAGCGCCGGGCGGCATCGTCGTCGCCCGGCCTCGCCGTCAGGACGGCCTCGGCGGCGTGACCGACGCCGATGCCGCCGCGGAAGCCGAACTGCTCACGGCACGACGCGCTGCGCTGCGAACTGGGATCGAGATAGCACGACACCAACCCACCCTGCATCGACAGGTGATGGGTGAGCCGCGGTGGAATCAACACACTGCGTGCGACGATCGCGGTGCCCTGCACCGTCACCGTCAGCGGTCCGTCGACCCCGACGGCCAAGCACCACACGGATCCGGAATGCGGCTGCAGACCGAGACCGGGCCCGGAATAGAGCGCCTGCCCCGGCCACAGCCACACCGTGGGGCAGCAGGTTTGTGGAAGCGCAGGCACGGGTTCAGTCTGCATGCTGAGCGGGACAACGTGAACAGGAGGCTTACCGTGGTCATCGCAGTGATCGTCGTGGCCGGGGTGTTCTTCCTCGGCATGGGTGTGTACGCGCTGGCAGCTCCGAAGGCGATTCTGCGTCCCTTCGACTACGACCTGAGGACTGCCGCGGCCCGCGCGGAAGTCCGTGGCGTGTACGGCGGCTTCGGTCTTGCCATCGCCGCGGTGCTGGCATACGCGGCTGTGGCGCCGGGGGAGGTGCGCACCGGGGTACTGATCACCGTCGGTGCCGCACTGGCCGGAATGGCAGTCGGCCGTGCCGTCTCGGCGGTGTTCGACGAACGGACGGCCTTCTACCCCAACTGGTTCTACTGCCTCGTAGAGGCGATCGGCGCGGCGGCGCTGTTCTGGGCTGCCTGAAAGTGGCTACGGGGCGACGGTGAGCCAGTCGGCGAAGCCGGACGGATCGTGTCGGCCGAGTGCGCCGTGCTCGAACAGGCCCCAGCCTTCCACCGGCGCACCGTTGCCCTCGGTGCACAGGGCCCGTCCGACGTGGTCGATCACGCCGAACGCGGTCCGGCCGACAACCGCCGGATCGTTCATGTCGTAGGTGCGGCGCTCGATGAACTTCTCGCCCTTCCACACGCCGTGGATCCAGTCGACGTCGCCGCCATAGCCGCCGCCGACGTGAATCGGCACGGGCAGTTTGGATTCCACGTCGAACCGGACGGGCGTGCCGTCGGGCGCGGTGGCCTCGATGGTGGCCCCGGTCGGAATCCGGGTGCCGGAGCGGTAGTGGATCTTCACCCGCGGCCAGCCGAGCTGCTCGACGCGGCCGTCCTTGAAGACGCGGCTGCAGTCGTTGAGCGAGCGGAACCCGCTGGGGTCCTCCTGGATGATGAAGACGATCGAGAAGTCGTCGAAAGCCATCGGCACATACAGCCACCACATGCCTTCGAACGGCGGGTCGGCCGGACGTCCGGCCGGTTCGGCCTCACCGACCGGGCGGATGCCCCAGGACCGGTCGCGCGAGCCGATCCAGGTGTCTGGGGTGACGTCGATGCGCTGGCCGTCGATCTCGAGATGGCCACTCCAGGAACCCAATTGGGCGAAGCGCTGGGCGTCGAGGGTGACCCGGTTGCCCTGGCGCATCAGATGCGGCTGTTCCTGGACGACATCGAACAGCCCGTCCCAGGTGAGGTCTGCGGCGACGCCCTCGGTCTCGTCGAGCACGATGCGGATCTTCTTGAGCGGCTCGGTGACCTCGACCCGGTAAGCGCCGACGTGCTGGTTGAGCCGGTCCTGATCGATCGCGTCGGACAGGTGTACCGCCGTCTGCTCATCGCCGCGCCGTACGAGGAAGTAGGCGTCCTTCACCCCGAGGTTGGGGTAGTAGCCCAGGCCCGTGATGACGAAGATGTCGCCGGTGCGGTCATGGGCGTTGAAATACGAACGGTCGTAGAAGTTCCGGTCGGAAGACCCGGGCCAGGCGATCGGCTGGGGGACTTGGTGGACCGGGAATTCGTCCATCGGGCCGAGCATTTAGGACTCCTCGATCAGACGCCGCAACAACGGCGCGTGGTAGAACATCGTTTCGACGTCGTCGGGCTTCTCGGTCTCACCGAAGTGCACCCGCCGGGCGCCGGTGCGCATGAACACGCAACACCAGATGACGCCCGAGTAGATGTAGAACCAGCGCAGGTCGCCGAGTTCTGCCCCGGTCAACTCGCGGTAGGTGGCGCGGACATCCTCCTCGCGCATCACGTCGGGCAGGCCCGGCAGCCCCGCCATGCCCGCCAGCTCCTGAAACACCATGTGCGCAAAGATGATCCAGGAGACATCGAGTTCGCGAGGGCCGATGGTGGCCATCTCCCAGTCCAGCACTGCAGCCGGCCGGAAGTTGTCGTAGAGCACGTTGCCGATGCGGGAGTCGCCCCAGATCAGCACGGAGTCCGTCGCCGCCACGTCCTCGGGGAAGTTGTCCTCAAGCCACTGCAGCGCCCGCTCGACCAACGGGGAACGGCCGATATCGGGTACCGCGTACTCGTACCAGCCCTTGAGCCAGCCGAAGTGCCGGTGCAGCGGGGTGTCGCCGGGTGGATCGATCTCGGACAGGTACCCGAACCGTTCTGCGGCGTCCGGGATCGCGTGCAGTTTCGCGAGCACCTCGACCGTGCTGTCCTGCAGTTCGCGCTGGCGTTCGAGTGGGGCATCGGCGAACCAGTTGCCGCCGAAGGTGTAGGGCATGACGTCGGGCGGCACCTGGCCGTCGACCCGGTCCATCAGGAAGAACGGAGTGCCCAGCACCTCGCCGGTGGTGTCCATCCAGCGCACGTTGGGGACCGGCACATCGGTGAGTTCGCCGACCTGACGCATGACCTCGAACTGGTGATCAAGCCGGTACGACGAGAACACCGGGACGTCGTCGGCGGTGGGGGCGACGCGGGCCACCCACTTCTGCTCCTTCGGCTCGCCGTTCTCGTCCCAGCGCCCGGTCAGCATGATCGTCTCCGAGGACATGCCGTTGGAGTCGACTCCGCTCTCCACGGTGATCTCAGGGGCGATGCCGCCCGGCATCACGGTGGACAGCCATTTGGACAGCACCGTTGGCAGGGTGGTGACGTCACGGCTGGAGCGTTGCAGGTGGTCGACGTTCTCCACAGGAGCGTCCACGGCCTCGTTTGCCATTCAACTGTTCCTTACGGCCACAATTACGATACTGTTAGTAGCGTTATGAAAGCAGAGCCATCATCAGTTGGCAAGAGTGCCGGAGCGGGACGCCCCCGCGACCCGCGCATTGACGCTGCCATATTGCAGGCGACCGCGGACCTGCTTGTCGAAATCGGCTACGCGAACCTGACCATGGCGGCGGTCGCCGAGCGGGCACAGACCACGAAAACCGCGCTGTACCGCCGGTGGTCGAGCAAAGCGGAGTTGGTGCACGAGGCAGTGTTCCCCGCTGCCGCGACCGCGTTGACGGCGCCGGCGGGCGACATCGCCGCAGACATCCGGGCGATGATCGGTGCCGCCCGCGATGTGTTCACCAGTCCGGTGATGCGTGCGGCGCTGCCCGGACTGGTCGCCGACGTCGTCGCCGACACCGACCTGAACGCCCGGGTGATGCAGCGGTTCGCCGGGACTTTCGTCACCGTGCGCGCCCGGATCGTCGACGGCATCGTGCGGGGTGAGGTCCAACCGGATGTCGACCCGGACCGCCTGGTGGAGCTCATCGGCGGGTCGACCATGCTGCGGATGCTGTTGTGGCCCGAACGCGAACTCGACGACGAGTGGGTGGCGCAGACGGCGGCGATCCTGGTGCACGGGGCTACCGTCGGAAAGTAACGTCCGACGCCTTTGCGTCAGGCTGAGGACAAATCTTCCGGGCCGGTCCGACCCCGCATAGCCTGCGGCCACGTGACTATTACCGACCCGCGTTCAGCGCCCCCCGCCAAGCCGAGTGCGCGCACCGTCGCGCTGGGTAGTGCGGTCGGCACGACGATCGAGTGGTACGACTTCTACCTGTACGCCACGGCCGCGGCCCTGGTCTTCAAACCGTTGTTCTTCCCGAACATCTCGTCGACGGCGGGCACGCTGGCCTCGTTCGCGACCTACGCCGCGGGGTTCGGTGCCCGGCCCTTGGGCGCCCTGATATCTGGTCACTACGGAGATCGGCTGGGGCGCAAGGTGGTTCTGGTCGCCGCGCTCGTGGGGATGGGGCTGAGCACCTTCGCGATCGGACTCCTGCCGACCTACGCCCAGATCGGGCTGCTCGCGCCCGTGCTGCTGGTCGGCCTGAGGCTGCTGCAAGGCCTGGCGGTGGGCGCCGAATGGGGCGGTGCGGCACTACTTTCGGTGGAGCATGCACCGCCAGGTCGCCGCGGCCTGTTCGGCAGTTTCACCCAATTGGGTTCCCCGGCCGGCATGTTGCTCTCGACGGCGATCTTCTACGTGACGAGAACCGTCGCAGGCCCCGAAGCCTTCCTCGCCTACGGTTGGCGAATCCCGTTCCTGCTCAGTGCCGTCCTGGTCGTGATCGGTCTGGTGATCCGGCTGCGGCTCACCGACGCCGAGGTTTTCACCGAGGTCCGAGACCGCGGTGAGGTGGCGCGGCTGCCTGTGCTGGAGGTGCTGCGCACCCAACCCCGCAATGTGTTGATCACCACCGGGCTGCGGTTCTCGCAGATCGCCCTGTTTGTCCTGCTGACCACGTATTCCTTGACCTACCTGCAGGATTCGTCGTCCGCGGGCAGTCAGGTCGGCTTGACGGCAGTCTTGATCGCGTCGGCCATCGGCCTGGTCAGTACGCCGGCATGGGCAATGCTGTCCGACCGGATCGGCCGGCGGCCTCCGTATCTGTTCGGTGCGGTGGCCGGTGTGGTGGCCCTCATCCTGTTCTTCGTCGCGGCGGGAACCGGGTCCCACATCGCGATCATGTTGTCGATCGTGTTCGGTGTCAACATCGCTCACGACGCCATGTACGGGCCGCAGGCCGCCTGGTTCGGGGAATTGTTCGACACCCGGGTGCGCTACAGCGGTGCCTCGTTGGGGTATCAGATCGGTGCCGTGCTCTCGGGCGGTTTCGCACCGCTGATCGCGGCGGCGCTGCTGGTCGCAGGTGGCGGCACCCCGTGGCTGATCGTCGGATATTTCGTAGTGCTGACGGCGATCACGTTCGCGGCGGCCTATTTCGCGCGGGAAACGCATCGGGATGAGATCGGGGACGCGCGATGAGCAGGATCTATCTCAACGCCTTCGACATGGCCTGCGTCGGACATCAGTCCGCGGGTTTGTGGCGCCACCCCGAAGACCAGGGTTACCGATACCGCGAGCTCAAGTACTGGACGGATCTGGCCCGCACGCTGGAGGCCGGCGGCTTCGATGCGTTGTTCCTGGCCGACGTGCTCGGCGTCTACGACGTGTACGGCGCATCGCGGGATGCCGCGGTGGCCGATGCCGCACAGGTACCGGTCAACGACCCGACACTGGCCGTTTCGGCCATGGCGGCCGTCACCGAGACCCTGGGGTTCGGTGTCACGGTGTCGTTGACCTACGAGCAGCCCTATGCGCTGGCACGGCGGTTCTCGACACTCGACCACCTGACCGACGGCCGCGTGGCCTGGAACATCGTCACCTCCTATCTCGACAGTGCCGCCCGGAATCTGGGGCTGGATGCCCAGATCCCGCACGACGAGCGCTACGAGATCGCCGAGGAGTACCTCGAGGTCTGCTACAAGCTGTGGGAGGCATCGTGGGAACCCGACGCCGTCGTCCGCGACCGGGAACGAGGCGTGTTCACCGATCCGGCGAAAGTCCATGACATCGAGCACAAGGGCCGCTACTTCAGCGTCCCGGGGCCGTTCCTGTGCGAACCGTCTCCGCAGCGCACCCCGATGCTGTTCCAGGCAGGCGCCTCGCCGCGAGGGGTCAAGTTCGCCGCGGCTCACGCCGAGGCGGTGTTCGTGTCGGGCCCGACGCCCGAGATCGTCGCCAAGCCGGTCAAGGCGCTGCGTGCGGCCGCGGCCGAACACGGACGAGATCCCCGGTCCATCAAGGTGTTCACGATGGTGACGCCGATCGTCGCCGAGACCCGGGAACTGGCTGTCGCCAAGCTGCACGAGTACCGGCAGTTTGTCAGCGCAGCCGGGGCATTGGCGCTGTTCGGCGGCTGGACCGGCGTGGATCTGGCCGAGCTCGGGCCCGACGAACCTCTGAAGTACGTCCAGACCGAGGCCAATCGTTCTGCGCTGGCATCGTTCACCACGTCGGACCGGAACTGGACGGCGGGGGAACTGGCTCACGAGGTCGGTCTCGGTGGTCGGGGCCCGGTCGTGGTGGGTTCACCCACCGAGGTGGCCGATGAACTCGAGCGGTGGGTCGACGAAGCCGGTGTCGACGGGTTCAACCTGGCCTACGTCACGACGCCGGGCACCTTTGTCGATTTCGCCCGCCATGTCGTACCCGAGTTGCGTCGTCGCGGCCGGCTACCCGACCAGGCTGAGCGGACCACCCTGCGCGAGCGGCTCGGCGGGGCCGGGCCGTTGCTGGTTCCTGGGCATCCGGGCGCGGCCTATCGGCCGCAGGGCTGGGGTTGACATGAACCAATGTTGCGGTCCGACACTGGTCTGGTGAACGCGAAGGATCAACAGGACATCAGGGCCGTCATGAGTGCCGCCACCGACCTGTGGGTAGCGCACGACATGGAGGGCTGGGGCCGGTATTTCACCGAGGATGCCGACTTCGTCGCGCACAGCGGCCTGTGGTGGACCTCGCGCGACGACAATGTCGAGGGGCACCTGGATGTGCCGGAATCCGTTGTCCGCCAGAAGCGCAACTACACCCAGCGGGTCGAGGCCATCGCCGAGATCGCCCCGGGCGTGGCGCTGGTGCACACTCGCTGGGACTGGCCCGACCACGTGCAGGCGGGAGCGCAGCCGGAAGACCGCAGCGGCATCATCAGCTATGTCGTCGTCGAACACGACGGGCGCTGGCTGATCCGCTCCGCCCACAACACGCGGGTGAGCTAGCGGTGGCGGTGCGACCTTTTCCCGCCGATTGGCAGACCGCGCTGGTGTTGGTGCCGCACCCGGATGACCCCGAGTACGGGGTCGGCGCGGCGGTCGCGAAGTGGACCGCCGCGGGCAAGACCGTGCACTACGCGCTCGCGTCACGGGGCGAGGTCGGTATCGCCGGCATGCCTCCGGAGCAGGCCGGGCCGCTGCGGGAGGGGGAACAGCGTCGGTCGGCCGCCATCGTCGGGGTCGACGACGTGGCGTTCTGGGACTTTCCGGACAGCAACATCCGCGATACCCCTGAGCTGCGCGCGAAGATCGCGGAGGCCATCGTCGCGCTTCGGCCCGATGTGGTGATCACCATCTACAGCGGTCCGGCGTGGGCGCCCGGTGCGCCGAACCAGCGTGATCACGTCGAGTTCGCCCACGCGGTCGCGGCTGCCTACGACGGTCTGGCCGATGCGCCCACCTGGCTCTTCGAGAACGGGCCGGACCCGACGCACTGCGAGGTGGTCGACGGCTATACCGATGTGGCAGTGAATTCCCTTGCTGCTCACGAGGTTTACCTGTCGGTGCTCGACCCGGAGACACCCGTCGTCGAACAGGCCCGCCGGCAGGTGGAGATGTCGACACCGGCACTACCGGGACTCGGCGCGCGAACCGTCGGCTTCATCGTCAAGCGGCATCGCTGAGCCTGGCGGGCGGCGGCCTACGATCACAGCTGTGCGTGCTGTGATGTATTCCCAGGTCGGTGTGCTGCCCGGGGTGGTCGAGATGGACGACGCCGAATGTCCCGACGACGGAGTGGTCGTCGAGGTCGCGGCCACCGGTGTGTGCCGGTCTGACTGGCACGCCTGGCGAGGGCATGATCCGGTAGCCCTGCCGATCATCCCCGGGCATGAATTCGCCGGAACCATCGTGGCGGTCGGTCCTGGCGTATCGGGCTGGCAGGCGGGTGACCGGGTGACCGCACCCTTCGTCCTGGGCTGTGGGCACTGCGAATTCTGCGCGGCCGGTGATGCCCAGGTCTGCCCGAACCAGCTGCAGCCCGGGTTCACCCTGCCGGGCTCGTTCGCGCAACGGGTCGCGGTGCCGCGGGCCCAGGCCAACCTCGTGCGGCTGCCCGACAGCGTCTCGTTCGTCGCGGCGGCGTCGCTCGGGTGCCGCTTCGCGACGTCGTTCCGAGCCGTGGTCACCCACGGCGGGGTGCGGCCCGGCCAATGGGTGGCGGTTCACGGGTGCGGAGGAGTGGGCCTGTCGGCGGTGATGATCGCGAAAGCGTTCGGTGCCAGGGTTGTTGCCGTCGACCGCGACGCGCAGGCGCTCGCCACCGCCGGTCGCCTCGGAGCCGACGAGCTGATCAACGGTACCGAGATCCCCGATGTCGCAGCCGAAGTCGTTCAAAGGACCGGAGGCGGTGTGCACATCGGGGTGGATGCCATCGGCCATCCCGCCGTCGCGGCAGCCTCTGTCTGCGCGCTGCGCCGCCGGGGCCGGCATGTCCAGGTGGGGCTGCTGCTGGGTGACGCGGCGCAGACCGCCTTCCCGATGGACCGGGTGATCGCCCAGGAACTCTCAATCCTCGGGTCGCACGGTATGCCCGCCGTCGACTATCCGGCGATGCTCGACCTTCTCGCGTCCGGCGCGCTGCAGCCGGAGTTGTTGGTCACCCGGCGGGTCGGGCTGGACGACGCGGGTGCGGCGATGGCCGCCATGGATGCACCCACGGGGCCGGGAATGACGATCATCGAACCCGCTCGGGCGGGCTAGTCGTCGATCTGCCCTCGGTTCCGTTGGGCCACAGCGCGATAACGCTCGCCGAGGCCGTCGAAGTCGCGCGTCTGCGCACCGGCGATGGCCTGCTCGGCGGCGAGTGCCGGCCTGATGAGGGGATCGCTGCCGCGTGCGTAGATCTCCTTGAGGCCGGCCATGGTCGGGCCCGGAACCTCGGCGATCTGACCGGCCAACTCCAGCGCCCGGTCCAGTAACCGCCCGTGTGGTACCACCTCGGTGACCAGACCCAGGCGTTCGGCGCGGGCGGCGTCGACGACTTCTCCGGTCATCGAGAGCCGGCGGGCCATCGCGGCGCCGACAACATGAGGGAGCCGTGCCGTCATCCCACCACCGGGCAGTATCCCGACCCGGGCGTGGGTGTCGGCGAACACCGCGCGTTCAGAGGCGATCAGGAAGTCGCAACCCAGGGCCATCTCCAGCCCGCCGGTGAACGTCGCGCCGTTGATCGCCCCGATGATCGGGGTGCGGAGCTCGCCGGTCTTGGTGATGCAGTTGTGGGACCGGAACTTCGCGAAATACTCCATGCCCAGCGTCTGAGCCTGTTTGAGGTCGACACCGGCGCAGAACGCGGGGTCGGTCCCGGTGAGCACGATGACTCGCACCGTCTCGTCTGCATCGGCGTCGTCCAGGGCGTGGTAGAGCTCCTCGATCAACTCACTGCCCAAAGCGTTCCGCGCCTCTGGGCGATGGAGGGTGAGGACCCGGACCGCGCCGTGGTCAGCTGTCAGGACGGTCGTCATCGTTTTCCCCGCGCGAGCAGACGCAAATGTCCCTGATTTCCGGGCGTGTCGGGTACATATGTGTCTGCTCGCGCGACGTGCTCAGCGCAGGAAGGTCTCGGCGTTGTTGGCCAGATCGAGCAGCGGCTGGGGCAATGCACCGAGCGCGAACGTGATGGCCGCGGTGACGGTGACGACGGCGGTGGTGAGCCCGCTGGGGACGACCACCTCGGGTGCGTCGTCGGGTGGATCGGTGAAGAACATCAGCACGATCACGCGCACGTAGAAGTACGCCGCCACAGCACTGGCGATGACGCCGACGATGACCAACGGGATCGCCCCACCTTCACCCGCGGCCTTGAACACCGCGAACTTGCTGACGAACCCGCTCGTCAGCGGAATCCCGGCGAACGCCAGCAGGAACAGCGAAAACACCACGCCGACAATCGGATAGCGTCGACCCAGCCCGGCCCACTGGGCCATCCCGGTGGCCTCCTCGCCGGTGGCATTGCGGACCAGACCGACGACCGCGAATGCCCCCAACGTGCTGAAGCCGTACGCGAAGAGATAGAACAGCGTCGCGGACACCCCGGAAGGGTTGGCGGCGATCACACCGGTGAGGATGAAACCCGAGTGTGCGACCGCGGAGTAGGCCAGCATGCGTTTGACGTCGGTCTGGGTGACGGCTGTGATGGTGCCGACCACCATGGTCAGGATCGCGATCGCCCACAGGACCGGCCGCCAATCGTCGCGCAACTGCGGTACCGCGACGTAGAAGATCCGCAGCATGGCGCCGAACGCGGCGATCTTGGTGGCCGCGGCCATGAACGCGGTGATCGCGGTGGGGGCACCCTGGTACACGTCGGGGATCCATGAATGGAAGGGAACAGCACCGACTTTGAACAACACCCCGACCAGCAGCAGGGCGATACCGATCAGCGCGAGCGGGGTGTTGGGTGCCTTGGTGACAACGGCGTTGGCGATGCCGTTCAGGTCCAGCGTCCCGGCGTAGCCGTACAGCATGGCCGCGCCGTACAGGAAGAACGCCGACGAGAATGCGCCCAGCAGGAAGTATTTCAGCGACGCTTCCTGCGACAGCAGTCGGCGGCGGCGGGCCAGCCCGCACAGCAGATACAGCGGCAGAGACAGCACTTCCAGCGCGATGAACATGGTCAGCAGATCGTCGGCGGCCGGGAACAGCAGCATGCCGCCGATGGCGAACATGGTCAGCGGAAAGACTTCGGTTTGCATCACGCCGGTCTTCGTAGCCAGCTTCTCGGCCACACTTCCCGGTACCGCGGACGCCTGCGGTGCGAAGCCGTCCAGACCGCGGGGATCGCCGGAAGTCTCTGAGGCAGGCTGGCGTTCGGCGATGAGCAGGATGCCCAGTATGCCGACCAGGGCGATGGTGCCCTGCAAGAACAACGCCGGGGCATCGAGCACCACCGAGCCCAGTACCGCGGGCCTGCCGGGGGTGCCGTGCAGCTCGCGGGCCAGCAGCGCGACCGCCACCACTGCGGCCACCAAACCACCCAGCGCAAGGGTGACCTGTACCCGATACCGGGCCGCACGGGGCAGGAAGGCCTCGACCAGCACACCGGCCACCCCGATCCCGAACACGATCAGCATGGGGGAGAGCAGGCCGTACTCGATGCTCGGCGTCACCATGATCAGCGGCCCCCCTCGGCGATGGTCGGTGGTGCGCTCGGTACCGGATCGCTCTGTCCGATGGTGGTCAAGGTGTGCTGCACGGCCGGATTGATCACGTCCAGCGCGGGTTTGGGATAGATGCCCAACACCAGTAGCAGCGCGATCAACGGTGCCACGACGACGAGTTCGCGTGGCACCAAATCATGTAAGCCACGCACACCGTCGTCACCGTCGAGTAGTCCGTCGCGGACCGGACCCGTCATCATCCGCTGGTACATCCACAGGATGTACACCGCGGACAACACCAGCGCGGTGGCGGCGAACACCGCGACCACCGGGTAGCGCGTGAATGTGCCGATGAGAACCAGGAATTCACTGATGAAGGGCGCCAGACCCGGCAGCGACAACGTCGCCAGGCCGGCCACCAGGAACGTTCCGGCGAGCACCGGGGCGACCTTCTGCACGCCGCCGTAGGCGTCGATCAAGCGGGAGCCGCGTCGCGACACCAGGAACCCGGCGATCAGGAACAGTGCGGCCGTGGAGATCCCGTGATTGATCATGTATAGCGTCGACCCGGCCTGGCCCTGACTGGTCATCACGAAGATGCCGAGAATGATGAAACCGAAGTGCGAAATCGAGGTGTAGGCGATCAGGCGCATCACATCGGTCTGACCGATCGCGAGGACGGCACCGTAGATGATGCCGATCACCGCGAGGGTGATGACCAGCGGACGGAAATAGGTTGAGGCATCGGGAAACAGCGGCAGGCAGTAGCGCAGCATGCCGAAGGTGCCGACCTTGTCCATGATAGCCATCATCAGCACCGCACTGGCCGGGGTCGCCTGGACCGCGGCGTCGGGCAGCCAACGGTGGAACGGCCACAGCGGTGCCTTGACCGCGAACGCGAACATGAAACCCAGGAACAAGAAGTTCGCCACCGCGGGGTTGATCACGAACTCGCCCGAGGAGACCGCCGTGACGATGGCCCGGAAATCAAAGGTGCCCGATGCGAATGCGTCGCTGCCCGCGGTGACCACGTACAGGCCGATCACCGCGGCCAGCATGACCAGGCCACCGAAAAGGTTGTACAGCAGGAACTTCACCGCTGCTTTGGAAGCTTGAGCTCGGTGTCCGCCAAACCCGCCGATCAGGAAGTACATCGGGATCAGCATGGCTTCAAAGAACACGTAGAACAGCAGGATGTCCAGAGCCACCAGAGACATGAACACCATGCCCTCGACGGCCAGGGTCAGCGCCAGGTAGGCCTGCACGCCCCGGCCGCCCAGCCCGGTCTGGCGGGCAGCATCGTTCCAGCCCGCGATGATCAGCAGCGGCAGCAGCACCGCCGTGAGAACGACCAGGGCCAGGGCGATCCCGTCGACCCCGAGGATGTAACCGGTACCGAACGACGGGATCCAGCGGTGGGATTCGACGAACTGATACTGCTCGCCGGCCGGATCGAAGCCGACGGCGATCACGCCCGCCAGGCCAAGTGCTGCCAGCGAGATCGCCAGTGCCAGCCATTTCGCCAGTGTCCGTTGCGCGGCCGGCAGCAGCATCACCACCGCGGCCCCCACCGTCGGGAGCGCCCACAGCGCCGTCAGCCACGGAAATGTGCTCACCACAGTCGCACCGCCAGGATCGTCGCCACCACCAGAGCCGCCCCGGTGAGCATGGACAACGCGTAGGACCGGGCGAAGCCGGTCTGCAACTGGCGCAGTCCATTCGACGTTCGGCTCACCAGTGCGGCCAGCCCGCCGGCGGTGCCGTCGACCACCTTGTCGTCGACGGCGACCAGCGCCTCGGTGAGGGTCTGGCCGCCTCGCATGAACACCGCCTCGTTGAATGCGTCGCCGTACAGATCGCGGCGCGCGGCCACCGTCAGCGCAGACCCGCCGGGCACCTCGGCCGGGACCGGCCGCCGCGCGTACATCCGGTAGGCCACCGCGATGCCGACCGCGACGACCGCGAGCACCATCACCGTGACCACCCACGCCGGGATCGCGTGGTGCGCCTCGTGAGCGCCGACCACCGGCTCGAGCCAATGCGACAGCGTGCCGCCGACGGCCAGCGCACCGCCGGAGACCACCGAGCCGACCGCGAGCAGGATCATCGGCCAGGTCATCACGGCCGGGGCCTCGTGCGGATGTGCCTGTTCATCCCAGCGCGGCTCGCCGAAGAAGGTCATCAGCATCACCCGGGTCATGTAGAACGCGGTGATCCCGGCGCCGAGAATTGCTGCCCCGCCGAGGATCACGCCCCGGATGCCCTCGGCACCCAGCGCCGCCTCGATGATGCTGTCTTTCGAGAAGAAGCCCGCCAGCGGCGGTACCCCGATGATGGCCAGGTAGCCGAGCCCGAAGGTGGCGAACGTGATCGGCAGGAGCTTGCGCAGCCCGCCGTAGCGGCGCATGTTCACCTCGTCGTCCATGGCGTGCATCACCGACCCGGCGCCCAGGAACAGACCGGCCTTGAAGAAGCCGTGGGTGAGCAGGTGCATGATCGCGAACGCGTAACCGGCCGGTCCGAGCCCGGCGGCCAACACCATGTAGCCGATCTGGCTCATCGTGGACGCGGCCAGGGCCTTCTTGATGTCGTCCTTGGCGCAGCCGACGATCGCACCGAACAGCAGCGTGACGGCGCCGACGATGACCACACCGGTCTGGGCGCCCGGGGCCAGATCGAAGATCGGCCCGGACCGCACGATTAGGTAGACGCCTGCGGTGACCATGGTGGCGGCGTGGATGAGCGCCGAAACCGGGGTCGGGCCCTCCATCGCGTCTCCGAGCCAGGACTGTAGCGGCACCTGGGCTGATTTGCCGCAGGCACCCAACAACAGCAGCAGTCCCATCGCGGTGAGCGTGGACTCGCTCAATGACGGTGCGGCGCTGAAGACCCCGGCGAACGAGATCGACCCGATGGTGGCGAACATGATCATCAGCGCGATGGCCAGTCCCATGTCGCCGACGCGGTTGACGACGAACGCCTTCTTGGCCGCGGCGGCGGCCGAGGGCTTGTGCGACCAGAACCCGATCAGCAGATATGAGGCCAGGCCCACGCCTTCCCACCCGGCGTACAGGCCGAGGTAGTTGTCCGCGAGGACGAGCAGCAGCATGGCTGCCAAGAACAGATTCAGGTATGCGAAAAACCGCCGCCGATCAGGATCTTCGGCCATGTACCCGATCGAATAGATGTGGATCAGGGACCCGACGCCGGTGATCAGCAGCACGAAGCACACCGACAGCTGATCGAGCTGCAATCCGAAATCGACCTGCAGGCCGGCCACCGGCACCCAGGAGAACAGGGATTCGCCGACCGCACGGTGCTCGCCGTCGCGGCCCAGCATCTGGGCGAACAGCACTGCCCCGAGTACGAACGCGCCCAGCGCCGTAGCGCAACCCAGCAGATGTCCCCACCGATCGGAACGTCGGCCGCTCAACAACAGCACAACGGCTCCGGCGGCGGGAAGGGCGATCACGAGCCATATGGGAATCGTCATGTCGCCCTTAGTGCCTCAGCAGGCTGGCGTCGTCGACCGAGGCCGAACGGCGGGTGCGGAAAATCGTCATGATGATCGCCAGGCCCACCACCACCTCGCAGGCGGCAACCACCATGGTGAAGAACGCCACCACCTGGCCGTCGAGCTGACCGTGCATGCGGGAGAACGCCACGAACGCCAGATTGGCGGCGTTGAGCATGAGTTCGACGCACATGAACATCACGATGGCATTGCGTCGCAACAGCACTCCTGACGCGCCGATGGTGAACAACAACGCCGACAGGTACAGATAGTTGTCGGGATTCACGGCATCACCCCTCCCCGTTCGCCGAGTTACTCATCGTGCGGTGCGGCAGAATGGCGCTGACCGACGACGCCGCGTCGGAGCCGTCGGGCAGCCGGGCCGGAACGTCGACCGCGTTGTGGCGGGCGTAGACACCGGGGTTGGGCCGCGGGGTCGGATGCCCTCCGGCCTGGAACCGTTCGACGGCCAGTTCGCGCTGGGTCTTGCGGCGCTCGACGCGTTCCCGGTGTGCGAGCACCATCGCGCCCAGCGCCGCGGTGATCAGCAGTGTGCTGGTCAGTTCGAACGCCCACAGGTAGCGGGTGAAGATCAGCGCGGCGAGCCCCTCCACATTGCCGCCGCTGTTGGCCTGCGCCAGCCCGGTGAAGCCGGTGACCGATACGTTGCCGATCCCGGCGATCAACAGGATCCCGAATCCGGTACCGGCGGCGAGCGCCGCAAGACGTTGGCCGCGCAGTGTTTCCGCGAAGGATTCGGACAGATCGACTCCGATGAGCATCATCACGAAAAGGAACAGCATCATCACCGCGCCGGTGTAGACCACCACCTGGACCACCCCGAGGAACTGGGCGCCCTGGGCGATATACAGCACTGCCAGCGAGATCATGGTGCAGGCCAGGAAGACCGCGGAGTACACCGCTTTCGGCGCGGCTACCACTCCGATGGCGCCCAGCACCGAGACGATCCCGAGGATCCAGAACAGAACTGCCTCCGACGTCGACGTGCTCGCGGCGAGTAGCACGACGTCGGGGCTCACTGGACGTCCTCGGTCAGGGGGTTGATCCGGCCGAGGTAGTAGTCGTCGTCGGTGCTGCCCGGCGCCATGTCATGCGGGGGCGCCTGCATGCCGGGTTGCAGCGGGGCCAGCAGCTTGTCCTTGCCCCAGATCAGATCCGCCCGGTTGTCGTCGGCCATCTCGTACTGGTTGGTCATCGTCAGGGCGCGTGTCGGGCATGCCTCGATGCACAATCCGCAACCGATGCAGCGCAGGTAGTTGATCTGGTACACCCGGCCGTAGCGCTCACCCGGCGAGAACCGTTCGGCGTCAGTGTTGTCGGCGCCTTCGACGAAGATGGCGTCGGCCGGGCAGGCCCAGGCGCACAACTCGCAGCCGATGCACTTCTCAAGGCCGTCGGGGTAGCGGTTGAGCTGATGGCGGCCGTGATAGCGCGGTGCCACCGGACCAGGTTTCTCCGGATACTGCTCGGTGAGTGTCTTTTTGAACATCGAACTGAACGTGACCGCGAATCCGGCCAGGGCGTCGAGGAATTTAGGCATCGACGGCCTCCTTCCCAGCGTTCGGCAGCGGCGGTACCGGATAGGCCCCGGTGCTCTGCTGCGGTATCGGCTGAACAGTTCTGCCCCGCAGTGCCTTCCACAGCGCGACGGCCAGCACCGCGACGACTACCACCGCAGTGGTCACCAGGCCGGTGGCCCAGTTGTGGTAGCCCTGCTCGCGGAGGCTGTGGGTGACCGCGACGACCATGATCCAGACCAGGGACACGGGGATGAGCACCTTCCAGCCCAATGCCATGAACTGGTCGTAACGCAACCGGGGCAGGGTCGCCCGAAGCCAGAAGTACAGGAACATGAACGCCCACACCTTGGCGGTGAACCACAGCAGCGGCCACCAGCCGCTGTTGGCGCCGTCGATCAGGTTGAACGGGAACGGTGCATGCCAGCCGCCGAGGAACATCGTGGTGGCCAGGGCGGAGACCGTGGTCATGTTCACGTACTCGGCGAGCATGAACATGGCGAACTTGAGTGACGAGTACTCGGTGTGGAATCCGCCGACCAGTTCTCCCTCGGCCTCGGGCAGATCGAAAGGGGCCCGGTTGGTTTCGCCCACCATCGAGGTCACATACACCACGAACGACGGCAGCAGCAGGAATACGTACCAGGTGCGATCCTGGGCCGCGACGATGCCGGAGGTGGACATGGTGCCCGCGTAGAGGAACACCGCGGCGAACGACAAGGCCATCGCGATCTCGTACGAGATCACCTGGGCGCTCGACCGCAGGCCACCCAGCAGGGGATAGGTGGATCCGGACGCCCAGCCGGCCAACACGATGCCGTACACCCCGATGGAGGTGACGGCGAGGATGTAGAGCACCGCCACGGGGAGATCGGTCAATTGCAGCGCGGTGCGGTGACCGAACACCGAGACCTCGCCGCCCATCGGGATCACCGCGAACGCCATGAACGCCGGGATCACCGAGATGATCGGCGCCAGAAGATAGATGGGCCTGTCGATGCCGGCGGGGGTGAGGCCCTCCTTGAGAGCGAGTTTCACGCCGTCGGCCAATGACTGCAGCAGTCCCCAGGGGCCGACCCGGTTCGGGCCGGGCCGCAGCTGCATGCGGCCCAGCACCTTACGTTCGATCAGGATCGCGGAGAGCACCGTGAGGAGCAGGAAGACGAACACCCCGAGCGCTTTGGCCAGGATCAGCCACCACGGGTCGTGACCGAACAGGGTGGGGTCGGGGTAGGTCATGACTCGGCCCGCCTGATCGAGACCAGTGCTCCGGCGGTTACCCCGAGTTGGCGATGGACCGCTGATCCCGGGGAATTGGTGGGCACCCACACCACCCGGTCGGGCATCTCGGCAATCGAGAGCGGCAGCGTGACAGCACCGCGGTCGGTGCTCACCGTCACCGGATCTCCCGGTGTCACACCGAGTTCGGTGGCCGTGGTTGCGGACATGCGCACCACGGGGCTGACCGCGGTGCCGGCCAGGAACGGTTCGCCGTCCTGAAGACGTCCCGCGTC